>NZ_JBVIGA010000003.1:347760-437035 GCF_055571035.1 Streptomyces malachitofuscus | reverse complement strand
ACCAGCTCGGCCTTCGGCCGTCCCGTCCTCGCCACCCGGCCATCATGCCGAACCAGCACTGACTTACGAAGCGAATTCCCGACTCAGGACACTAGGGAGAGCGGGAGGTACCGCTGCTCATCCGGGGCTGCGGCTCCCGGCGCTGCCGGAGACGATCGGCCAGTCCAGGGTGATGAGGGTGTGCTTCTTGGCGAACACGTGCGGCTGGTGGTCCGTGTCCGCCGGGGCACGGCCGGCTGCCGGGTGGGCGGTGATACGGGGGTAGCGTGCGCCGCGGTGGTTGTGCTGCCAGTGCTCGACCTGATCGGCCATCTCCTGTGCGGCGAGGTGTCCTTGGTCGCCGTAGCCGTGAATAACGAACTCGTACCGGCCCTTGCCGTCGTCTCCGTCGCCGATGCGCTCATGGGTCAGCCGGGCGAGGGAGGCACCGCGGACGATGGCGGCGCCGGGCCAATGGCGGGGCGGTGGGTTCAGGACTCCGCTGTTGACGTCCGGGTCGACCTCCAGGCGGCAGAAGCCGGGCAGGGCGCCGGCGAGGTAGAGCATGAGGGCGTCGAACGGTTCCTGGCCGCCGACGGTGATGTTGGTGCGGGTGACGCTCGGCTCGCGGTTGAGGGCGGGAGGGAGTTGGTCGACGGGCAGCGGGGTGCCGTCTTCCCAGGAAAGGTGGACGCCTGTGCCGGGGACGGTGCGGCGGTTCGTGTTCCAGGCGCCGTCGCCCTGCATGGCGACGAAGCCGCAGACGATGAGCGGCTCGTCGCTGAGCAGTGCCCCCTTGACCTTGGTGAAGCCGATGGCCCAGTGGTAGCCGTGCAGCCGCAGCGGCGCGATGAGACGGCCGCCTTCGGCCAGGGCACCGATCCAGGGCAGGTCCCAGGTGTCGACGGTGACCACGATGGCGTCGAATCCGCCGTCCGGAATCAGCCGTTTGGGCAGGTGCTCGGGGTCTGCGGTGACGACGCGGACGCCGTCGTACCCGGTCTCGGCGAGGAAGCGGGTGGCCCGCTCGGTGACGGCAGGATCGATGTCGAGGGTGGTGACGTGACCGGCCGGGCCGACGAGTTCGGCGATCAGGGCGGCGTTGTAGCCGCCGGAGCCGATCTCCAGCACGTGGTGGCCGGGCTGGACGCGGGCGGCTTCGAGCATGTCGGCCTGCAGCCAGGGTGCGGAGATGGAGCTAATCACCTGGCCGTCGGGCGCATGGCGGGTGGCGACGATGTCGTTGGCGTACGCGGCTTCGAGGGACACCTCGGGGGCGAAGGCGTGGCGGGGTACGGTGCGCAGGGCGTGGTCGACCGCGGGTGTGCGGATGTCTCCGGCGGCTGCCAGGTGGTCGGCCAGCTGGTGGCGCAGGGGGGCGGCTTCGTCGAGGTCCGTGGTGATGGGGGGTGTGGTCACGGTGGGCCTTTCGGGCGAGCGGCTCATACCTGGTCCGGGACGGTGGGCGCTGCGGGGTGGGGAATGGCCGTGGTCGGGGCGTACTGGGCGGCTTGGGCGTCGAACATGGCGGCGTATCGGCCGCGGGCGGCCATGAGTTCGTCGTGGGTGCCGTGCTCGGCGAGGTGCCCGTTGTTGAGGACGTAGATGTGGTCGGCGTGGCGGACGCCGGACATGCGGTGGGTGACCAGGACGACGGCCCGGTTCGGTGCGGCGAGGCGGCGGATGCGGTTGAAGGCTTCGATCTCGGCTTCAGGGTCGAGGGCGGAGGTGGGCTCGTCCACGATGAGGACGCCGTCTGCCTGCGATGTTGAGCTACGCCAGTGCGTGCGGGCCAGGCCGACTTTCTGCCATTCACCGCCGGACAGCTCGATGGCACCGCGGAACATGCGGGCCAGCAGACTGCGCAGGCCGTCGGGGAGTTTGGCGATGACGGGGCCGGCGACGGCGTAGTCGACCGAGGGCTTCAGGTCATCGTCGGTTGCCGGGTGGTCGGGGCGGCCGAGGCGGATGTTCATCGCGGCGGTCACCGGCCAGCGCTGGAAGTCCTGGGTGAGCAGGGAGACGCGCTCGAAGACCTGGGCCCGGTCGAGGTCGGTGAGGTCCGCCTCGCCCCAGCGCAGCGTGCCGCTCTCAGGCAGCAGCATGCCGGAGAGGATCTTCATCAGGGTGCTCTTGCCGGAGCCGTTCTCGCCCACCACCGCGGTCACCGACCCCATCGGCAGGGTCAGGGATACCCCGTCCAGCGCCGCGGTGTCCCGGTCGGGGTAGCGGTAGGTGACCTGGTCGAGAACGATCTCCTTGATGCGTTCCGGTACGGGAGCCCCGCCGGCAGGCAGCGTCCGCTGGCCGGCCTCGGTGAGGAAACGGCCATGGTCGCGGACGTAGAGGCTCTCCTCGTGCAGCTGGTTGATGTTCATGACCAGCGCGCCCAGGCTCGCCGAGCCGGCACGTACCGCGATGACGGCGGTACCGGCGACGGCGAGGCTCATGTGCCCGGCCATGATCAGCCAGAACATGGTCCCGTAGGTCGCGGCCATGGCCAGGCCGGACAGTGCGGAGGCGACCCACTCAGTGAGGGCCTTGCTGGAGGCGAGGCGTTCTTGCTCGGCTTCGGCGCTCTCGGCCATGCGCTCATAGCGGCTGAGGAGGAAGGGGCCGACCGCGTGAAGACGGACTTCTTGCGCGGCGGTGCGTTCGGTGAGCAGGTTGCCGATCAGGCGGCTGGCCCGCACGTGTTCGATCCAGCTCATCACCGACACGTAGCGTTCCTGGGCGACCCGCATGGCGCCCCAGCCGCGCGGCGCGGCGATGAGGATCAGCATGGGCAGCAGCGCGGGGTGGAGTACGGCGAGGACGCCAGCGGTGGTGGTCAGGGAGATGAGGCCGTTCAGCGCGGCGACGCAGGAGCTGATCATGCGGCGGGCGGAGCTGGGGCCGTGCTGGGCGATGTCCACGAGCCGCCGGAAGTCGGGGTCGTCGATGGCCTCCAGCTCGACGCGGGCTGCGGCGGCCAGGTACTGGGTGGTGGCGATCCGCTCTACCTTGGGCTCGAGCCGTCCGGCGCGGGAGGTGGACCAGGCCGACAGGGCGGAGTTGACGACGCCGATGATCGCTGCGGCCAGCAGGCCGGGTAACAGGGCGTGCAGCCGCTCGGCGGCGCTGCCGCTGCCGGCGAGCAGGGCGTGCATGACCGCGTTGACCGCCAGCAGTCCGGCGGCTGCGGCAATGCCCTGGCCGATCTCGCTCACCCCGACCGACAGCAGGGCACGCCGGTCGGCCTGCCACGCCATGCGCAGCGTCGCACCGACGAGACCGGGCATGGAGCGCAGCGCCGACATCATGGTCAGGTCCAACGTCGCGTGCTCGTGCTGGGACCAGCCCATGTCGTAGCGCAGGGGACCGCCGAACAGCTCGTGCTCGGCGTCGGAGACCTGCGGATCGGCCATCGTGACCGGGCCGAAGAACCTCTTCACGCCGCGCCTCCTGCGGACCAGTTGATGGCCCGGTAGGACGGGCCGTGGATGAGCACGTGGAAGATCGCGGCGGTGTAGGGGTGGCAGTTCGGGGAGGGTCTTTCCATCGGCACCCAGAAGAGCCCTTCGTGCTTGTCCGGCTCGGCGTTGTACGGCTCACCCGTCCACGACTGGGACACGAACACGGCGGTGATCCGATCCAGCCCGCCATGGGCGTTGTGATGGTGTATGAGGCCGCAGAACTCCTGCTGCTCCGCGCTGATGAAAACGCCCGCCTCCTCCTGCGCTTCGCGCCGTGCGGCGTGGTCGAGTGGTTCACCGGCCTGCAGGTGGCCGCCCACGACAGTGAGCTGTCCCGGTGCGAGGGCAGCGTCCGCCTTACGGCGTACGCACAGGGCGGCACCGTTGGACCGGAGTAGGACCTGGGCGACGTCGGCGATCAGCAGGTGAGGCTCCCCGCTCACAGACGACCCTCCTGCTGCAGGCGCCCGACGGTGTGCCGGTCCCGACCGTGGGTGGCGGCGTGGGTCATGCCAGGCACCTCGTATCCGGTCGTGACCCACGGGCGGACGAAGCGTTGCGGCCGGCTGCGGAGTGCCGGGGGGTACCCGAGGAAGCGGTGGTGTTTTCGAACGCGGGATGAACAAGCGCAGGGCGGCGTACGGGATTCACGGGGGCTCCTCGGACTGAAATGCGGACAGGTGATCGGATAACGGCGGGTCGGCCGTCGCCGTAACGGGTGGACGCGGGCGAAATCTAGAACCCGAATTCGAATACCGGGCCCTCTCCTTCTGTGGTCGGGCGAGGCGGGCTGTGATGCTGCGTTCGATCACTCATGTGGGTTGCGGTACCTCCATCGGGGGATTGCCTGGTGCCGCCTGGTCGTCTCGGAGAAGTCGCCTCAGATCGGCTTCGCCGAGCGTGACGGCTTCGGTCAGCGACCGCTGGTGATCTGCGGGCAGGGTTCCGGCACCGAGACCTGCGTCAGAGACCACTGAGCCGAGCGCAGATGTCCGCTCGGTGCTGAGCAGTGCCCGGATAGTCGGGTGGTTCAGCACTTCACGCGCGGCATAGGCGTCGAGGCGGGCCACGTCGGTGAGAGCTGAGAGGAGCGAGTTCGTTTGCGGCCCGTTGACGTCGAGTTCCAAGGCAGCCAGGCCCGTCCGGGTCTGGAACACGGCGATCGAGGGTTCGGGATCGGCCAGGAGCGAGACGGCTGCGTGCTGGGCCTGGTCGACGTCGGCTCGCGCAAGTGGTGCCGCGACCGGGCGGCAGTGGGCGCGCAGGAGGGTGGCCACGGCCATCTCCCAGGGTTCCGTGGGCTGGGTGGTGTCGATCAGGTCGCGGGCCTGCTGGTCCAGGCCCTGCTCCATCAGGGCCATGATCTTGATCTGACGGCCGTCGAGGAGGCGGTTGCCGATGCCGCGGTGCTGGGCCATGGCGTCGGCGGCCTCGGTCCACCGCCCGATCTGGGCGAGGGCGCGGGCGCCGTCCACGAGCAGGGTGACGTACAGCTCCTGGCACACCGAGCGGTGGCCCTCGTCCGTGCCGGTCAGGGTCGAGAGGTCGACGGTGCGGCCGTCGAGGTCGGTCTTGTTGCGGTGCCGGGCAGCGTCGTTGAGGCAGTGCAACAAGCTGTAGGCGAGTTCGCCGTGGCCGGCGCGAGTCTGCAAGCGGGCGAGGTTGACGAGCGGCATCAGCGACATGACGGCGACCCGTCCGCTGAGGCGCCCGGCGTTGGCGAAGACCTGGTGCTGGCGCCAGCACAGATCCTCGGCCAGGTCGGGCAGGCCGACGTCGGAGGCGATGAGAGCCGCGTAGTTGAGGACCCCGCAGGCGCGGGCCACCAGGTCGTGGTGGCTCGCACCTGCGGGCGCGACGGTCAGCCCGGTGAGGTGGTTGATGCGCTCCTCCAAGGGGAGCGCGGGCGCCTTGGTGCGGCGGACCAGGGGGATGCGGCTGGCTATCGCGGGGATCATCGGCTCAGCCCTTGCGCGCCCAGTCGACAACCAGTCGGCTGTAAGGCTTGTCGACGACGAAGCGGGCGTCGTCCGCAGTCAGCCGGTCACGCGAGTCCGCGACGGCCATCCGGAAGCCCGGCTCGGGGGCGTCGTTGCCGCCGCTGGCGTCCCAGGCGCGGATCTCGCTCACCACACGCTCGGCGATGTCGGCACCGCCCTCGCCGTGGCCGATCACGCCGACCTCCCAGTACCGGCCCTTCTCATCCTCGCCCTCGCGGATGGTCAGGTAGGCCAGCGACCCGCCGTCGAGGGCTGCCATGGAGCCCCACCCGAAGTGTGGGGTGAATCCGGGGCGCTGGCCCGGCAGGCGGGAGAGGCCGTTGGGCAGTGCGCAGGCCAGGTACAGGTACAGCCACTCCCAGGCGGAGCCCTGGCGGAACTTCACCCCGGTGTAGAGCTTGGTCTGCTGTTCGTCGAGAACCGTGCGCAGCGCCTCGCGGTCGACGTCCTGCTCGCTGAACGTCTCCAGGCGGACGCTGCCCTCGCCGGCCATGGGGACGAGTGTGTACACGTCGTCGCATACGCCCTTGCGGAGCGGGACGAAGGTGGCCATCTCGCAGGAGACGGTCTTCCACGTGTCCCCGTCGCGTTCGAAGGCGAAGGAGCGGGAGATGCTGCCGCGGATGCGCATCGGCAGGACCAGGCGCCCGTCGGGCGCGAGCTGGTCGAGGATCTTCACGGGGACGTCGCCGGCGCCGACAGTGAAGATGATCCGGTCGTAGGGGGCGTGCTCAGGCAATCCGGCCGCGCCGTCGGCCATCACCGCGGTGGCGTTGTCGACGCCGGCCTCGGAGAGGTTCTTGTTCGCGCCGGCGACGAGGTCCTGGTCGACGTCGAGGGTCCACACCTGCCCGCCGGGGGAGACGATCTTGCCGAGGAGGGCGGCGTTGTAGCCGGTGGCCGCTCCGGCTTCCAGGACCTTGTGGCCGGGCTGGGCGCCGAGCTGTTCGAGCTGGGTGGCGACGATGGACGGCGCGGAGATGCAGGAGATCATCTCCCCGTGCTCGTCGTGCTTGATCGGGACCGCGTCCTCCTTGTACGCGCTCTCCAGGTCGACGCCGGGCAGGAAGGCGTGCCGGTCGGTGGTGCGGAAGGCGTCGATGGCCGCCTGGCTGCGCAGGTGGCCGCTGTCGACGAGCCGCTGGGCGAGGGCTTCGCGCAGCTGGTTGGGGTCGGTTACGGGTGTCACGGTGGTCTCCATTCGGGGGAGGCTAGGGTCCGCGGAGGCGGACTTGCGGGTAGACACGTCGCCTTCTCCGGTGGAGAAGGCGACGTGACGGCCGAGCCACGCGGTGGCGGCCTGCACTTCGGCAGGCACGCCTGCGCGGTTGAACGCGAAGATCGCGTGATGGGCGATGACGCCCCGGATCCCGCGTATCAGCCGGCCGTCGGCGGCGAGCCGGCGCAGGCGGCGGCCGGCGTCCTCGAACGCGGCGACGCGTTCGACCCAGCCCGCCTCCGCGTCGGGGCGTAGGGCGGCGTCAGCGTTCATCAGCCGCCGCATCGCGGAGACGGCCTTCTCCAGGGCGGGCCCCTGGGGCGGAGTGGCGGCGGGCCGCAGGGCGGCCCACCGGGCGTAGACGTCTCCGGCTTCGAACGGGTCCAGCCCGGCCGCGCGGATCATGGCGGACAGCAGCATCACGCTGCGCTCGCGGGCGCCGGGGACGCCGGTCTCGGCGAGCGCGGCCGGGCTGTCGGCGCAGAACACGTCGTGCGCGACGGCCATGGCTTCGGGACCGCCGAAGGCATGGGTCTCCGGCTCGTAGATTCCGCCCGTCCAGCCGGTGATCACGCGGTCGGCGACGAGCTGGTCCAGCAGGCTGGTGGCAGGCTGTTCGGTGCGCAGGCGCACGCCGGCGTCCTTGCGTAGGAAGTGGAAGCGGTGCCCGGACAGTGCGGTCGCCAGGGCTTGGGCGGCGCCCGCGTGCTGGTCGGGGAAGGCCACGGAGGCGTGCCACCAGGACGTGGCCGGAGGGATCGGCAGGTTCTCGTCGTCGAAGGCCATGAGGAGTCATCTCCTTGCGAGGCGGCAGGGTCAGGTGAGCAGGAGGGCGCGGGTCCAGCCGGTGTTGTCGGTAGCGTTCAGGGCGAGTTGGGCTCCGGCACGGCCTTCCATGAATCCTGGTTTGGGCAGGCGCTTCCAGTCGGCGGCCAGCCGTCGGTGCAGGTCCTGGATGATCGGGGTGAAGCGTGCGGGTGAGGGGCTGTCGGCGGCGACCGCGCGGGTGAGCATCAGCAGGCCGGCCCAGCCGTGGCAGAGGGTCGAGTCGGTGATGCGGGCGAGGTGCAGCGGGTCGGTCAGGATGGTCGCGACGGTGTCCTCTGCCGCTCGGCGCCGGGCGGGGTCATCGAGGGCGAGCGCGGCGAGCTGCTGGGCGCGGGCCATGCCGGGCTGGCCGTAGCACCAGGACTGGCGGGCCGGTTCCGCCTCTGGCGGCTGGTCGGTGTCCAGGTGGGCTGCGGTGGACCAGTAATGGCTGCCGTGCCGGTCGAGCCAGGTCGCGAAGGTGCCGACGGCTTCCTCCTGGCCGGGGACGCTGACGCCTTCATGCAGGGCGAGGGAGAGCACGGCCAGGGGCCCCGCGATGCCGTGAGCCATGCCGTTGTTGCCGTGCCCGCCGGCCATCGTCTTCCCGTCGGGGCCGACCGGCGACCACCACCCGGGCAGCATCCGACCGTCACCGCGGAGGGGGTGGGCGAGTGCGACGAGGCAGGTGAGCACGTCGGGCAGCTGTGGCGCGGGCGGTTGGCGGGAGAGCAGGAGGGCGGCGAGTCCGGTCATGCCGCGGATGAGGTCCCATTCGGCGAGGTGGGGCAGCGCGCTGGCCGCCTGGCGGCGGTGGGCGGCGGCGAGCCGGGCGTCCACGACGTGGTCGACGGCCGCGCGGACGTCGTCGTCGGCCCCGCGGGCGCGGGCCAGGACGAACTCCAGAGCGGGAGCACCGTGGAAGAGAGATGCGTTGCTGCCGGTGCTCACCCCGCGGGCAGTCGCCTGGGCGAGGTGGCGGCGTGCGGTGGACAGGTCGCGGCGCTCGATGTCGAGCAGGGCCATCCCCAGGGCGCCCTCGGACAGGTCCTGCGTGCGGGGCACGGTCGTCGTGGTCATGAGCGCCTGGCCAGGGGGACGACGATGCTGTGGGCCCGGCCGCCGATCCACCCGTCGGCGTCCGGCGGGGGCGCGTCGTGCAGGGTGGCGATGCCGAAGGGGCTGGCGTCCAGGTGCGCGCGCAGGAGGTCCAGGTCGACGTCGCGGGTCAGATCGAGGGGCAGCTGCTGGTCGTCCTCGGCGAGCAGGACCCGCTCCGGCACCCGGAACCGGGCACGCCAGGCGTGGAGTTGGTCCGCCCACTGTTGGAGTGGGGCGGTGCGGGCGGGCAGCGTGCGGCTGCGGATCTTCCACCGGGCGGCGGTGAGGGTGGTGCGCCGGTAGGTGAGGGCCGGGGTGAAGGGCAGGGTCCAGGCGGCGCCCCAGTCGAACCAGGTCACCTGCGCGGACGCGGCCCGGCTGATCTCGCCGAGGAAGCGGGCCATCGGCGGGGTGTAGTTGTTCCACAGGAAGTTGATAGCCGTGGGGGCCAGCAGCTCCAGCGGCTTGCCCGTTGCGGACTCCACCAGCTGGGGGCGGCCGTCGGCGACGGTGACCGACAGGTCACGGGGGAAGAGGACGTTCGGGCCGGGGCGGCGGAATTCGCCAACGCTCACGATCCGGGGCAGGGCCTGGGGCGCGCGGGTGAGCAGGTCAGCAGGCACCCGGCCGGCGTGGAAGGAGAGCTGCGCGAGCTCCGCCGCCGGATCGACGGTGGGCAGGTTCGCGTACGCCTCCTGGGTTCCGGGGAACAGGTGCCAGAACCGGCCGGTCATAGACCCGGCCGAGCGGGAGACGGTCAGAACGCGCAGCCGGAAGTCACCCCGGTCCAGTGCCGGAATAGAGGGAGCGTGGACCTGTCCGGCCAGTTCGAGGTGAGGCGCCAGGTCCTGGGGTCTGTCGCCAGCCGCTGCCTCCAGTTCCTCGATCATCGCCCCGGTCAGCGCGACGGCGCTGCTGCCTTCGGCGGCGGCGGTGCCGGCCAGCTCCAGCAGCAGACGGTCACGCCGGGACATCGGCCGGGGCGGTTCGCTCGCCGTGACGAACCCTGCCGGGAACCCCACGCCCCGGTCAGGATCCGTGGCCACCTCCACCGGAACACTCGTGGTCTCGCCGTAGCGCTCGGTGAACTGCTCGATCCACCGCCGCCAGGTCGGTGTCCCGGTCGGATGGGTGACGAGGCGGGCCAGTACGGTCGCCGCGGTCTCCACTTCGGTCAGCACCTGCTCGGGCAGTCGCACTTCGGCGTCCAACCGCAGGTCGCATGCGGTCCGCAGGCCGGCTGCCTGAGCGCGCGCCGCGGGCGATAAGACTTCGGTGGGGTCGGCGACGGTGGCGGGCGCGCGCAGCGAGGAGCGCAACAGCCGCACCCGCAGCAGTTCACCGAGCAGCCGGTCGCGCGCGGTGCCGCTCACGGAGGGGAACTCCGCGGCCAGCTTGTCGGACAACTGGCGGTACCTGATGGGCGATCGGGACAGGTCGAGGACGAGACGCAGTGCGGGGCTCAGGGCGAGGCGGAATTCGGCGTCGCCCTCGGACGGTACGTGGATGTGCTGGTCGCGCTGTCGGATCAGGGTATTGACGCAGACCTCGGCGTCGGCCATACGCGCAGCGTCGCTCTCCCAGGTACTGAGAACTTCCTCGAGCCCGATCGGCTCGGGGCGGGCCACGGCCTGGTGCTCGTCGCCGATGCGGACGGACGTGGTCTGATCGAAGCCGAGCGGGGCGACGCCAGCGAACAGGCCGTAAGGGGTGGAGCGGCGTACGTAACGAATCGCGTAGCGGGCGGTGGCCAGCGCCGCCCGCCGCATCCGGCGCACCTTCGGTGTACGGCCGTCGATGATGGCCTGCACCTGGTCCGCCAGGTGAGGGCTCGCCTGCGACACGGTCCGGCGGAAATCGGTGTCGGACCACACCGTGCTCAACCACGCGCGCCACTCCTCCACAGGTGCCGTGTGCGTCGGCCAGGGCGGCATGGCGGGCTCGGCCGTGTGTACCGCAGCGCGCAGCATGGCCTGCCCCGCAGCCTCGTACAGTCTGGGCCGGTGCCGTGTCATCAGGGCTCTCCTCATCTTCTGCGTGACGGGCGGGGCAGACCGGACGGGGGAAGCCCCCGTCCGGCCCGCGTTGCCGGGGTGATCCGGCTTACGAGGTGGTGCAGGCGCTGGGGCAGGAGCTGCCGCAGTTGTCGCCCGTGCTGCACATCAGGACCGTCTCGGTCGCCGGCGTTCCCTCGATGAAGGTGATGTCGAGCCCGAACGGGTCGTCGTCGGCCTTCACGAGGTTCGCCTGCGCGGGAGCGGTCGGCCTCTCGGCCTGGATGGCGGTCATGCATGCCTCCTAGGAGTGATGGATGGTGCGGGATGCCGAGGCCCGGTCGGGCCCCGGGGTCTGCTGCCGGACGGCGACGGTGGCGAAATCGTCTGAGCCGTCGCGCGTCCGGGGCCGGTGGGGTGCGTTCAAGCTGCTGCGGGCTGCGCCTGCGGGTGGTTTTTCGCGGCCTGCTCCAGCACCCGGGTGAAGTACTCGGCCCGCTCGTCGCCCTCGGCCTCCTGAGCGCGGAGGTCGCCGAAGCGCTGCCAGTAGCGCCGGCAGACGTCGCTACTCATGACCATCGCGGCGTAGAACGGCAGCTGTCCGTCGCGGATACGGCCGAGGCAGTGTCGGAGGCTGAGGGCGCAGATGAGTCGGTTGGCCGACATGAGCTGCATGTACTCCCCGGCCTTCATGTCCTCGGGCTTCCACAGCTCGGCGAGGTCGGCGTTGGTGGACACCCGGTTCAGCCAGTCGAGCTGGTTGCCCGCGAGGAGCGCCTCGTTGCGCTCGGCTTGGTGCCGCGCGTCCTGCCTGAGCCGGGCGGCTCCGACCACAGCGAAGCTGAGGGAGAGGGCAGCACCGGCAGTGAGGACGGCGATGGTGAGCTTCATCTGTCAACGATCCTTTCGCAGAGCGGAGTTGTGGCCGGAGGGTCGACTGGTGGAGACCACGGTGTTCCGCTTGTTCACGCGGCCTCCGCGAGGACGACGCTTGGGACTTCATCGGCAGAGCCGTCAGGCATGTACCGGCGGCGCACCGTCTCCAGCGCGACAGCGATCGGCGGCAGACCGACCGTGGCCCTCCGTTTGTCGACGGACTCCGGCGCGCGCAGTGGGCACAGCTCGATGCCGTCAGCGAACAGCAGGAGCTGGGTGCCGTACTCCTGAGTGCGCCTGCTGGTGATGAGGGCACGGTCGTGCAGGTGCGCCCAGTGCTGGACCGGGGCGTCGCCGGCCCAGACTGCACGTCCCAGCAGGGTGGCGGCGGCGCGCTGGAAGGCGGGGTCGTCGTCGCTGTGCAGAGCGATGCTCCAGGCGGCGCGGGCCGCTTTGGGGCCGACGAGGCGATGGCCGGGCCAGTCGTGCTCGGCCAGGATGCGGCGCAACACGTTGGTGTTGGCATGGTCGGTGTGCCGGCCCTGCCCGAGTTGGACGGCGTCGAGCTGGTCGCGCACGCGCTTGGCCCGGTGCGCGGCCGATTTCGTGGCGCGGGCGATCAGCTCGCGGGCGAGGTCGGGCCGCTGCGGCTCGTCGGTTGTCACGCGCTGCTCCGATCGTCCGCGGCCAGATGAGGAGCGTGGGCCTGGCAGCTGATCAGAGCGCTGAGTCCGGGGCGGTGCTCGGCGGTCAGTTCGAGGCGGGCGACTCGGTCACCCTCTCGTCCTGGGCCGGAACCGCGTACATCCCAGCCCATGTCGGTGAGCCGACGCAGCAGGGCGGCAACGGGCTCGGCTTGCAGGGCGTGCCGGGCCAGGACTTCGGCCCGTACGAGCGGGAGGCCCTGCCGGGCGGCGAAGTCGGAGGCCCACAGGGTGATCAGCCGGGTGATGTCGTCGGACTGGTCGGGCAGGGTGTGGACGCGTCCCAGGAAGAGGCAGGGGCCCTCGCCCCAGCTGAGGCCGGGGTCGCGCTCGGGGACCATGCAGGCCAGCAGCCTTCCGTCCTCGACCAGACCTGCCGACTTCGTCTGCGGGTCGCGGAACAGGGCTGGCACGTCGGCTTGAGCGGGCACGGGGAGACCGCGCACGGTGAGCCAGCGCTGTCGGTCCTGAATGAGAGCAGCGGCTTCCTCGCGCTCGGCGTCCGTACGTAATGTGCGCACCGCGTATACGGCGCCCAGGGGCTCCGATGCGTCCGATGCCGGAGCTGGACGCTCTTCGCGGGCCACGGGAGTGAGGGGCCTGCTCATTGGCTCGCTCCGCTCCGCGCTGCCGGATCGGTTCCCAGCAGCTTCCAGCCGTGGGCCAGAATCACCAGGTGGGTGGTGTCCCGTGCGCCCGTGTCGATGAGGAGCTGGTCGAGTGCGGCGCGCTGGTCGGCCGGGGCGAGCTTGGCGGCGACGGCGATGTCGCGGGCATCGCTGTGCTCGGCGACGGCTCGGAGCAGCTGCAGTTGCTCCGGGCTGAGCCGTGGCGTCGGCCTGTCCGCCGTGGGCGAGGCCACCTGCTGGACGGCGAACAGGCGGTGCACGATCACCGGGGGCTTGCAGCGGGGCGGGCAGTGGAGGCTCTCGCGGATGTCGCGGAGGTACTGGCGGACAGTCACGGCCGCCAGTCCGGTCTGCGTGGCGATCTCTTGGGCCGTGAGGCCGTTCGCGAGGTGCTGGGCGACGCGCTGCAGGGTCGGCGTCAAGGGCGTGATCGGTGCGTGGGCCGTCGTCACGGGCGGGGTCACGGTGTCTCTTCCTCGGCTGGGTGGATGGTCACTGGAAGGGGTGTCGCCGGTCCCCGCGGGGGACGGGGGCCGGCGGCACGGGCCCGTGCGCGGCGGTTTGGATTCACGGGGTGCCGCGCACGGGGGCTCATGCGGCCGTCGGGTCGGGGCGTGCCCAGGCGGCTTCGGCGGCGAGGCGTTCGGACCACTGGATGTGGTCCTCGTCGAAGGCGGCGTCGGCCAGGCGTATGCGCTGGACTTCACCGGTTCCGGCGGGCGGGTAGGTGTGCTGGATGTCGCGCCACAGGCGCTGGAGGACGTAGTCGCCATCGAGGGCCTGGGCGCCGTGCAGTTCCATGGCGTCCTGAGTGGACTGCATGGCCCACTGGTGGCCGAGGTATTTCGAGTTGATCAGGTCGGCGTCGCAGGACAGGCCCTGGTCGAGGAGGTGCACTGCCTGGTAGGCGAGTATCCGGGCGGCGCGCAGGCGGGCCTCCATGCCGCCGACGCGATCCCGCAGGACGGGCAGGTCGGACAAGGCGCCCCGGTAGCGGGGACGGGCCTTGAGACGAGCAGTGGTGGTGTCTACGACTGCTTCGTGGATACCGAGGCTGACGGCGGCCAGATTGGGGCGGCCGTACAGAATGCTGCTGCTCTGGGCCACGGCCAGTCCCTGGCCGATCTCGCCAACCACGTTGTCGTCGGGGACGCGGACGTGATCGAGGCCGAGGTGGCCGGCGGAGAAGCCGTGCAAGCCGAGGCCGGCACAGTGGTCGGAGACGGAGAGCCCTGGGCGGTCGGCTTCGACCATGAACGCGGTTAGCGCCTGGGACGTGCTCACACCCGTCCCGGCGGTGCGGGCGACGACGAGGTGGGCCCCGGCGAGGTGGCTATTGCCGATATGAACCTTGCTGCCTGTGATCACCCACTGGTTGCCGGCGCGTTCGGCGGTGGTTTCGATGCCGCCGATGTGGCCGCCGGCGAGTGGTTCGGTCACGGCGATCGACAGCAGCAGGGACCCGTCCGCGACACGGGGCAGCCAGCGTCCCTTCTGCTCGTAGGTGGCGAAGTGCAACAGGGCACCAACGGGAATGAGGGTGGCTTGCAGGATGGCCGCAGCAGCCGCCGAGACCCGCGCGATGCGGTGGACCAGGATCGTCTTGGCCACGTGCCCGGCGCCCAGCCCGCCGAAGGCGGCCGGGACGGTGACGGCGAACCATCCCCGTGAGGCCATCAGGTCGGCGACCTTGCGCTCCACCCTGCCGGGAGCGGCCTCCATCCGCGCGGCGCGCGGCACGACGTGCTCGGCTGCGAAGGCGTCCGCCTCGTGCCACAGCAGGTCGTGGCGGGCGGTGAGGTAGGGACGCAGCGCCGGTGGTGATGCGGTGAGTGTGGCGGACATGGTCTCCCTCTCCCTGGATGAAGGTCGCAACGCGGAGCGGCCGGGGATCGCCTACGGCACCCGGGTGGGGGTGTGGAACGGCCTAGCGGACGGGGGTTCGGATGATGTGGTCCATCACCTGCGCACTGGCGTTGATGACGATGTCCCGCAGACGGCGGGCTTCGGCCAGGGGCCGCTTCTCGGGGTCGATGACGCACACCGTGCCCAGCACGGTGCCGCTGTCGTGGATGAGCGGGGCGCCGAAGTAGGAGCGGATCCCGACCGCGTCGACCACCGCGTTGCCGCTGAAGCGCGGGGACGCGTGCACGTCGTGCAGCGGAAGGGCCTTCCTGCGAGCCATGACCTCCGGGCACCAGCCGTGGTCGCGGCTCATTGTGCGGCCGACGACGACGTACCCGCTGTCCGCAGGCGGCTGGTGCAGCCCGACGAAGGTCTGCTTTTCCAGGAACAGGTTGACGAACCCGTACAGGAACCCGGCCTGCTCAGCCATGCTGCGGGCCAAGTCGTCGAAGTCCTCGTTGGCCACGGTGGGCACGCCCAGACGGTGCAGCAGTTCATAGCGCTGTGCCAGCTCCGACGCCTGATGGGCTGGCTGGCTGGTGAGGGCGGTGGCGGGCGGAGTGAACGGGCCTCGGGTGGTGTCCCGGATATCGCGTCGCGGCAAGGACCGTGCGGGCGGTGCGGCCTGCGGCGTGCCGTAGGGGCCGCTGGGGTGCTGTGACATCAGGCGTCCTGGAGGGAGGTAGAAGGGGCGTGACCAGCGCGGCCCGTGGCGGCGTTGTTCACGGCGTGGTCGACGAGGGTCAGCAGGACGCCGGCGATGTGGTTCGAGTCGCGGGCGTCGCAGGTGACCACCGGCACGGCGGCCGGGAGTTCGAGCGCGGTGCGGACCTGCTCGGGGTGGTAGCGGTGCGCGCCGTCGAACTGGTTGACGGCGACGACGAAGGGCAGGCCGATGTCTTCGAAGAAGCTGACCGGGGTGAAGCTGCTCTCCAGCCGACGAGTGTCGACCAGGACCACCGCGCCGACGGCGCCGCGGGAGAGGTCGTACCAGAGGTCGACGAACCGGTCCTGGCCCGGCGTACCGAACAGGAACAGCTCCAGAGGCGTCGGCCCGTCGGTGAGACTGAGGCGGCCGAAGTCGAAGGCGACCGTGGTGGTCTGCTTCGCCTCGATGCCCGCCAAGCTGTCCACGTCCGCGCTCGCCTGGGTCAGGTACTCCTCCGTGCTCAGCGGCGTGATCTCGCTGACGGCGCCCACGGCGGTGGTCTTGCCCGCGCCGAAGCCCCCGGCGATCACGATCTTCAGCACAGTCGGAGCACTGGCCCGCGGGTGCGGCGAACTCCGCAGCACCGCGGCCGGGTCATCCGGCCTGGGGATAGGCGACGGCATCAGGCCACTTCCTCTTCAAGCCCGCTGAAAGGGCTGCCAGCAGTTGGGTAGACGGACCGGAACCCTCGCCCGTACCGGCATAGGGGTGAGTCAGAGGGACGACCAGGACGTCGGCGTCCAGGAGGTCGGAGACAAGAATCTTGACGGCGGTGACGGGCCGGCCAAGGCGGCCCGCCAGCTCGACCACCGACCGTCGGCGCTCCCGGCACAGGGCGAGAATCTCCTCGCACTCCTCGGCCTGCGCCGGGCCGGGCCTTCCCGGTCCAGCCTCCAGCACGGTTTCCAGACCGAGCAGGTGCCGCGGCTTGGTACGCCCGCGCGTCAGCGTGTAGGTCCGCACGAACGCCGACTCCTCGGCCACGCGGCCACGCAGGGTCACCGGACCTCTCCGCCCGTGCCGACACGGACGGGGATCAGCATGTACGGGGCAAACTTGTGGACGAGGCGGCCCATCTCGAAGCCGACGGTGCCCGCGTCGGCGTCCCTGGTGGCGATGACGGCGAGGATCGTGTCCACCTCACCGCGTTCGTTGCCGGGGTGGTTGTCGAAGGCCGCGCTGCGCCCGGCGCTCTGGACGAAGAACAGGCAGTCGTCTCGCTCGATGATCACCTGCCGGGCCGGCCTCTTCTTGTGGGTGGGGCCGGTGATGTTCGCCGCGAGGGAGGCAACCCCGCTGAAGGCGGCCGACAGTTCGTCCGCCCAGTCCTTGTCGACGTCGCTGTCCAGCAGCCGCAGTCCGTCGCGCGAGATCAGGACGGCGTGCGTGACGCCCAGCGTCTCGGAGGCGAACTGACGCAGCAGCCAGACCATGCTCTCCCGCTGTCCGCTTGTCGTCGCGGATGCGGGCGTGTCGCCGGTCACGTTGCTCATCGCGGGGTGGGTGCTCATAGGGATCGCTCCAGAAGGGGGAAGGGCCAGCGGAAGTACAGGGCCACCGGGAACGCGGAAGGGGAGGGTTAGGGCCGGGGGTGGTCTGTCGAGGCAGTAGGGGCGTCGGCGGTCCCGCCGGCCTGGAGGCCGTTGCGGAAGGCGGCTGCGAGCCCTGGCGTGGGTGCGGCCACGGGGGCTTGCTCCCGCTCGTGTGGTGCACGGAAGGATCCCGTCCGGCGTGTGCGCGTGGGAAGGGCGGGCGCGTCGGCCGACTGACCTGCCTCTGCGGTCGGCACCCCAGCAGCACCGGGGCGTGCGGCCTGACCCGCTCTCGCGACGACAGGGGACGCAGCAACCTGCGGCTGACGCCCGGACGTTCGGGCTTCCTCGGGCGGCAACGGGCCCGTGTCATCGACCGGGGCAATCGCTACCAGGAGCCGTGCCGGTATGACGACCAGGGCGGTCGTGCCCCCCGTCACGTTCTCCTGCAGGAGGACGGACAGCCCGTGTGACTGGGCGATCTTCGCGGCGACCAGCAAGCCGAGCTGTCCGGCCCGAACTTGGCCGCTGACGTCGACCTCGTCCGGGGCCTTGAGCAGGTGGTTCATCTGCGCCCGAGTCTGAGGATGCATGGGAATGGCCCGGTCCTCGACCTCGATGGCCAGCCCGTTGGCCACCCGCTGCGCGCGCACCGTCACCTTCGTCGCCGGATCGGAGCACTCACAGGCGTTCTCGATCAGCTCGGCCAGCAGGTGCGTCAGGTCCGGACCTACATGGCCAGGAAGACCCAGCTCGGCGCCGACGGATCCGGCCGCGACGGCCACCCGTGGATACTGCACGACCTCGGAGACGGCGCCGCGCAGCGCCGTCGTGACGGCAACGGGCCGGCGCACGCTGCGCAGGGACTGCCCGCCCAGCACCGCCGTGCTCTCCACCTGGCGGCGCATGCGAGTCACGAGGTGGTCGATCTCGAAGATCTTGGCCAGCAGCTCCGGGTCGTCGGTCAGCATCTCCAGCTGGCTCAGGGCCTGGAGCGCCTTGCCGACCAGGGCGTGCTCGCGCATGGCCAGGCGGCGCAGCACCTCCAGGAGGACGACGGACTGGGACTCGTCGTGCACGCGGATCAGCGACGCGATCGCCTGCGTTTGGAGGGCACTCAGCGCCTTGTCGATCTCGGCGTTCGGATTGGGCGACTGTGGCGTCTGCGGGTCCGGCAACGGTGGGCGTTTTCCGCGGCACAGCTCATCCGCCGACCAGTGCACCGACTTCTCGACGGCTGCCGCTGCCCCTGCGACCGCTTCCAGTGCCGCTGCCTGGGACTTCTCCACGGTCGACTGCACGGCGCCGGCGACGGTGCGCGCTCCACGAGCCGTCACCAGGCCGACCCCAGCCAACCCGCACACCAGACCGGCCAGGATCCAGCCGCTACCCACCACGGACACTGTGCAGAGGGCGTAGGCGGCGACCAGCACCGCGGCCAGGAGCACCAGGGGCAGTGCCACGGCGCGGCGGGCGCGGTGCAGCGTGATCGCGTCGACCGGGGGCCGCCGTCTGCGGTGGCCGGTAGTGGCCGGCCGTGCCGGGAAGGCGCTGTCAGACATGGGAATCCTCGTCAGGGTGGGTGGCTATGCGTGCTGCGGCGTCAGGGCTACGGCGCTCTGGCGCGTGCTGCGGGAGGTCGATCGGGGAGCCGGAACTGCAACCGCGCCGCGGTGGCGGGAGGGCCCCGTCGTCAGGTGCTGAAGGAGCCGGGCGCTCTGGATCAGACCCATGTGGCTGAATGCTTGCGGGAAGTTGCCGAGCTGGCGCTGCTGGACGGGGTCGTACTCCTCCGCCAGGAGCCCAAGGTCGTTGCGCAGAGCGAGGAGGCGTTCGAACAAGGCGCGGGCTTCGTCGACGCGGCCGGTCAGGGCGAGGCCATCGACGAGCCAGAAGTCGCACAGGAAGAAGGTGCCCTCGTCGCCGGTCAAGCCGTCCACCCCGGCGCGTTTGCCGCGGGTCGGGTACCGGTACACGAGTCCGTCGGCCGTGGAGAGTTCACGACGTACCGCGTCCACGGTGCCGATGACGCGCGGGTCGTCGGGTGGCAGGAAGCCGGTGCGGGGGATAAGTAGCGTGGCGGCGTCCAGCTCCCGGGAGCCGTAGGACTGGGTGAAGGTGTTGCGCACCGGGTCGAAGCCCTTGTCACAGACCTCGCGGTGGATCGCCGCCCACAGCTCGACCAGGGGGGCCAGGTCCATGTCGAGCGCGCCGGCTTCGGCCAGGCGGATGGTGCGGTCGACCGCCACCCAGGCCATCACCTTGGAGTGGACGAAGTGCCGGCGGGCCCCGCGGATCTCCCAGATTCCCTCGTCGGGCTCCTGCCAGCGCTCTGCCAGGTGCTCGATGAGCCGCTGGTGCAGGACTGCGGTGTCGGCGCAGTGGGCGACACCGCTCTGGTGCGCGACGTACAAGGTCTCGATCACCTCGCCGTACACGTCCAGCTGGAGCTGGTCCGCCGCGCCGTTTCCGACGCGTACTGGGGCCGAGCCCTCGTACCCGGGAAGCCAGGGCAGCTCCCGCTCCCGCAGGTCACGCTCCCCGGTGATCCCGTACATGATCTGCAGGTTTTCCGGGTCCCCGGCCACGGCACGCAGCAGCCAGCGTCGCCATGCCTGAGCCTCTTGCCGGTAGCCGGTCCCCAGCAGTGCGGCCAAGGTGGTGGAGGCGTCGCGCAGCCAGGTGTAGCGGTAGTCCCAGTTCCGCTGGCCGCCGATTTCCTCGGGCAGCGACGTGGTCGGCGCCGCGACGATCCCGCCGCTCGGTCCGTAGGTCATGGCTTTCAGCGCGATCGAGGACCGGACCACGGCCTTGCGGTAGGGCCCGTTGTAGGTGCACTCCTGTGTCCAGTCCTGCCAGAAGGCGAGCGTCTCGGCGAGCGCGGCATCCGGGTCGGGAATGTCGGGCGTGGCGGCGTGGGACGGGCACCAGCTGAGCACGAACGCCACGCTCTGCCCGGCGCCGATGACGAAGGCGCTGACGACCACGCCGTCCTTCTCCATTTGCGGGACGCAGGTGTCGAGCCACAGAGCGTCCGCGCCGGCCTCCGCGACCATGCGTCCACCGACCTCGTGGATCCACGGGCTGACGCTGCCGTATCCCGGCCGAGGGCGCATGGCCGAGACCATCTCCACTTCGCCGGTCAGGCCCTCGGCGATCCGGATCACCTGTGGGGTGCCGTCGCGCGGCGGCATGAAGTCCAGGACGCGGACCGAACCCGTTGGGGTGCGCCACACCGATTCGAGGACGAGCGAGTCACCGCGGTACTGGCGCTCAGCGACCTTCTCTGAGCCCCACCGGCCTGCGGACGAGGCCGGTGAGATCTGCCAGGAGCCGTGCTTCTGCGTGCCGAGCAGACCGGCGAAGACGGCCGGCGAGTCGAAGCGGGGCAGGCACAGCCAGTCGATCGAACCGTCATCGCAGACGTGGGCGCTGGTCTGCGTGTCGCCGATCAGGCCGTACTGCTCGATGCGCGGAAGCCGATTCATCGTGTGGATCTCCGTTAGCCCCGCAAGTTCGGGGCCGTATCGGGGCCGTCGCAGCGGCCGGGAACGGTGGGCGGTAGGTAGGTCCGTGTTCGCCAGGTAGAGAGGGAGCGTTGCCGGGCGGTGGCAGGTGCTCGGCGGCTCGTGCAGGGTCGGCCGCCCGCTCGCCGCGAAGCATTAGCCAGGCCGTCGGCCCGAGGACCAGAGCGATGACGACGGCACCGGTCACCGTCATGTCCGCGGCACCGAAGCGGCGAAGATCAGGCAGGCCAGGGCGAGGGCGAAGACGGTGCCGCGCAGCACGTTGAGCGTTGGCGTCGGCCAACGCCGCCCGGCCTCCCCGCCGTTCGGCCCGGGGCCGCCGCGTTCCACGTAAGCCGTCAGTTCCTGGGTGGCCTTGGCGAGCCTGACCAGGTGCACCCGGCTCGACACATAGCCCTCGGGGATGCTGTCGGAGCAGAGCCGCTGCGCACGCAGCAGGGCGGGAACATGCGGAGCGGTCCGTGCGCCCAACTGGGCAATGTGTCCGCGCAGAAGGCGAACGAGGTCCTCCACGTCGGCAGCGCTCTCGGGTAGTGGCGAATCTTCGCCCAGTACCAGCGTCACCGTCTCCGACGCGGCCACCACGTGATCGCGCTCCGGCGCCGGTGCCGCGGTGACGGGCGCTTGCCGCCCGCGCTCGCCCACGAGCTGGCTGCCGTCTCGGCGAGGGTCCAGCGAAAGGCGCATGCCACAACTCCTGTTCGGATCAAGCCAAAGTGAGCCGAGAGCGCCCGTCGGAGGCGTCGGTCGGCGTGCGATGTGAGTGATCTGGCCGCTACGTTGAGCGAACCGCGAATCCCGTTCGAGGGGTATGCCTTGGTGGACGGGAAGGCCGCCAAAGGCGCCAAAGATCATTACGGAACCGAGGGGCAGTCCATGGCCCGTGACCGCAACGTCGCCCTTGCCGCACTCCTGCGCGAAGCAGGCTGGTCCCAGCCGCAAGCAGCCGCCGCCGTTGCCCGCGTGGCGGCGGAGTGCGGAGTGCGTGAGCTGGAGGCGATCTCCCGCTCGCACATCTCCATGTGGGTGCTCGGCACGAAGCCGAGTGGCAGAGCGCCGCATATCCTGCGTGAGACGCTGTCCCGCAGGCTTGGCCGCCGGCTCTCCCTGGCCGACCTCGGGCTGGAAGAAGAGCCGACAGGCACGACCGACACCGGATCCGACTGGAGCGTCGACCCTCTGACCGCACTGGCCGAGCTGGGAAGCGACGATCTCGACATGCACCGACGCAAGCTGCTGGCCACCGCCGCCTACTCCGCAGCCGGCTTCGCCCTGCCCACCACTTCGTGGTGGGCAGCTGCCCCCGCCGCAGCGGCGAACCGCCGACCGTCCTCCTCGCGCTCGGTGACCCAAGCCGACATCGACGACGTCCGCGACCTCACGGTCTACTACTCCGCGCGCGACCAGCAGCGAGGCGGCGCAACCGGCCGCAAAGCCCTCGCCAGCCACCTGCTCGACGAGGCGGTGCCGCTGCTCGGCGGCCGATTTCGTACAGATCAGCTCCGCCGCGACACGCACTCCGCCGTCGCAGAGATGACGTACCTCGCTGGCTGGATGGCCTTCGACGCCGGCGAACACCGCACCGCCCAGCGCTACCTCACCATCGCCGCCCGGATCGCGGCGGAGGCCGGTGACGGACCGCTCGGTGGCCACGTCCTGCGCGCCCTCGCTCACCAGGCCGTCGACCTCGGGCACCCACGCAGGGCGCTGGCCCTGGCCGACGCCTCGATGTCTCGCGACCGCTACGGCCAGGCCAGCCACCGCGAGAAGGCGCTGCTGGCGATCGTGTACGCCCGCGCGCTCGCGGCTGACGGCGACCGCTCCGGAACCCTCGCGGCTATCAGCCGCGCGGAGCGGGACCTCGCCCGCGCCGACACCACCGAGGCGCCGGACCGCGTCGGCTTCTTCCAGGAAGCCTCCCTCGCCCACGAGACGGCCTGCGCTCTGCGCGACATAGGTCAGCCCCGCGACGCGGAGATCCACTTCAAGCGGAGTGTGGCCACGCGCCGGCGCCAGCAATTCGCCCGCACCCACAGCGTGACGCTCGGCTACCTCGGCGCCGTCCAGGTGCAGCGGGGAAACCTCGACGAGGCATGCGCAACCTGGAACGAAGCACTCGACGCCATGACGGGCGTCCAGTCCGGCCGGGCACGTGACGTCATCGTCCGAATCCAGAGCGACCTCTCGCCCGTCCGGCAACGCGGAGGCCGCCACGTCACCGAGCTGGACCGCCGGGCACGCGGCATGCTTCGGGCCATAGGCTGATCGCGACACGGACGTTCGATGCCCCATGGCAGCCCGCGGATCAGCATTGCCCGAGGAGAGGAACCAGTACCGGTGACGTCGTACGAGGTCGAGTCGATCGCAACGGTCGTCGGGGGACACACCCGCGTTCAGGACGACTACCAGGGCGGGGTTGAGTCGGTGATTCGACTCAACGATGCGTACCCCCTCGAAACACTGCTGGGAATCGACGAGTTCTCCCACCTGACTGTGACGTGGCGCTTCCACCTGGCACAGCCCGAGGACGTGCAGCTCCACGCCCGCAGCCCCAGGGGTAACGTGCAGTGGCCAGCGACCGGAACCTTCGTCCACCGAAACCATCGGCGCCCCAACCAGTTGGCCGTCAGCTACCCGAGGCTGCTGAGCGTGGACGGCCGCGACCTTCTGGTGACCGACCTCGACGCAGTCGACGGGACGCCGGTGATTGACCTGGCCCCCTACTTCCAGGAAATGGGGCCCCGAGGTTCCGTCCGTCAGCCCGCCTGGCCGGGCGAGATGCTCGCCGACTACTGGCGCGACCCGGCGGAGCGCCCGGAGGCAGGCTTGCCGTAACTCCACGAAGCTGCAGCCCGTGCGGGCGTACATCGCGCCCTGCCCGCGGGGGTGCGGAAGGTAGATCAGGAAGTACGAGCGACCTCGCTGACGTCGCCCTCCCAGAAGGGGTCTCGTGCGAGGGTCGTGCCCCAACCTGAAGCTGTCATTCGATTCTTCCGAGCGCAGCGTCGCTGACGTTGAACCGCCGTCGGCCTTCGCGTCGGCGCCGGGGAACGGCGGCGAGTGCCGGCACATGATGGTGGTCCTTTCGGGTCTCGTCAGAGGCAAGGAGATTGCGACTACGCGGAGTGCAGGATCGTGACCCAAACGTCTTTGCCGTGGGCGGTGGGCGAGCAGCCGTATCTGTCGCTGAGCGTCTTGATCAGCATCAGGCCGCGCCCGCCCTCGTCGTTGTCGCCTGCCGAGACGGGGGCTGGGAGCCAGGGATGCGGGTCACTGACGCACAGGAAGACCCCGTCGGGGGTCCGGGTGAGGACGACCTTCACTGGAACCGAGGACTCATCCTCCTTGCGGGCGTGCTGGAAGGCGTTCGTCAGTAGCTCGGACGCAGTGAGAGTGACCCTCCAGTCGAGTTCGGTCAGGCCCCACAAACGGAGGCACGCACTGACGAGGTCACGCACGCCCGAGACGGCAGCGGCAGTCAGAGCGACGTCGATTTCGCATGCTCCGGAACGCGTCCGGACCGCAGCGCTTGTGCTGTCCGTAAGGGGCTGTTGAGCCTCGATCAGGTCTGCCTTCACGGGAGTCCCTCGTTCGACGAAATCTCTCCAACCGGCGCCGGATGCGGTGTGTACTGGGGCGGCGGCCGTGAGCAACCATTGAGCCAGGCCGACAGGACCGCGTGCAGATCTTGATACGGAAACCTCGATCTTCCGTTTCGCGAGCGAGGAACAGCCCATGCCAAGACCCGAGAAGCAATTGACTCCGGACGCATCCCCGCGTGACTGGTTCGGCCATGAACTGCGGACCTGGCGTAAGAAGCGCGGCCCTCTCACGCACGCCGAGTTGGGCACGAAAGTGCAGGTCAGCGGTTCACTCATTGAGAAGATCGAGAAGCGGACTGCTACCTGTTCGAAGGACTTGGCTGAGCGCTTGGACGAGGTCCTGCAGACGGGCGGAGTCCTCACCCGGGCGTGGGGGATGGTGTTCGGGCAAACGGAAAAAGCCCGTCCTGAAACGGAAAGTGCACCCCCTGGCAGGGCGGAGGTGCCGGTTCAGGTCCATGAAGGCCGCATCCTGGGCAGAGGTAGTACAACACCTCCAAGCGGGAGCCCTGCCTCTGTGGACCGTCGCGCCTTCCTCGCCACGAGCGGCCTTGCCGCCATCGCCCCCATAGACCTCGTCCACCTCGTGACCCCAGCAGCCCCCCGGGAGATCCCGACTCAGATCCGCCCGCGCGAGATCAGGCAGCTGAAGTCGCTGGCCGATGTCATCCATCGCCAGGACAACGAGTACGGAGGCGGCGGCGCGGTGCGTGAACTCGCCCGCGGCGCCATCATGTGGGGAGCCTCCCTGCTGCCAGTGCCCTGCCCCGAGCCCCTGCGGCCTGAACTCCTGGCCTCGGTGGCTCGGTTAGGGATTGTCGTCGGCGCCTCGCAGTTCGACGCGTACGCCCACGACGATGCCCGAGTCAGCTTCCGGCTGGCCGCTGAGTGCGCGGAAGAAGCCGGGGAGTGGCATCTGCGCGCCAAGACGTACTCGTTCATGGCCCGACAGGAAATCTGGATCGGAGATCCGGATACTGGCCTAACCCACGCAGAGAAGGGGTTGGTGCGCTCCGACCGACTCACCGCGACCGAGCGTGCCATGCTGCACACGGCACGCGCCCGCGCCTTCGGCAAGATGCGCGACGTAGCCAACACCCTGCGCGCGGTCGGAGAAGCCGACGCCGCGTTCGAACAGTCCGACCCGGCACAGGATCCGCCGTGGATGGCCTACTACGACTACGCCCAGCACCACGGCGACACCGCCCACGCGCTGTTCGACCTCGCGGTCCACGCGGACCAGGACCCCGGGCAGGCGGCCCGCCGCTTCGAGATCGCGGTCAAAGGACACGGCAACGCCTTCGCCCGCTCGCGGGCCATCTCCGAGACAAAACTCGCTTCCCTGGTCATGGCCAAAGGCGATGATCCGCGGCACGCGGTCGTACTCGGCCACCGAGCGCTGGATGACGTCGGCAAGCTGACTTCCTGCCGGGCCGCCGAGGACCTGCGGGAACTCGCCCGGTTCGCAGGCCGACACCGGAACCTGCCCGAGGCCAGCGACCTGCGCGAGCGCATCGCGGCTACGGTGCAGGCGTGACTACTTCGCCCACGCCCACCCAAGCCGTACTTGAGGAGGCGTGCCTCGCCGCCGGCCTCGACGCGACCAACGCCCAACCGATACGGATCGCCGAGAACGCCATTTGGCGTCTGCCCGGGGGAATGGTGGTGCGTATCGCCCGGCCTGGCCAGTCCGCCGCCGCAACGCGCGAGGTTCAGGTCGCCCGCTGGCTGGCCACCCAGGGCGTGCCCGCCGTACGCGCCCTTGACCTGCGGCAGCCGGTAATAGCCAGCGGGCACCCGGTGACGTTCTGGCAAGAGCTGCCGCCACACGCAATCGGGACCGTCACCGACGTCGTCGTGCTCCTCAAGCAACTGCACGCCCTGCCGAAACCAGACCTGCCACTGGGTGAGCTGGACCCGTTCGTCCGGCTGGTTGAGCGCATCGACGCAGCGAGCACGACTTCTGACGATGACCGGTTGTGGCTGAAGGGCCGGCTTAAAGATCTCAAGCAGCAATGGGCTTCGAGGCCCAAGGGCCGGCCGGAGTGTGTAGTCCACGGGGATGCATGGGTCGGCAACGTGGCGCGCACGGAGGCCGGCCCGATGTTGCTCGACTTCGAGCGCGCTTCGTTCGGCCCCCCGGAGTGGGATCTCGTGTCGACCGCAGTGAAGCTCACCACGACCGGCGCGGTATCTGCCGAGGAATACGCAGCGTTCTGCGAGACCTACGGCGTTGATGTTACGAAGTGGGAAGGGTATGAAATCCTGGCTGGCGCACGCGAGTTGCGTATGGTGACGTACGCCGCGCAGCACGCAGCCAGCCGCCCTGAGTGGCGACGCGAGGCGCAATACCGCATTGACTGCTTGCGCGGCCGGGCTGGGGCGCCGCCGTGGCGATGGAAGGGGATCATGTAGCCCACTACCAGTGGCTCACGAGTGCAACTCGTCTTATAGGCGGCCTTACCCAGTTTTAGATGCACTGCTTGATTCGTTAATCTGACTCGGTGCCGCGATGCTCCCGAATTTCCAAAGCGACGTATTCGCCTACGGCAGACAAGAAATACCGCAGAAAGACTGGATAGCTGCGCGAGGGCATGTCAACGTACAACGTCCCGCAAAAATCCAGGCCAGATGGTGTCACCGCTCCTCTGCGCTCACTTCCCCGTAACCGGTTGGGGTGGGCGTCGCGAGGGTTGGCCCGCTGGCGTAACTTCACCTTGGGAGGCTCGTCTGTCTGATTCTGTTAATCTCATCTACTCGCTTCACTTCGCCCTCGGTGGCTGAACGACTGGGCACGGCCAAACGGCCGGTGACTACCCTGCGGTCTCTACTGGGCTCTGTGTTTCCGTCTGCGCGGCCGGACTTTTCGGTGAGGATCTCTTGTAGCGAGGCTACCGCGACGATCGTGTCGTCAATGCGCACGTGGCACGCCATCCGGGTGCAACAACCCGGTGGCCCAGGCCCTCGGGATCCCTGAGCGCCGCGTCACGGTGAATCTGGACCGGCTAACGGTCGCCTCGGACAGCGCGCCCGCAGCCCTTCGCTCGTACGTACTTCCCCTGCCGGCGGGAAGGTCAAGCAGACATCGGGCGCGTGACGGTCGGGCAACATAGCCGACGATCGCCGGTTAGCCAAACCGGTGATCGCCGCGACCATTGAGACGTTCGCCTTTCGGCTGCGCTTGGCGGTGGAGTCGTGGCGGACGCGGGCAGCTTCGCGTTGGCAAGAGGAGGCGCGGGGCAGCTCTGCTGCGGCGTCTTGCCGTAGGCAGCGTGCGCCGCCGACAGGTGGCCGTCCTGGCGCACTCCGCGCGAGGTGATGCTGCCATGCCCCTGTCGCTCCTCGCTCTCCCAGCAAGGAAACCCTGCCATGCACCGATCGGCGATACCGCCTGCCCCCACGACTTCCTCCGTAGCCGTACGTACGGCCTTCCTGACCGTGAAAGACGCCGCTGAATACCTCGGCCTCTCACCTCACACCCTCTACGTCTGGCGCCATCGTCGGCAGGGACCGCCGAGCTTCCGCATGGGCCCTCGTGGTCGCGTCATGTACCGGGTGGAAGCCCTCGACACTTGGGTCCTCGAACAGGAGCAAGCCGACTCCCGCTCTAACCCGGCCCTCAACCCGCTCAGTACCCGACCTCAGGAACGTTTCGCCAGCTTCACCAGTGCCTGACGCCTCCCAAGCGTCGTAGAACGCGCTGTCGCCCCCCTAGCAAAGGAGTTCGCCCTGGCCGGCTACATAGAAGATCGGTGGTTGAAGAAGCGTCCCAACCCGAAAACCGGCAAACGCGATCGCACCACCATGTACGGCAAGTGCACCCGATACCGCGTCAAGGGCATCCCGGGCATCAAAGACCGTTCCTTCGACGTTCTCCATGACGCCAAAACCTGGCTCGCCCAGGCCCAGACGGACGCACGCCGAGGGGAGTTCGTCGATCCCCGCGATGGGGCCATCTCCCTCAAGGACTACATCTCAACGCACTGGTGGCCTACCCAGAGCGGTGACCCGTCCACGATCGAGCGGATCGAGCAGAGGGTGCGGCGGCACATCGTTCCCCATCTGGGTGCTCTGCCGCTCAATGCCATCGGTTCGGAAGTCCTGCGTCACTGGAAGAAGCGGCTGGAGAAGGACCTCGGTCCGACCTCCATCCGTATGGTCTGGGCGACGCTTTCCAGCGTCCTCCAGGCCGCGGTCGAGGACCGTCGCCTCGGACGCAACCCATGCCGGTCCAGCACGGTCCGCCCTCCGGCCGCGGCACCCGGCAGGGTTGAAGCGTGGTCGCCCGAACAGGTCCTGGCGGTACGGGAGGCCCTGCCGGATCGCTACCGGCTCCTCCTCGTGATCGGAGCAGGTCTCGGGCTCCGGCAAGGGGAGGCGCTCGGGCTCTCAGCGGACGACATCGACTTCGAGAAGGAAGTGGTGCACGTCCGGCGGCAGGTCAAAATGGTGCGGGCGAAGCTGTGCTTCGCGCTCCCCAAGGGTCGCAAGGTCCGGGACGTGCCGCTGCCGTCCAGCGTCGCCCGGGCCATCCGGCAGCACATGGAGCAGTTCGCGCCGGTGCCGGTCACGCTGCCCTGGGACGACCCGACTCCGGCCGAGACGCCGGTGGAGGCCAAGCACCGGCGGCCGAGGACCTACAGCCTCCTGGCGACGGGACGTGAGCGGAAGGCCATCAACCGGAACTACTTCAACTCCTACGTGTGGAAGCCCGCTCTGGCCGAGGCAGGAGTGATCGCTTCGCTGGACGAGGGCAGCAGGGACGGCGCTCGCGTGTGGGAGCCGTCCCGGGAGCACGGCTTCCACGCCCTGCGCCACTTCTACGCCTCCGAGGAACTGGAGGCTGGCGAATCGGTCGTCTCCCTGGCACGCTGGCTGGGGCACTCTGACCCCGGGTTCACGCTGCGGAAGTACTCCCACTTCCTGCCCCGCGCTGGTGCACGAGGCAGCGCCGCCATCGACGCGATCTTCGCGTAACCGAGGCCGGTCGTCAGAGCCTGTGGAGCGTGGCTCGTAGCCCGCCGCAGGCGCAAAGTCCCAGAGAAGTCCCAGAGATGCCGCCGCACTCCTCCCTGTCCCGCTAAGTAGCAGGTCAGACGGGGTGCGGCGGCACTCGCATATCAAATGTCCCGGAAGATCTCGATCTGCGCCCCGATCGAGTTCAGCCGCTCCGCCAGGTCCTCGTAGCCGCGGTTGATGACGTACACGTTGCGGAGCACCGACGTGCCCTCCGCCGCCATCATCGCCAGCAGGACGACCACCGCCGGGCGCAGGGCCGGCGGGCACATCATCTCCGCGGCGCGCCAGCGGGTCGGGCCCTCGACCAGGACGCGGTGGGGGTCGAGGAGCTGGAGGCGGCCGCCGAGGCGGTTGAGGTCGGTCAGGTAGATGGCGCGGTTGTCGTAGACCCAGTCGTGGATCAGGGTCTTGCCCTGCGCCACCGCCGCGATCGCCGCGAAGAACGGGACGTTGTCGATGTTCAGGCCGGGGAACGGCATGGGGTGGATCTTGTCGATCGGCGCCTCCAGTTTGGAGGGGCGGACGGTGAGGTCCACCAGGCGCGTGCGGCCGTTGTCGGCGAAGTACTCCGGGGTGCGGTCGTGGTCGAGGCCCATCTCCTCGAGGACCGCCAGCTCGATCTCCAGGAACTCGATGGGGACCCGGCGGACCGTCAGCTCCGACTCCGTCACCACGGCCGCGGCCACCAGGCTCATCGCCTCGACCGGGTCCTCGGAGGGGGAGTAGTCGACGTCGACGTCGATGGCGGGCACGCCGTGCACGGTCAGCGTCGTGGTGCCGATGCCGTCGACCTTGACGCCGAGCGCCTCCAGGAAGAAGCACAGGTCCTGGACCATGTAGTTCGACGAGGCGTTGCGGATGACGGTGATGCCGTCGTGGCGCGCGGCGGCGAGCAGCGCGTTCTCGGTGACGGTGTCCCCGCGCTCGGTCAGCACGATCGGGCGGTCGGGGGCGACGGCGCGGTCGACCACGGCGTGGTACTGGCCCTCGGTCGCGGCGATGTCCAGACCGAAGCGGCGCAGCGCGATCATGTGCGGCTCGACGGTGCGCGTCCCGAGGTCGCAGCCGCCGGCGTACGGCAGCATGAAGCGGTCCATGCGGTGCAGCAGCGGGCCCAGGAACATGATGATGGAGCGGGTGCGGCGGGCCGCGTCCGCGTCGATGGCCGCGAGGTTGAGCTCGGCCGGGGGCACGATCTCCAGGTCGACGCCGTCGTTGATCCAGCGGGTGCGCACACCGATGGAGTTGAGCACCTCCAGGAGGCGGTACACCTCCTCGATGCGAGCGACGCGGCGCAGCACCGTGCGCCCGCTGTTGAGCAGCGAGGCGCACAGCAGTGCCACGCACGCGTTCTTGCTCGTCTTCACGTCGATGGAGCCGGAGAGCCTGCGGCCGCCCACCACACGCAGATGCATCGGGCCCGCGTAGCCGAGAGAGACGATCTCGCTGTCCAGCGCCTCGCCGATGCGGGCGATCATCTCAAGGCTGATGTTCTGGTTGCCGCGCTCGATGCGGTTGACGGCGCTCTGGCTGGTACCGAGCGCCTCGGCGAGCTGCGTCTGCGTCCAGCCGCGGTGTTGCCGGGCGTCGCGGATGAGCTTGCCGATGCGTACGAGGTAGTCGTCTGCCATGAGGTTGAGGCTATCTCAGATATGAGATGGCACCTCTCGGGGGGTCCATTCGGGTGATGCGACGTCAGTGTCCCCTGGCCCGACGGGTCCGAGTGGTCCGCCGCCATCCGAAAGGTCCGGGCAAATCCATCGATGTCGTACGACGACCCGTGCTGCTCCGAGTGTGACGAGGGCCGTTCCTGCCTCCGGTGGTGGTGGACCACGACCGCTTGTTGATGTTCAGTCGCACCCCCGGAAGGATCCGAAAGCTCTTGCGAAACGTGAGCGGCATCCTTACGCCTCCCTGTCGGCCGTACCTGAATCTGACTTCGCCTCAGTCGGTTACCCCGCTTCTGCGCTCTGATGGCATCCGCGGCGGTATGGCGGGAGGGTGGGGAGGGAGAGGAGGGCGCGCCGGAACCCGGGCATGACCATTCGGGCCCGGTGTACTAGAGTTATCTCGACATCGAGATATCTGCCGAGGCGCACCGCAGCCGCCACCCTGGTGAGGGTTACCTAACTTAGCCTTACCTTAGCGGATCGGCCAGGGCGGCGTGGCGGCAGGATGCGGTGGTAACGCGCACATCAATGAAGGAGACTGTCGTGTCGGCGAACAGCTTCGACGCCCGCAGCACGCTGCAGGTGGGCGACGAGTCGTACGAGATCTTCCGGCTGGACAAGGTCGAGGGCTCCGCGCGCCTTCCCTACAGCCTGAAGGTGCTGCTGGAGAACCTGCTCCGCACCGAGGACGGCGCCAACATCACCGCCGACCACATCCGCGCCCTGGGCGGCTGGGACTCCCAGGCGCAGCCGTCGCAGGAGATCCAGTTCACGCCGGCCCGCGTGATCATGCAGGACTTCACCGGCGTGCCCTGTGTCGTCGACCTCGCCACCATGCGTGAGGCCGTGAAGGAGCTCGGCGGCGACGCGGCGAAGATCAACCCGCTGGCGCCGGCCGAGCTGGTCATCGACCACTCCGTCATCGCCGACAAGTTCGGCACCAACGACGCCTTCAAGCAGAACGTCGACCTGGAGTACGGCCGCAACAAGGAGCGCTACCAGTTCCTGCGCTGGGGCCAGACCGCGTTCGACGAGTTCAAGGTCGTCCCGCCCGGCACCGGCATCGTCCACCAGGTGAACATCGAGCACCTGGCCCGCGTCGTCATGACCCGTGACGGCAAGGCCTACCCCGACACCCTGGTCGGCACCGACTCGCACACCACGATGGTCAACGGCCTCGGCGTCCTCGGCTGGGGCGTCGGCGGCATCGAGGCCGAGGCCGCCATGCTCGGCCAGCCGGTCTCCATGCTGATCCCGCGCGTCGTCGGCTTCAAGCTCACCGGCGAGCTCAAGCCCGGCACCACCGCCACCGACCTGGTGCTCACCATCACCGAGATGCTGCGCAAGCACGGCGTCGTCGGCAAGTTCGTCGAGTTCTACGGCGAGGGCGTCGCCGCCACCTCCCTGGCCAACCGCGCCACCATCGGCAACATGTCGCCGGAGTTCGGCTCCACCGCCGCGATCTTCCCGATCGACGACGAGACCCTGAACTACCTGCGTCTGACCGGCCGCAGCGACCAGCAGGTCGCCCTGGTCGAGGCGTACGCCAAGGAGCAGGGCCTCTGGCTGGACCCGAAGGCCGAGCCGGACTTCTCCGAGAAGCTCGAGCTGGACCTGTCCACGGTCGTCCCCTCGATCGCCGGCCCGAAGCGCCCGCAGGACCGCATCGTCCTCGCCGACGCCAAGGCCCAGTTCGCCCAGGACGTGCGCAACTACGTCAAGGACGGCGGCGACGTCGACGAGGCGAGCAAGGAGTCCTTCCCGGCCTCCGACGCCCCGGCCATCTCCAACGGCGCCCCCTCCCACCCGGTCGAGGTGACCGCCCCCGACGGCACCACCTACACGCTCGACCACGGTGCGGTGACGGTCGCCGCCATCACCTCCTGCACCAACACCTCCAACCCCTACGTCATGGTCGCCGCCGCGCTGGTGGCCAAGAAGGCGGTGGAGAAGGGCCTGACCCGCAAGCCGTGGGTCAAGACCACCCTCGCCCCGGGCTCCAAGGTCGTCACCGACTACTTCGAGAAGGCGGGCCTGACCCCGTACCTCGACAAGGTCGGCTTCAACCTCGTCGGTTACGGCTGCACCACGTGCATCGGCAACTCCGGCCCGCTGCCGGAAGAGGTCTCCAAGGCCGTCAACGAGCACGACCTGGCCGTCACCTCGGTGCTGTCCGGCAACCGCAACTTCGAGGGCCGGATCAACCCCGACGTCAAGATGAACTACCTGGCGTCCCCGCCGCTGGTCGTCGCCTACGCGATCGCCGGTTCCATGACGGTGGACATCACCCGCGAGGCCCTCGGGTACGACCAGGACAACAACCCGGTCTTCCTGAAGGACATCTGGCCCTCCGAGGCCGAGGTCAACGACGTCGTGGCCAACGCCATCGGCGAGGACATGTTCTCCAAGTCCTACTCCGACGTCTTCGCCGGCGACGCCCAGTGGCAGGCGCTGCCCATCCCGACCGGCGACACCTTCGAGTGGGACGCCGAGTCCACCTACGTCCGCAAGCCCCCCTACTTCGAGGGCATGCAGATGGAGCCGGCCCCGGTCGAGGACATCACCGGCGCCCGTGTGCTGGCCAAGCTGGGCGACTCGGTCACCACCGACCACATCTCCCCGGCCGGTGCCATCAAGGCCGACACCCCGGCCGGCCAGTACCTCACGGAGCACGGCATCGAGCGCCGCGACTTCAACAGCTACGGCTCGCGCCGCGGCAACCACGAGGTCATGATCCGCGGCACGTTCGCCAACATCCGCCTGCGCAACCAGATCGCGCCGGGCACCGAGGGCGGCTACACCCGCGACTTCACCCAGGACGGCGGTCCGGTGTCGTTCATCTACGACGCCTCCCGCAACTACATCGAGCAGGGCATCCCGCTCGTCGTCCTGGCCGGCAAGGAGTACGGCTCCGGCTCGTCCCGCGACTGGGCCGCCAAGGGCACCGCGCTCCTCGGCGTCAAGGCCGTCATCGCCGAGTCCTACGAGCGCATCCACCGCTCGAACCTCATCGGCATGGGCGTCCTGCCGCTGCAGTTCCCGGAGGGCCACACCGCCGAGTCCCTCGGCCTGACCGGCGAGGAGAGCTTCTCCGTCTCCGGCGTCACCGAGCTCAACGAGGGCACCACCCCCCGCACGGTGAAGGTCACCACCGACACGGGCGTCGAGTTCGACGCGGTCGTCCGCATCGACACCCCCGGTGAGGCCGACTACTACCGCAACGGCGGCATCCTGCAGTACGTGCTGCGCAGCCTGATCCGCAAGTAAGGGTCGGCGCAAGCCGGTTGAGGGTCGCATCCCCGGCACGGGGATGCGGCCCTCGTCGTCGCCCCCGTTGTACGCTGACATCTCACCGGATGACGGGGGTGGCGGTGGGCCGCACGGAACGCTTGCATCTTGTCCTGACCGGCAGTCGCGACAGCGACCAGGAAGAACTCGACGAGCTGACCCTCCAGTTGCGCGAGCGGCTCCTGGAACTGGACGTCGACGACGTCGAAACGGTCCGCTCGGGGGCCGTCCCCGCCGGGGCCAAACCGGTCGACACGATCGCCGTCGGAGCGCTCGCCGTGAGCATGGCCGCTCCCATCGCCCTGCGCTCGGTGCTCGACCTGGTGCGGACCTGGATCGAGAACCGCCCGGTGCGCACAGTCAGCATCACCCTGGGCGAGGACAGCCTGGACCTGGAGGCCGTCTCCTCCGCCGACCAGCAGCGGCTCATCGAGGCGTTCCTGGCGGCACGCGCCGCGGATCCGGACGGCGGCGGCACCGGGCAGGGGGACTGAGGGGCGTACGACGTGTCCGCAGGCCGCTACGCGCTGCTCGTCGCGACGGGCCGGTACGAGAACGAGGCCCTGAATCACCTGCGTTCGCCCGCCAGGGATGCCCAGGAGCTGGCGGAGGTGCTGAAGCATCCGCGGATCGGTGATTTCGAGGTGACCACGGTCCTGGACGGCCGCCACCAAGAGGTGACCAGGGCCATCGAGCACTTCTTCCTGGACCGCCGCAGGGACGATCTGCTTCTGCTGCACATCTCGTGTCACGGTCTCAAGAACCACAACGGCGAACTCCACTTCGCCGCCGCGGACACCGACCGGCGGCTGCTCGCCTCCACCTCCGTCCCCGCCCTCTTCGTCCACCAGCAGATGCGCGCCTGCCGGGCACGGTCGATCGTCCTGCTCCTGGACTGCTGCTACAGCGGAGCCTTCCTGTCCGGCGCCAAGGGCGACACCACGGTCCACGTCAAGGACGAACTGGCCGGTCACGGCCGTGCCGTGCTCACGGCGACCAACCGTACCGAGTACGCCTGGGAAGGGGAGAGGGTCACCGCACTCGACCCGGAGCCGTCCCTGTTCACCGGAGCCGTCGTCAAGGGACTGCGCACCGGCGAGGCGGACCGCAACCGCGACGGACTCATCGGCGTGCACGAGCTCTACGATTTCGTGTACGACGAACTGCTGGCGGCCCGCGTCACCCAGCGGCCGCAGATGTGGGCCGAACTGGAGCGCCGGGTCGTGGTGGCGCGCTCCGTCCTGTCGACCGGGCCGCGCGACCCTGCGGCGGGGGAGCCCTTCCACGGGGAGGCGTCGCCCGCCGCCCGGCCGGCATCCGTCCCCGTCCCGGAGCCGACGGCCGCCCCGGCGCCCGAGCCGTTGCGCAACGCGCCGGTCGCGCTGCTGCTGTTCACCGAGGCGCTGACCGGGCTGCCGTGCATGGCGGACGCGCCGAGCCGACAGCAGTTCGCCACCGTGCTGGGGGAGTTGCTCGCCCGCCGGATCGACCTCCGCGGCGTCCGGCAGCGGGAGGACGTGGTGGCGATCGTCCGGGCGGCCCTGGCCCGGGAGGGTGGCCGGAGCGCGCTGCTGTCGGCGGTCGAGCTCTTCGAAGGACCGTCGGCCGCCGCCGACATGAGGCACCGGCTTCCGCCGGAAGGCAGTTCCCCGGTGCCACCCCGTCGCGAGCCGGTTCCGGAACGCCGGGCGGGTGAGGGGACCACGGCGCGTGGCCGGGCCGTGGCGTCGGCGCCCGGTAGCAGGGACCGGGCGGGCGGGGCCGCCGGGGTGCGCGACCGTGGGACGATGCGGACGCCCGGCGCGACGTCGCCGCCGACGGGTGAACGGGTGGAAGCGCGCGACCGCGGGGCGGCTCCCGGTCCCGGAGCGCGTGAGCACGAGGCGCCTGCCGTGCGCCGTCGTGCGACGGGGTCCGTTCCCGGCCCGGTGGCCCGGTCGGGCGCGCCACTCGCGGCGGCCCAGGGATTCCGGCACGCCCTCGGTTGTCTGCACGGCGCACTGTCGCTCCTGCTGCTCACCAACGCCCTCTGCGAGCTGCCGTACCTGGCGACCCCGCGGGCCAGGACGGGGTTCGCGGCGGCGCTGGGGGTTCTGCTGGGCCGGCCGGTCAGGATCCGCGGAAGCGAGGTCCGCGAGGACGCGGTGGTGATGGCGCGCGCCGCGCTCGGCGCTCCCGGGGGACGGCAGGCACTCGTGACGTCGCTCAGGGTCCTGGGCGGCGCGCAGGCGGCGGACGACCTCGCGGTGCTCATCAACGCCCACGGGTGACCGGTGGCACAACTCGCCCTCGTGGGAACCGTTTACAACGGCGGCGCACGGCGCTACCGTCCCCTGACGGGCGAGGTGGGAGCGCTCCCATCCACCGGCGGACCGGAACCCGCCGTCGGCGGCGCTGTCGCCTCGCCCGGCCGACCCGGGGCCGAGGCACCGCGGACGTGCGCGCCCGCGCCGTCCGTGGCGGTCAGCGTCTGCGTGATCCATGGTCCTCCGCGCCCGCGTGATGCGTGGCCGTCCGCGTCTGCGTGATCCATGGCCGTCCGCGTCCACGTGATCCACTGGCCTCCGCGCCCGCGTGACCCATGGCCGTCCGCGTCCACGTATCCATCGCGGTCAGGCATCCCGCCCGATCCGTGGCCCAGTCGCCCGTCACCCGCCCAGTACGCCGCCCAGCCAGTCCAGTTGGCGCCGCACATGCACCGCGTCCCCGCCCTCGTGGCCGTTGAACGGGTAGGCGTGGAGCACCTTCTCCGGGTCCGCCGCCGTCCGTTCCGCGTACCGGTTGAACGCCGCGTACGCCCCGCTCGGCGGGCAGACCGTGTCGCGCAGGCCGACCCCGAAGTGGGCCGGGGCGTGCGCGCGGCGCGCGAAGGAGATCCCCTCGACATAGGACAGCGTGCGGTAGGCGGCCTGCTCGGCTCCCCGGTGGACCGAGAGGTACGCGGTGATCTCGCCGTACGGGGGCACGTCGGTGAGGTCCAGCGCGCGGTGGATGCCGCACAGCAGCGGGGCGGTGACCAGGACCGCGGCCAGATCCGGCACGAGGCCGGCCACGGCCAGCGCGAGTCCGCCGCCCTGGCTGTTGCCCACCGCCGCGACCCGGGAGGGGTCCACGCCCGGCAGCAGACGCACGGCGGCCACCGCGCGCACCGCGTCGGTGATCAGCCGGCGGTAGTGGTAGTCCCGCGGGTCGAGCAGACCGCGGACGGCCGGGCCGGGGCCGCCCGGCGCGGTGGCGTGCGGATCGGGGGTGTCGCCGCCGCACCCGTACTGGTCGCCCTGTCCGCGGTTGTCCATCAGGAGATGGGCGTATCCGGCGTTCACCCATGTCAGCCGCTCGTGCGGCAGCCCGCGGCCCCGTCCGTAGCCCGCGAACTCGACGACCGCGGGCAGGGGTTCGGCCACCCCCGCGGGGAGGCTGAACCAGGCGCGCACCGGGTCGCCCGCGAAGCCCCGGAACGACACGTCCCACGTCTCGGTCAGCCGTAGTCCGTTCTCCACCGGACGGACGGAGACCAGGGGATCGCCCTCCCCGGCGGCGTCCTCCAGGGTCCGCTCCCAGAACGCGTCGAAGTCGGCGGGCTCCTCGATGTCCGGTCGGTGGCGCGCCAGTTCCGCCGGGGGCAGGTCGAACGCGGGCACGGGGCACCTCGCAGAGTCGAACGGAAAGCGCGCCCGATCGTTGCGGGCGCACACCAGAAAGTTCCGGGGACGTTAACAGATCTTGGCCGACTTCCCCACCCTCACGGACCGGATCCGCGCCCCCTCGAAACTCTCAAAAGTCCCGTGCGCACCACCCATTGACACGGCCCATCGCCGCTCATAGGTTTCCGCGAAGTTACCGGTAAGCGCTCGAAAGTTTCGGTTCTGCGGCAGAGGCACGGGAGGCCCGAGCAATGAGCACCTCCACCACGTCGGCTCCACCCCCGGGCACGCAGGACCCGCCGCCGACGAAGACACCACCCCGGCGTACACGGTCACCCGCCCGCACCGGCTGGCGGCGCGCGCTGCGCAGGGACTGGCAGCTGTACTCGCTGGCTGTGCTGCCGCTGCTGTTCTTCCTGGTGTTCCGCTATCTGCCGATGATCGGCAACGTGATCGCTTTCCGCCGGTTCGAGCCGGGCGGTTCGATCCTCGGCGAATACTGGGTGGGACTGCGCTACGTCGAGATGTTCCTGTCCGACCCGACCTTCTGGCAGGTGTTCCGGAACACCCTGTGGATCGGCGGACTCACGCTTCTCTTCTGCTTCCCGATCCCGATCGTGCTCGCCCTGCTGCTGAACGAGGTGCGCCGGAAGTCGCTGAAGCGGTTCGTGCAGTCGGTGTCCTACCTTCCGCACTTCCTGTCCATCGTGATCGTCGCCGGCATCACGCTGCAGATGCTCGCCACGGACGGCCCGGTCAACCACGTCCTGGGCTGGTTCGGGCACGACCCGATCCGGTTCATCCAGGAACCCGACTGGTTCCGCACCATCTACGTCGGCTCGGAGATCTGGCAGACGGCCGGGTGGGGCACGATCCTCTACCTCGCCGCGCTCACCACCATCGACGAGGACCTCTACGAGGCCGCCCGCATCGACGGCGCCAACCGCTGGCAGCAGATCTGGCACGTCACCCTGCCCGGTATCCGCCCCACCATGATCACGCTGCTGATCCTCAACATCGGCACGTTCATGGCCGTCGGTTTCGAGAAGGTCCTGTTGCTCTACAACCCGCTGACATATCCGACCGCCGACGTGATCTCCACCTACCTCTACCGGACCGGCGTGGAGTCCAACAGCTTCAGCTACGCCGCCGCGATCGGCCTGTTCGAGGCGATCATCGGCCTGGTCCTGATCACCTCTGCCAACCAGCTCTCGCGCCGCACGGTGGGGACGAGCCTGTGGTGAGCGTCAACCGGCCGACGCGCGGCTACCGCGTCTTCCAGGGCGTCAACGGCGTGATCCTCACCCTCGTCGTCCTGGTCACGCTGTACCCCTTCGTCAACATCATCGCCCGCTCGTTCAGCGGGGAGCAGGAGATCCGTTCCGGTGGCGTGACGCTGTGGCCCAAGGGCTTCAACCTCACCACGTACGAGATCGTCTTCTCCGACTCGATGTTCTGGCGCAACTACGGCAACACCGTCTTCTACACGGTGGTCTCCACCGCCGTCGCCATGGTGCTGACCACCTGTTACGCCTACGTCCTGTCGAAGAGGAACCTCAAGGGGCGGGGCGTCCTCGTGGGGATCGCCGTCTTCACGATGTTCTTCACCGGCGGCCTCATCCCCCACTACGTGCTGATCACCAGCCTCGGCCTGAAGAACAGCGTGTGGGCGATCGCCCTGCCGAACGCGATCAGCGTCTTCAACCTCCTGGTGATGAAGGCCTTCTTCGAGAGCCTGCCGACGGAGCTGGAGGAAGCCGCGCAGATCGACGGCCTCAGCACCTACGGCATCCTGCTGCGGATCGTGCTTCCGCTGTCGAAGGCGGTCGTCGCGACCATGGTGCTCTTCTACTCGGTGTCCTTCTGGAACTCCTGGTTCTCGGCGTTCCTCTACATGGACCGCACCGAACTGATGCCCGTCACGGTCTATCTGCGCAACCTCCTCGCGGGCGCCACCGCGGGCACCGGTGCCGGCGCCACGACCGAGAACCTCACCCAGGTCAACGCGAACATCCAGGCCGTCACCATCGTGCTCACCTCGCTGCCGATCCTCTGCCTGTACCCGTTCGTGCAGCGCTACTTCGTCTCGGGCGTGATGCTCGGCGCGGTCAAGGGCTGACCGCCGTACCACCCCCTCCTGCTCCTCCTCCTCGACCCGTCCATGTGACAAGGGAGTCCTCCGTGCAGAACACCGGCCAGCTCTCACGGCGCCAGATCCTCGGCGCCGCCGGCTTCATCGGTCTCGCCGCACTCACCGGCTGCGGCAGCGGCGGTGACGGCGACGGCGCCAAGGACCTGTCCAAGAAGCGCAACGGCGCCATGAAGAACTATCGTGCCGGCCAGCAGTTCAAGGCCACCGAGCCGCTGTCCTTCACCATCCTGCACAACAACAACCCGACCTACCCGATGAAGGACGACTGGCTGTTCTGGAAGGAGGTCACCCGGCGCACCGGTGTCACCTTCAAGGCCACCCCGGTCCCGCTGAGCGACTACGAGAAGAAGCGCAGCCTGCTCATCGGCGCGGGCGACGCCCCGTACCTCATCCCCAAGACCTATCCCGGCGCGGAGACCGCGTTCGTCTCCTCGGGCGCGATCCTCCCGGTCAGCGAGTACATCGACCTGATGCCCAACTTCCGGGACAAGGTGAAGAGATGGAACCTCCAGCCGGAGGTCGACTCGCTCCGCCAGTCCGACGGCAACTACTACCTGCTGCCCGGACTGCACGAGAAGGTGAGGCAGCAGTACTCGCTGTCCTTCCGCACCGACATCCTCGACAAGCACGGCCTGAGCCTGCCCACGACCTGGGACGAGGTGTACACGACCCTCAAGGCGCTCAAGGAGGAGTACCCCGACCGCTACCCGCTCACCGACCGCTGGAGCAACAACACCCCCTTCCCCGCAGGAGCGCTGTTCCAGTACCTCGGCCAGGCGCACGGCGTCCGGGCCGGCTGGTCGTACCTGAACACCAGCTGGGACGCCAAGGCGCAGAAGTTCGTCTTCACCGGCGCCAGGGACGCCTTCCGCCAGGTCGTCGAGTACCTGCACAAGCTGGTCGCCGAGAAGCTCATGGACCCCGAGAGCTTCACCCAGACCGACGAGGAGGCGGTCAGGAAGCTGCTGGCGGAGAAGTCCTTCGCGATCAGCGCCAACCCGCAGGAACTGGTGCAGAACTACCGCTACAACCTCGAGAAGCAGGTCAAGGGCGCCACCATCGAGATGATCCCGGTGCCGGTCGGCCCCGCCGGTCCGGTCGTCCTCGGCGGCGGCCGCCTGGAGAACGGCATGATGATCTCCAGCAAGGCGCTGGAGAGCGACGACTTCGTCGCCCTGATGCAGTTCGTGGACTGGCTCTGGTACTCCGACGCCGGCCAGGAGCTGTGCAAGTGGGGCGTGGAGAACACCACGTTCACCCGCTCCGGCCCCGGGGAGTACGAACTCAAGCCCGGCATCAGCCTCATGGGCTCCGACCCGGACGCCCCCAAGGACCTTCAGAAGGACTTCGGTTTCTACAACGGCGTGTTCACCTACGGCGGCAGCTGGGCCCTGGTCTCCTCCTCGTTCAGCCCCGACGAGAAGAAGTTCACCGACGCGATGGCCCGGCGCGAGGCGCTGCCCACCGACCCGCCGCACCCCCTGCGCGCCGAGGAACAGGAGCAGGCGACCCTCTGGGACACCCCGCTGAAGGACCACGTCACCCAGAACGCCCTGCAGTTCGTCCTCGGCAAGCGTCCGCTGTCCGAGTGGGACGACTACGTCGAGGAGCTGAAGGCCAAGAACATGAACCGGTTCATCGACCTGCACAACCAGGCCTACGAGCGGTTCAAGAAGGACAACGCGTGATCCACGTCCCCGCACAGCCGGACGGCCGGCTGTCCGGCGCCTGGCGGAGCTGCGTCGGCACCGGCCGCCTCGACCTCGCGCTGCGCCGCGACTACCAGGACTCCCTCGCCCTCCTTCAGCGCGACATCGGCTTCCGGTACCTGCGCGGCCACGGCCTGCTCAGCGACGGCATGGGCATCCACCGCCCCTACGAGTGGCAGGGCGCCCGCCGCACCCATCACTCGTTCACCTACCTCGACCAGGTGATCGACACCCTCCTCGGCCTCGGTGTCCGCCCCTTCCTCGAACTCGGCTTCATGCCCGACGCACTGGCCTCCGGGCAGCAGACGGTCTTCTGGTGGAAGGGCAACGTCACCCCGCCCGCCGACGAGAAGGAGTGGACGGACCTGGTCCGCGCCGTCCTCGCCCACCTCGTCGACCGCTACGGCGCCGACGAGGTCCGCACCTGGCCCGTCGAGGTGTGGAACGAACCCAACCTGCCCGCCTTCTGGCCGGACGCCGACGAACAGGCCTACCACCGGCTGTACGAGGCGACCGCGCACGCCGTCAAGGACGTGGACGCCGAGCTGATGGTGGGCGGCCCGGCCGTCTCACCCGGCGCCGACGGCTGGCTGGAGCGGTTCGCGGAGTTCGCCGAACGGCGGGACGTCCCCGTCGACTTCGTCTCCCGGCACGCCTACAGCTCCGGACCCGCCCAGCAGGTCCCCTTCGGCGTCCACCAGACCCTGACCCCGGCGAGCGGCCTCCTCGACCAGTTCGCCGAACCGCGCCGGACCCTCAAGGGCACCCGGCTGGAGGGCCTGCCCGTCCACATCACCGAGTTCAACTCCTCCTACCGCCCCGACAACCCCGTCCACGACACCGCCTTCCACGCCGCCTACCTGGCCCCGGTCGTGGCGGCCGGCGGCGACCACGCCGACTCCTACTCCTACTGGACGTTCAGCGACGTCTTCGAGGAGACCGGCATCCCGACCGCGCTGTTCCACGGCGGCTTCGGCCTGCTCACCCACCGCCAGGTGCGCAAACCCACCTACCACCTGTACGCCTTCATGGCCCGCATGGGCGAGCAGCGACTCGCGCGGGGCGAGAACCACCTGGTGACCCGGCACGCCGACGGCCGGGTCACCGTCCTCGCCTGGGCCCCCGTCGACCTCACGGGGGAGACCCCCGGCCCGGACCGGCACACCCTGCGCCTGTCCCTCCCGGTCGGCACGGCACCGCGCGGTACGGCGTTCGCCCGCCGCTCCTCCGTCGACGAGGAGCGCGGCAACGCCTACGGCGTCTGGCGGCACATGGGCAGCCCGCGCTCCCCGCGGCCCGGGCAGTTCGACGTCCTGCACGAGGCCTCCGAACCGGCCCGCGCCCACCACCGGCTGCCCGTCGAGGGCGGCCGCGTCGACCTCGCCCTCACCCTGGCCCGCCACGAGATCACCCTCGTCGAGCTGACCCCGGTCGACGACGAGACCCCGCCCTGGTGGGACGAGCGGCGGCTGCTCGGCCGGGAGGCGCCATGAGCACCGCACCGGCCGACACCTTCGGCGCCGGCCCGCTCTCCCGCGCGGCCGCCCTGATCCACACCCTGGTCGTCGTCGAGGCCCTGCTGCTGCTCACCGCGGCGCCGGGCCTCGCCGGCCTGTTCCTGCTCGCACCCCACCCCGCCAACCTGCCCCTCGCCGCCCTCTGCCTGCTGCCCCTGGGCCCCGCCGTCTCCGCGGCCCTTCACGCCCTGCACCACCGCAGTGCCGACCTCAGCGCACTCCACCCCTCCCGCGCCTTCCTGCGCGGCTGGCGGCTCGGCGCCCTCCCCGTGCTGAAACTGTGGACGCCGCTGCTCGCCTGGCTCACGGTGATCGCCTTCACCCTGACCCACTTCGCCGCCACCGGTCTGCCCGGCTGGTGGGCGGCCCTGCTCGCGCTGATCGGCACCGGCTCCCTCCTGTGGGGCGCGCACGCCCTGGTGCTCACCACCCTGTTCACCTTCCGGGCCCGCGACACCGCCCGCCTCGCCGCGTACTTCCTGTTCCGGCACCCCCGTGCCACCCTCGGCGCCCTCTCGCTGCTGATCCTGACGGCCGCCGGCACCGCCCTGCTCACCGAGGCACTCCCCGCCCTCCTCGCCGCCCCGCTGCTGCTCTCCCTGCTGCGCAGCAGCCGCCCGGTGATCACCGAGACCCGGGAGGAGTTCACCGCATGACCGGGACGACGTACTCGGCGGACTTCGACGCGGCCTGGCTGCCGCCGGCCGCGTTCCGGGCGGTCGGCAGCCGGCGCACGCTGCTACGCGCCGGCGACGGGCCGTGGACCGACACGGTGCACGGCGAACTGGCCGACGCCTGCAAGTGGTTCGGCGGCCGGATCGTGCGGGACGGTGGCGAGGACGCCGAGCTGGTCCTCGAAGCGGCCGACGCACCGGACGACGAGAGCTTCACGCTTGCACGCCGGGACGGTGTCACCACCGTCACCGCGTCCGGCGGACGCGGGCTGCTGTACGGCCTGTTCCACGTCGTACGGCTGGGCGAGGACGCCTTCGCCGGTGAACGGGCCCGCGAGGAGCACCGGCCGGCGTACGCCACGCGCATGCTCGACCACTGGGACAACGTCGCCGTGCACCCCGTCATGGGCCAGGTCGAACGCGGCTACGCGGGCGGTTCGCTGTTCTGGGCGGACGGCAGGGCGCGCGGCGACCTGGACCGGGTGCGGGCGTACGGCAGGCTGCTCGCCGCGTGCGGGATCAACGCCGTCGCCGTCAACAACGTGAACGTGCACGCGACCGAGGCGCGTCTGCTCACCGACCGGATCACTGACGTGGCCGCGCTCGCCGACGTGCTGCGTCCGTACGGCATCCGCACCCATCTGTCGGTCACCTTCGCGGCTCCGACGGTGCTGGGCGGCCTGCCCACCGCCGACCCGCTGGACGAGGCCGTGCGCGGCTGGTGGGCGGAGGCGACCCGCCGGGTGTACGAGGAGATCGGCGACTTCGGCGGGTACGTCGTGAAGGCCGACTCGGAGGGGCAGCCCGGCCCCTTCGCCTACGGCCGCTCGCACGCCGACGGCGCCAACATGCTGGCCGCCGCGCTGGAGCCGTACGGCGGCACGGTGCACTGGCGGGCCTTCGTCTACGACCACCATCAGGACTGGCGGGACCGCACGACCGACCGCGCACGGGCCGCGTACGACCACTTCACCCCGCTGGACGGCGCGTTCGCGTCCAACGCGGTGCTCCAGGTCAAGCACGGGCCGATGGACTTCCAGGTGCGCGAGCCGGTCTCCCCGCTGATCGGCGCCATGCCGGACACGCGGCTCGCGGTGGAGTTGCAGGTCACGCAGGAGTACACCGGACAGCAGCGGCATGTGTGCTGGCTGGGGCCGATGTGGAGCGAGGTGCTGCGGTTCCGGCCGGACGGCGAGGTGAGCACCGGGCGGCTGGCGGACGGGCTGGTGGCCGTGTCCAACGCGGGCGACGACCCGTTCTGGACCGGCCACCCGCTCGCCCAGGCCAACCTCTACACCTTCGGGCGGCTGGCCTGGGACCCGGCGGCGGATCCACGGGCCGTCCTCGACGAGTGGATCGCGCTGACCCACCCGGGGGCACCGGAGCGGCTGGCCGAGGGGCTGCACGCGGTGCTGGACGGCTCCTGGGCGACGTACGAGAAGTACACCGCGCCGCTCGGCGTGGGCTTCATGGTGCAGCCCGGCCACCACTACGGGCCGAGCGTCGACGGCTACGAGTACAGCCCCTGGGGCACCTACCACTTCGCCGACCGGGACGGCGTCGGCGTCGACCGCAGCACGGCGACCGGCACCGGTTACGCCGGGCAGTACGCCGCGCCGTGGGCCGAGGTGTACGAGTTCCCCGACACCTGCCCGGAGGAGCTGCTGCTGTTCTTCCACCATGTGCCGTACGGCCATGTGCTGCCCAGCGGGAAGACGGTGATCCAGCACATCTACGACACCCATTTCGAGGGTGTCGAGGAGGCCGAGGAGGCCCGCCGGATGTGGGCGGGCCTCGCGGATCTGGTGGAACCGGCACGTCACGCCCGCGTGGCCGAGCGGTTCGAGGAGCAGCTGCGCAGCGCCCGTGAGTGGCGCGACCAGATCAACAGCTACTTCCTGCGCAAGTCCGGGGTGCCGGACGAGCGGGGACGGACCATCCACTGAAAAAGGGCGGGTCCGGGCGATGCCCGGGCCCGCCCCTGTGCGCCGGTGGTCAGCTCAGCAGTTCCACCTCCGTCAGCGCCGCCTCACCGGTCAGCACCAGCCGGTAGTGGCCGTAGGCCTTCGGCGCGTCGATGGAGAAGGCGCGCAGCTGCCGGTCCCAGCGGAAGGACTCGTCCGTCCGCCGGTCCAGGTCCGTCCACTTCTCCCCGTCGGCCGAACCCTGCAGCACCCAGCCCTTGGGCGCCTTGGTGTGGTCCGAGGACGTCAGCGTGTACTGCACCGCCTTGGTGTCCCCGGTGACGGGCAGCTCCACGGTGGACACCGTGGCACCGGTCGCCGACGTGTTGTCGAACAGCTCGCCCTCGCCCTTCAGGGCGTCCTTACGGGGCGTGGGCACCTCGTCGTCCTGGGCGATCGACACGGGAGCCGCGTTCTTGCCGGTGCCCCACGACGAGGGACGCGAGCCCATGTCGAACTCGAGGACCCCTCCCTTGGCGATCACCGAGTGCGGCAGCGACGTGGAGTTCCAGCGCTTGCCGTTGACCTTCAGACCCTGCACGTAGACGTTCTTCGCGCTGTTCCTGGGCGCCTTGACGACCAGCTCGCGGCCGTTCTCCAGGTGCACGGTGACCTTCTTGAACAGCGGGGAGCCGATGGCGTACTCGCCACTGCCCATGACCAGCGGGTAGAAGCCGAGCGAGGAGAACAGGTACCAGGCCGACTGCTCGCCGTTGTCCTCGTCGCCGTGGTAGCCCTGGCCGATCTCACTGCCGGTGTACAGGCGGGACAGCACCTCGCGCACGCTCTTCTGCGTCTTCCAGGGCTGCCCGGCCGCGTCGTACATGTACAGGGCGTGGTGGGCCACCTGGTTGGAGTGGCCGTACATGCCCATCCGGACGTCCCGGGCCTCGATCATCTCGTGGATGACACCGCCGTAGGAGCCCTTGAGCTCCGGGGAGGCCGTCTCGGGTGTGGACAGGTACTCGTCGAGCTTGTCGCCGAGTCCCTTGCGCCCGCCGTACAGGTTGGCCAGTCCGCGGCTGTCCTGCGCGGCGGTGAAGGCGTAGCCCCAGCCGTTGGTCTCGGTGTAGTCGTGACCCCACACGCGCGGGTCGTACTTCGAGGACTCCACCCGCCAGTCGCCCTTGAGGTTCCTGCCCTGGAAGAACCCGGCCTCGGAGTCGAAGAGGTTGACGTAGTCCTGGGCGCGGTCGAGGAAGTACGCGGACTCCTCCTGGTAGCGCTTCTCGCCGGTCTTCTCGTGGAGGGCCTGGCCCATCTTCGCGATGCCGTAGTCGTTGAGGAAGCCCTCCAGCGCCCACGACAGGCCCTCGTGCGTCTCCGTGCTCGTGTAGCCGAGGAAGGGCGAGGTGGCCATGCCCTTGCGGCCCACACCGGACGACGGGGGCACGACGGTGGCGTTCTTCACCGCCGCGTCGTACGCCGCCTCCGCGTCGAAGTCGACGCCCTTGACGTACGCGTCCGCGAACGCGACGTCCGAGGAGGTGCCGGTCATCAGGTCGGCGTAGCCGGGGGAGGACCAGCGGGAGGTCCAGCCGCCGTCCTTGTAGTGCTGCACGAACCCGTCGACCAGCTCACCGGCCTTGGACGGGGTCAGGAAGGAGTACGCCGGCCAGGTGGTGCGGTAGGTGTCCCAGAATCCGTTGTTGACGTACACCTTGCCGTCGACGATCTTGGCGCCGGTGTGCGTCGGGGTGTCGGGCCCTTCCGCCTTGGAGAAGGGAGAGGCGTACTTGAACGTGCCGTCCACCTTCTCGTGGCCCGAGTTCGGGTACAGGTACAGCCGGTAGAGGCTGGAGTACAGCGTGGTCAGCTGGTCGGGGGTGGCGCCCTCGACCTCGACCTTGCCGAGGATCCGGTCCCACCGGCGCTGGGCGTCCCGCTTGACCTTGTCGAAGGAGGCGCGCTTCGGCAGCTCCTGGCGCAGGTTGTCCTTCGCCTGGTCGACGCTGATCAGCGAGGTGGCCAGGCGCAGCGTCACCGTGCGGTCCTTGCCCGCGTCGAAGCGCAGGTGGCCCTTGAGGCCGCTGGAGTCACCGCCGGTGACCTCGCTGTCGAACTCGCCGTGGACGAACAGCCGGGTCGCGCCCGTGGAGAGGCCGGACTTGACGTCCGAGTAGCCGGTGAAGGTGCCGTTGTCCTTGTCGAGGGTCAGACCGCCCCGGTCCGGGACGTTCTCGTCGCCGGCGTTGTCGAACAGCACGCTCGCGTCGTCGCCCGGGAAGGTGAAGCGCATCATCGCCGCGTGGTCCGTCGGCGTCATCTCGGCCTTCAGGCCGTTCTCGAACCGCACTCCGTAGTAGTACGGCCGCGCGGTCTCGTTCTCGTGGCGGAAGGCCAGCTCGCGCGCCTCACGTCCGAGGTCCGGGGTGCCGGAGGCGATCGAGGGCATCACCTGGAAGGTCTGCCGGTCGCCCATCCAGGGGCTGGGCTCGTGGCTCGCGCTGAACGCCTGGATCGTCGGGAGGTTGTCGTCGTTGTTGCCGCTCGCGTAGTCGTACAGCCAGCTCGTCGACCTGGCGTTGGTGACCGGGGTCCAGAAGTTGAACCCGTGCGGCACGGCCGTCGCGGGGAAGTTGTTGCCGCGCGAGAAGCTGCCGCTGGAGTTGGTGCCCCGGGTGGTCAGCGCGTAGTCGGACAGATGGGGCTTGGGCCGCTCGGGGCGCACCCGCTTCAGCTCCACGTCGTCCAGCCAGCCGCGGAACTTCGCCGGGCCCTTGGGGGAGTCGTACGCCACCAGGATCCGGTCGACGGTCTTTCCGGCGGCGACCGAACCGATCGCCGAGCGCACGCTGTTCCACTGGTTGACGTACAGCACCTTGGAGTCGCCCTGGCCGCGCGGCGTCAGCGGGAAGCCGTGCTGGTCGGTCGCCTTGAGGCCGCTCAAGTAGGTGCCGTCGGTGAAGGCCAGGTCGACGGAGACGTTCGTGGCGTCGTAGTCGAGCTCGCGGTCCGACATCCACGGGAAGATCTTGTACGACAGCTCCGTGCGACGGTCGACCTTCACATCGACGTCGAAGACCTTGTTGTACGAGTACGCCCGGCCCTCCGTGGTGTGCCGGCCGGCGTATCTGAGGGCCCGCTTCCCGGTGAAGCCGGCGTCCGCCTTGGCCGTCGGTGAGCCGGCGGGGCCGCTGTCGACGAGGGAGAGCATGTCCTTCGGTATCGGGTCGGCGACGCCGGTGGACAGCTGGATCTCGGCGAGCTGGAGGGCGTCGTTCGCCCCGTTGTTCTTGGTGAACTCCAGCCGCCAGTGCGCGAACTCGGCCGTCTCGGCGAGGTCGTACGTCCTGGTCTGGAAGCGCTCCTCGAAGGCCTGCCCGGAGCGGGTGTCCACGGTCTGCCAGGTCTCGCCGTCCGCCGAGCCCTTCAGCGTCCAGTCCACGGGGTCGCGTTCGTCGTGGTCGTTGGCCGAGGTGAGGGCGTACTTGACGATCTTCTTCGGTTCGTTCAGGTCGAACTCGATCCAGCCGGTCGGTGCGAAGGTCAGCCACTTGGTGGCGGACTCGCCGTCGAAGAGGTTGCCCTTCACCTCCTTGCCGCCCGTGTTCTCCCCGCTGGCGCGCACCCCCGTGACGTGCTCGGTGACATTGCCCGGGATGCCGGACGTGAACCCGCCGTCCACACCCGAGGCACGCTTCTCGCCGTCCGGTGCGGTGTCGACGGTGTTCTGCCAGTCCGGGGCGGGGTCCCCGGACTCGAACGACGACGCGAACTCACGGTCCGCCTTCGGCGGCGCCTGGGGCAGCGCCACCGCGACGCCCTGCGAGCCCGCGGCCAAAGCGAAGGCGGTCGTCGCGACGACCGCCGTGCTCCATCTGTGCCGAACCCTCTGTTCCATGCGCGAGCACCCTCCCTGCGCTGGACAACGTTGTCAATCAAAGTGCGCAAGGACCAGTAGTGGGCCAAGTGGCCCATGGTGTCAAGGGGTTGAATGTGGCATTCAGGCCCGGTGGTAAGGACATTTCCACAACGGAACACGCCGGACGCTCATATTTCCGCGAGGTCTCAACTCGGAAAAGACGTATGAGGAACCTTGCATTTGATCTTGCTCCGTCCGCGTGAAGTGGACTATACCTGTCGGCACTCCGGGGCATCTTCACCGCACCCGACCTTGTACGGCCGCATTTCCTGCACGACCCAGCTTGACCCGAACGCGGTGCCGGGGAGGATCCGGTTCACCGCCTGAGTCCTGGAGAAGGCGAGGACTTGAGCATGGGATCCACCACCGGCGTAGGCCATCGCGATCCGATCAGGCGGAGCGCGACCGCCGCTCCGGCCCCGGCGACTGTTGTGCCGGCATCGCTCAGCTGATCATCGGGGCCGCGCCGCGGCTCCGAGACGACGGCGACAACGCCCCCCGTGCGGCCGGCGCAGGACCGGTCCGGCCGCGGCGGGCGCACACGCAGCACACCCGTACAGATCCAATCGATCAGTGAGGATGCAGAGATGACCATTCGTGCCGGATCTCTCGACAGGCGGACGCTCCTGCGCGGGGCCATCGCCACCGCGGCGATGGGCTCGTTCGCGGTCGCGTGCAGCTCTCCCTCCAGCAAGGACAGCGACGGCGACGGCGGCCCGAAGGGCGAGAAGAGCGCCAAGAACCCGTTCGGTGTCGCCGCGAACTCCACGGTCGAAGCGGCCATCTTCGACGGCGGCTACGGCACCGACTACGTCGACTACACCAACCAGGTGCTCAGCAGCCAGGTCAAGGGCCTCAAGGTCCAGGTCGAGCCGGTCGTCGACATCGCCCCCCAGCTCCAGCCCCGCTTCGTCGGCGGCAACCCGCCGGACCTCATCGACAACTCCGGTGAGGACCAGATCGGCTTCCTCGGCATCCTCGACCAGCTGGAGGAGCTCGACGACCTCTTCGAGGCCAACACCTACGAAGGCAAGAAGATCGCCGACATCGTCTACCCCGGCGTCAAGGTCCCCGGCACGTTCAAGGACAAGTTCGTCGCGCTCAACTACGTGATGACCGTGTACGGCGTCTGGTACTCGAAGACGCTCTTCGAGGAGAACGACTGGACCCCGCCGAAGACCTGGGACGAGGCGCTCGACCTCGGCCAGAAGGCGAAGAAGAAGGGCAAGTACCTCTTCGTCCACGGCAAGGAGGCGGCGACCTACTACCGCACGCTCCTGATCGACTCGGCGATCAAGGAGGGCGGCGACGAGGTCCGGCTCGGCCTGGAGAACCTGGAGAAGGGCTGCTGGTCGCACCCGGCCATCCAGGGCGTCATCAAGGTCATGGAGACCATGGTCAAGCAGAAGATGTTCGTCCCCGGTGGCTCCGGCACCCAGTTCCAGAAGGCGCAGGCGATCTGGAGCAACGACCAGAAGGCGCTGCTCTACCCGTCCGGTGGCTGGATCGAGAACGAGATGAAGAAGGCCACGAAGGCGGACTTCCAGATGACCGGATTCCCGTCGATGACGCTCACCGACAAGCCGGCGCTGCCCTACGAGTCGCTCCGCGCGGCTGCCGGCGAGCCGTTCATCGTGCCCAAGCAGGGCAAGAACCCGGCCGGCGGCAAGGAAGTGCTGCGGGCGATGCTGTCGGAGAAGGCGGCCGCCAACTTCTCCAAGTCGAAGCTGGCCCCGACGATCGTCAAGGGCACCGTGCCCGCCGACGGCTACGGATCGACGGCGCTCGTCTCGCAGACGACGATGCTGGAGGCCGCGGGCACCAACATCTTCAACTACATGTTCGTCGAGACCTACGGGATGAACACCGACCAGCTGGTGCCGTGGAACTCGTTCCTCGCCGGTGACCTCGACGGCAAGGGGCTGACCTCGGCCCTGCAGAAGATCTCCGACAAGGTCCGGGAAGACGACTCCGTCGACAAGGTCAAGGTCAGCTAGCACCGCGATGAAGGACACGATCCCCACTGCCGAAACCGCGAGCCGCCGGCCCGAGCCGGCCGCTCGCGGCGGGCGGCCACGGCGCCGCAAGCTCACGTTCGACCGGGTGACGTTCTTCCTCGCGTTCCTCGGTGTCCCGCTGGCCATCTTCGTGATCTTCGTCCTGATCCCGTTCGGCCAGGCGATCTTCTGGGCCATGACCGACTGGCGTGGCTTCAGCCCGGACTACAACTTCGTCGGCTTCGACAACTTCACGAAGATGTTCCAGGACGACATTTTCCTGAAGGCGTTGCGCAACGTCGCACTCCTCGCGGTCTTCGTGCCGCTGGTGACCCTGACGCTCGCCCTCGGGGTCGCCGTGGCCATCACCCTGGGCGGGCCGAGCAAGGGCCCCGTCCGAGGGATCCGGGGAGCGTCCTTCTACCGGATCATCTCGTTCTTCCCCTACGTCGTGCCGGCGATCATCGTCGGTCTGATCTGGGCGCAGATGTACGACCCGAACGCCGGACTGCTCAACGGCGTCCTCACGGGCCTGGGCCTCGACCAGTTCGACACGTTCGCGTGGCTGGGCGAGAAGGCGACGGCGATGCCGTCCGTGATGTTCGTCATCATCTGGGGGCTCGTCGGGTTCTACGCGGTGCTCTTCATCGCCGCGATCAAGGGCGTTCCCGCCGAGCTGTACGAGGCGGCGAGGATCGACGGGGCCGGCCGGCTGCGCACCACGATCTCGATCACCCTGCCGGCGATCCGGGACAGCGTGCAGACGGCGTACATCTACCTGGGCATCGCCGCCCTCGACGCGTTCGTGTACGTCCAGGCGATGGTGCCGAACGGCGGCCCGGACAACTCGACCCTGACCATCAGCCAGCGTCTGTTCAACGTCGCTTTCGCCAAGCAGCAGTTCGGCTACGCCACCGCGATGGGCGTCGTCCTCGCCGTCGTCACCCTGGTGTTCGCGGCGCTGGTGTTCCTCGTCAACCGCCTCACCGGCGGCGGCGAGGGCGAGAGCAGGAGGAAAGCACCTGGGTCCAGAGCTCGGCGTGCCGCAGCCAAGGGAGGTGCCGGGTGAGCGTCATCGCCGCCGACCGGAAGCCGGCCAGTGACCGTAAACCGGCGAGAGACCGGAAGCTGACGCGCGTCGCCGCGAGCAGCGACCGCAGATTCGCGGCGATCTCGCACGCCCTGCTGATCCTGTGGTCCGTGATCGTGATCGTGCCCATGCTGTGGGTGCTGATGTCGTCGTTCAAATCGACCGGCGAGATCCTCTCGTCGCCGTTCTCGCTGCCGGATCACTGGCGGATCGAGAACTACGCGAACGCATGGACCGACGCGAATATCGGGAGGTATTTCCTCAATTCCGTGATCGTCGTGGTCTCGGCACTGATCCTGGTGATGCTGCTCGGCGCGATGTGCGCCTACATTCTCGCCCGGTTCGAGTTCCCCGGCCGCCGGCTGATCTACTACGTCATGCTCGCCGGCCTGACTTTCCCGGTCTTCCTGGCGATCGTTCCGCTCTTCTTCCAGTTGCAGAACTTCGGTCTGCTGAACACGCGGTTCGGACTGATTCTCACCTATGTCGCGTTCGCGCTGCCGTTCACGATGTTCTTCCTCTATTCGTTCTTCCGGTCGCTGCCGCACGACGTGTACGAGGCCGCGCTGATCGACGGTGCCGGGGACTGGCGGGCGTTCTTCCAGGTGATGCTGCCGATGGCCCGCCCGGGCATGGCGGCGGTGGCGATCTTCAACTTCCTGGGCCTGTGGAACCAGTTCCTGCTGCCGGTGGCGCTCAACACCGACCAGGACATGTGGGTCCTCACCCAGGGCATGGCCGCCTACGCGTCCTCGCAGGTCTACGACATCGACTATGGCGCGCTGTTCGCGGCGATCGTGATCACGGTGGTGCCCGTACTGATCGTGTACTGCGTCTTCCAGCGGCGGATCGCCGGTTCGGTGTCACAGGGTACCTTCCGCTGACGCCCACCGCCGCTCCACCCGTCGTACGCAGGGGTCCGGCCCCGGAGAGACAGCTCTCCGGGGCCGGACCCCTGTGGCGTACCGCCGGTAGTCGGCCGTGGGCACGGCCTGGAACCGATTTCTGTCAAGGTCTTGACGCCACTGGGCGATTCATCGGAGCTTGGAGTTCATAACTTGTACAAGGTCCCGTCGCCCCAGGGTGACGCGGGCCCAGGGATGAGGGTGAGAGTCAATGGAGACTCCGGGGTCGCAGTCGTCGCTGCACCGAGCCAACCTGGAGCGGGTCGTCCGAGCAGTACGTCTGGCGGGTTCTCTCACCCAGGCGGAGATCGCGAGGACCACGGGCCTGTCCGCGGCCACGGTCTCCAATATCGTCCGGGAACTGAAGGACGGCGGGACGGTCGAGGTCACGCCCACCTCGTCGGGCGGCCGCCGGGCCCGCAGCGTCTCGCTGAGCGGGGACGCCGGCATCGTCATCGGCGTCGACTTCGGGCACACCCATCTGCGGGTCGCGGTCGGGAACCTCGCCCATCAGGTGCTGGCCGAGGAGTCCGAGCCGCTGGACGTGGACGCCTCCTCGACGCAGGGCTTCGACCGGGCGGAACAGCTGGTCAGCCGGCTGATCGAGGCGACCGGGGTGGACCGTTCCAAGGTCGCCGGGGTGGGCCTCGGCGTACCCGGTCCGATCGACGTGGAGTCGGGCACGCTGGGCTCGACCGCGATCCTGCCCGGCTGGACCGGCACCAAGCCCGCCGAGGAGCTGCGGGGGCGGCTCGGCGTGCCGGTGCACGTGGACAACGACGCCAACCTGGGCGCCCTCGGCGAGATGGTCTGGGGCAGCGGCAGGGGCGTGCGCGACCTGGCGTACATCAAGGTCGCCAGCGGTGTCGGCGCGGGTCTGGTGATCAGCGGGAAGATCTATCGCGGCCCGGGCGGCACCGCGGGCGAAATCGGACATATTACACTCGACGAATCCGGCCCTGTGTGCCGCTGCGGCAATCGCGGCTGCCTGGAGACGTTCGCGGCGGCGCGCTATGTGCTCCCGCTGCTCCAGCCCAGTCACGGCACCGACCTGACGATGGAAGGCGTCGTCAGGCTGGCACGGGACGGAGACCCGGGCTGCCGTCGGGTGATCGCCGACGTCGGCCGCCACATCGGCAGTGGAGTCGCCAATCTCTGCAACCTGCTGAACCCGAGCCGGGTGGTGCTCGGCGGTGATCTCGCCGAGGCCGGCGAGCTGGTGCTCGGGCCGATCCGGGAGTCCGTCGGCCGCTATGCGATCCCCAGTGCGGCACGTCAACTGTCCGTTCTCCCCGGGGCACTTGGGGGCCGTGCGGAGGTGCTCGGAGCGCTCGCTCTCGCACTGAGTGAGATGGGCGATTCGACTCTTTTGGACGGTACTGCGACGGGGTCACTCGCCGCCGTCGACCCTGCCTTCACTTAGAGAACGGATGGCACCGTTGCCATCTCGTTAAGGATTTACTTCTTGACGTCGCACGTGTGGCCGAGTTGACTTCCAGCCACCTCGGCCGCAACGACGCGGCCTCGTCAGGGAGGTTTCTGAATGAACACGCGTATGCGTCGTGCTGCTATCGCCATTGCCGCGGGTGCCATGGCCGTCTCGCTCGCTGCCTGTGGCAGCGCCGAGGAGGCGGGCGACAAGAAGGACAACGGCGGTTCCGCCGCCAAGGGCGATGACATCAAGGTCGGTCTGCTCCTGCCGGAGAACCAGACCGCGCGGTACGAGAAGTTCGACAAGCCCTTGATCGAGAAGAAGGTCAAGGAGCTCACGAACAACAAGGGCGAGGTCGTCTACGCCAACGCCAAGCAGGACGCCAGCCTGCAGAACCAGCAGGTCGACACGATGATCACCAACAAGGTGGACGTGCTCATCGTGGACGCGGTGGACTCCAAGGCCATCGCCGGCTCGGTGAAGAAGGCCAAGGACCAGGGCATCCCGGTCGTCGCCTACGACCGCCTCGCCGAGGGCCCGATCGACGCCTACACCTCGTTCGACAACGTGACGGTCGGCAAGACGCAGGGCGAGGCCCTGCTGAAGGCCCTGGGCGACAAGGCCAAGGACGGCCAGATCGTCATGATGAACGGCTCCTCCACCGACCCGAACGCCGCCATGTTCAAGGAGGGCGCCCACTCCGTCCTCGACGGCAAGGTGAAGGTCGGCCGCGAGTACGACACCAAGGAGTGGAAGCCGGAGAACGCCAACGCCAACATGGAGGGCGCCATCTCCGCCCTCGGCAAGGACAAGATCGTCGGCGTCTACTCCGCCAACGACGGCATGGCGGGCGGCATCATCACCGCCCTGAAGGCCGCCGGCATCGCCGACATCCCGGTCACCGGCCAGGACGCCGAACTCGCGGGTGTGCAGCGCATCGTCACCGGTGAGCAGTACATGAGCGTCTACAAGCCCTACCCGCAGGAGGCGGACGTCGCCGCGGAGATGGCCGTCCTGCTCGCCCAGGGCAAGTCGCTGGACTCCCTCGCCAAGGACAAGGTCGACAGCCCCACCACCAAGGGTGTGCCGTCGGTCCTCGTCCCGGTCGTGTCGCTGACCCAGGAGAACATCAACGACACCGTGATCAAGGACGGCATCTACACCGTCCAGGAGATCTGCACGGACAAGTACAAGGCCGCCTGCGACAAGATCGGCCTCAAGTAAGCAGTCCCCAAGTCCCGTGACAGACGAGGGAGTCCGTGACCCGGACTCCCCGACGGGACGACTGCCACGCGCTTCCGCCGGCGCCCCGCACACATCAGCCCCGCAAGCTACGCGGGGCGCCGGACGGAACAACCCCCCAAATTCTCTGCACAACCTCCCGCCGGGTCAGGCGGCGAAGGAGATGGTTCACGTGTCCGCTACGCCCGTGCTGGCGTTGCGCGGGGTCTCCAAGCGGTTCGGTGCCGTCCAGGCGCTCACCGACGTAGAGCTTGAGGTCCACGCCGGTGAGGTGGTCGCCCTGGTGGGCGACAACGGAGCCGGAAAGTCCACCCTGGTCAAGACGATCGCCGGCGTGCATCCCATCGATGAGGGCGTCATCGAGTGGGACGGCCGGAAGGTTCAGATCAACAGGCCGCACGACGCCCAGAACCTGGGCATCGCGACGGTCTACCAGGACCTCGCGCTGTGCGACAACATCGATGTCGTCGGCAACCTCTACCTGGGACGGGAACTGCGCCGGCGCGGTGTCCTGGACGAGGTCGAGATGGAGCGCCGCTCCCGCGAGCTCCTCGACACCCTCTCGATCCGCATCCCCAGCGTCCGGATCCCGATCGCCTCCCTCTCCGGAGGACAGCGCCAGGTCGTGGCCATCGCCCGGTCCATGCTCGGCGAGCCGAAGCTGGTGATCCTCGACGAGCCCACCGCCGCCCTCGGCGTCGAGCAGACCGCCCAGGTCCTCGACCTGGTCGAGCGGCTGCGCGAGCGCGGTCACGCGGTCATCCTCATCAGCCACAACATGGCCGATGTGAAGGCCGTGGCGGACAAGGTCGCCGTGCTGCGGCTCGGCCGCAACAACGGCGTCTTCGAGGTCAAGTCGACCTCGCAGGAAGAGATCATCTCCGCCATCACGGGCGCCACGGACAACGCCGTGACCCGTCGTGCGGCGCGCACCAATGGGGAGATCAAGAAGTGAGCACCGAAAAGACCTCCGCCCCCGCCGAGGACCACGCCGTGGAGAACCCCGAGGCGGCCGCCGCCGCGGTCACCGTGGTCGACCCCCGGCTGCTGGTCCGTGAGCAGGGCTTCCTGGGTTACTGGAACGAGTTCAAGCGGAAGATGAAGGCCGGTGACCTCGGCTCCATCCCCGTCGTGGTCGGCCTGGTGATCATCTGGGCCATCTTCACCAGCCTGAACTCCAACTTCCTCACCGCCGGCAACTTCTCGGACATGTCCGTCGCCATGGTCGGCACGGGCATGATCGCCGTCGGTATCGTCTTCGTCCTGCTGCTCGGCGAGATCGACCTGTCGGTCGGCTCGGTCAGCGGTGTCGCGGGCGCGGCCTTCGCGGTCATGAGCGTCACCCACGGGATGAACGAGATCCTGGCCCTGGTGCTGGCGATCCTCACCGGCACGGTGGCCGGCGCCATCCACGGCTTCATCTTCGCCCGCATCGGCGTCCCGGCGTTCGCCGTGACCCTGGCCGGACTGCTGTTCTGGCAGGGCTTCATGCTGCAGATCCTGGGCAGCAACGGCACGATCAACCTCGACTCCGAGGGCCTCGTCGTCAAGCTGACCAGCTACTACTTCACCGATGTGGCCGCCGCGTACGGCCTGGCGATCGTCGCCACCGTGGGGTACTTCCTGCTGGCGTTCTTCGACAACCGCCGCCGCGAGGCCGCCGGTGTGCCGTCCCGCCCGCTGAACGAGATCATCGTGCGGACCGTGCTGCTCGCCGTCCTGGCGTTCGTCGTCGCGATCGTCTTCAACCAGTACAAGGGCCTGCCCCTGGCCGTGGTGATCTTCCTGGCCTTCCTGCTCCTCACGGACTTCGTGCTGCGCCGCACGTCCTACGGCCGCAAGGTCTTCGCGCTCGGCGGCAGCGTCGAGGCGTCCCGCCGCGCCGGTATCAACGTGGAGATGGTCCGGATCTCGGTCTTCGCGATCGCCGGTACCTTCGCCGCGATCGGCGGTCTGTTCGTCGCCTCGAAGATCGCCTCCGCCAACCAGGGCGCGGGTACCGGTGAGTTCCTGATGAACGTCATCGCCGCGGCCGTCATCGGTGGTACGTCGCTCTTCGGCGGTCGCGGCCGCACGTGGGACGCGCTGCTCGGTGTGATGGTCATCATCTCGATCACCTACGGTCTGGCACTGGAAGGCATCGCCTCGCCGGTGCAGTACATGATCACCGGTGGTGTGCTTCTGGCGACCGTCGTCATCGACGCGGTCACCCGTAAGACGCAGAAGACCGCAGGGCGCGCGTAGCGGGGCGGCTGCCGGTCCGCTGTGGTCGACCGCGCCCACGCGGCGGAGCCGCCCATCGATCGAGCCCCGCGCCCCTGACGGCGTTGCTGTTGCCCGGTGCCTTGACGGCGCCGGGCAACACGCGTGTCGTGGGGTTGATGCAATCGGGGTACTGCTGATCGGGTGATGTACGACGCACCGCCCGGAGTCGTCACGGCGGAGCGGAACATTAGACTCGACCCGCCCGGCAACAGCTCGATCAGCTCTACTGCAAGGAGGCACGGGTGCCGCTGCTGACCCGCATCAGGGGACCGCGCGATCTGGACCGGCTCAGCCCGGAGGAGCTCGTCCAGCTGGCCGGGGAGATCCGGACCTTCCTCGTCGACGCGGTCTCCAAGACCGGCGGCCACCTCGGCCCCAACCTCGGTGTGGTGGAGCTCACCATCGCCCTGCACCGGGTCTTCGAGTCACCCAAGGACAAGGTGCTCTGGGACACCGGCCACCAGTCCTACGTGCACAAGCTGCTGACCGGCCGGCAGGACTTCTCCAAGCTGAAGATGAAGGGCGGCCTGTCCGGCTACCCCTCGCAGGCCGAGTCCGAGCACGACGTCATCGAGAACAGCCACGCCTCCACGGTGCTCGGCTGGGCCGACGGCATCGCCAAGGCCAACCAGATCATGAAGCGGGACGACAGCCACGTCGTCGCGGTCATCGGCGACGGCGCGCTCACCGGCGGCATGGCCTGGGAGGCACTGAACAACATCGCCGACGCGAAGGACCGCCCGCTCGTCATCGTCGTCAACGACAACGAGCGCTCCTACTCGCCCACCATCGGCGGCCTCGCCAACCACCTCGCGACGCTGCGCACCACCGACGGCTACGAGCGCTTCCTGACCCGCACCAAGGACCTCCTGGAGCGCACCCCGGTCGTCGGCAAGCCCCTCTTCGACACCCTGCACGGCGCCAAGAAGGGCCTGAAGGACTTCATCGCCCCTCAGGGCATGTTCGAGGACCTCGGCCTGAAGTACGTCGGCCCCATCGACGGCCACGACATCGAGGCCCTGGAGTCCGCGCTGGCCCGGGCCAAGCGCTTCAACGGCCCGGTGATCGTGCACTGCCTCACCGAGAAGGGCCGCGGCTACCAGCCCGCCCTCCAGGACGAGGCGGACCGCTTCCACGCCGTCGGCAAGATCCACCCCGACACGGGTCTGCCGATCGCCACCTCGGGCGCCGACTGGACGTCCGTCTTCGGCGAGGAGATGGTGAAGCTCGGCGAGGAGCGCGAGGACGTCGTCGCCATCACCGCCGCCATGCTCCAGCCGGTCGGCCTGGACAAGTTCGCCAAACGCTTCCCCGACCGGGTCTACGACGTCGGCATCGCCGAGCAGCACGGCGCCGTCTCCGCGGCGGGCCTCGCCCACGCCGGCGTGCACCCCGTCTTCGCCGTCTACGCCACCTTCCTCAACCGCGCCTTCGACCAGGTGCTCATGGACGTGGCCCTGCACAGGTGCGGGGTGACGTTCGTGCTCGACCGGGCCGGCGTCACCGGCACCGACGGCGCCTCCCACAACGGCATGTGGGACATGTCGATCCTCCAGGTCGTCCCCGGGCTGCGGCTGGCCGCCCCGCGCGACGCCGACCAGGTCCGCGCCCAGCTGCGCGAGGCCGTCGCCGTCGACGACGCCCCCACCGTGGTGCGCTTCTCCAAGGGCGCCGTCGGCCCCGCCGTGCCCGCCGTGGGCCGCGTCGGCGGCATGGACGTCCTGCGCGAGCCCGGCACCGACACCCCCGACGTGCTGCTGGTGTCCGTGGGAGCGCTCGCCCCGATGTGCCTGGAGATCGCCTCCCTCCTCGACCGTCAGGGCATCTCCACCACCGTCGTCGACCCGCGCTGGGTCAAGCCCGTCGACGAGGCGATGGCGCCGCTCGCCGAGAAGCACCGCGTCGTCGTCACCGTCGAGGACAACTCGCGGGTCGGCGGTGTCGGCTCCACGATCGCCCAGGCCCTGCGCGACGCCGGCGTGGACGTGCCGCTGCGCGACTTCGGCATCCCGCCGCGCTTCCTCGACCACGCCTCCCGCGCCGAGGTCATGGCCGAGATCGGGCTGACCGCACCCGACATCGCCCGCCAGGTCACCGGCCTGGTGGCGAAGCTGGACGGCCGGTACGAGCCCTCCACCGCCGACGCGGTGGAACCGGCCCGCGACTGACCCGCACCACGCGTCGCCCGGATGGGCCGCCCGTGCCACTGTGAAGAGTGGCGCGGGCGGCCCGTCTGCGTGAAGCCCGCCGCGCCGGGGCATACGACCCTACGCCCCCTCTCGATCATGTCGAGGACGACAAGCGTGGGAGGTACCCGTGACAAGCCCCCTCTTCCGGACGAAGAAGGTGGAGCAGTCCATCCGCGACACCGAGGAACCGGAGCATGCGCTCAAGAAGTCCCTCTCCGCGCTGGACCTGACCGTCTTCGGCGTCGGTGTCATCATCGGCACCGGCATCTTCGTCCTCACCGGTACGGTCGCCAAGGACAACGCCGGACCGGCCACGGCCCTGGCGTTCGTGGTGGCCGGTGTCGTCTGCGCGCTCGCCGCGCTCTGCTACGCCGAGTTCGCCTCCACCGTCCCGGTGGCGGGCTCCGCCTACACCTTCTCCTACGCCTCCCTGGGTGAGCTGCCCGCCTGGATCATCGGCTGGGACCTGGTCCTGGAGTTCGCACTCGGCACGGCGGTGGTGGCGGTCGGCTGGTCGGGTTACATCCAGTCGCTCATGGACAACGCGGGCTGGGAGATGCCGGCGGCACTCGGCAGCCGCGAGGGCTCCGACGTCTTCGGGTTCGACATCCTCGCCGCCGCCCTGGTGCTGGTGCTCACCGGCATCCTCGTGCTCGGCATGAAGCTGTCCGCCCGGGTCACCTCGATCGTCGTCGCCATCAAGGTGACCGTGGTCCTCGTGGTGATCATCGCGGGGGCCTTCTTCATCACCGCCGACAACTACGACCCGTTCATCCCGGACTCGAAGCCGGTGCCCGCCGGGGACAGCCTCGATTCGCCGCTCATCCAGTTGATGTTCGGCTGGGCCCCGGCCAACTTCGGCGTGATGGGCATCTTCACCGCCGCCTCGGTGGTGTTCTTCGCCTTCATCGGCTTCGACATCGTCGCCACGGCCGCCGAGGAGACCAAGAACCCGCAGCGCGACATGCCCCGCGGCATCCTCGGCTCCCTGTTCATCTGCACCCTGCTGTACGTCCTGGTGTCGATCGTCGTCACCGGTATGCAGCATTACAGCGAACTGTCCGTGGACGCCCCGCTCGCGGACGCCTTCAAGGCCACCGGGCATCCCTGGTTCGCGGGCTTCATCAGCTTCGGGGCCGCCGTCGGCCTGACGACCGTCTGCATGATCCTGTTGCTCGGGCAGACCCGGGTCTTCTTCGCGATGAGCCGCGACGGGCTGCTGCCCCGGTTCTTCTCCCGGGTCCACCCCCGGTTCAGGACGCCGCACCGGCCCACCATCCTGCTCGGTGTCGCCATCGCGATCCTCGCGGGCTTCACCCCGCTGAACGAGCTGGCCGCGCTGGTGAACATCGGCACGCTGTTCGCCTTCGTGATCGTCGCCATCAGCGTGATCATCCTCCGCAGGACCCGGCCCGACCTGCACCGCGCCTTCCGCACCCCGTGGGTGCCCGTGCTGCCGATCGTCTCGGTCTGCGCGTCCCTGTGGCTGATGCTGAACCTGCCCGCCGAGACGTGGGTCCGCTTCGGCATCTGGATGGCGGTCGGCATCGTCGTGTACTTCCTCTACAGCCGCACCCACAGCCGGATGGCCCGGGCCCCGGAGGAGACCAGCACCCCACCCACCCGCTGACAACCCGCCCCCGGCCCCGTGCCCCGCGCCCCGAGTGGCCACGGGGCCACCCCATGCCCGGCCCGCACCACTCGCCGCCCGCGCCGGACGGCCCGGAGGACATGAACGGGGCCCCTGGGGAGCGGGCCTGTGGCGCGTCCGTGCTGGGTGGGTGGCCGGTGTCCGGGGTGTGTTGGGGGTGCGGTTGCGACTGGCTGGTCGGGGGTGTTCGGGGCCGGCCGGGGCTTGGGGTGTCGGGTCGCACGGCGGGCGGGTCCTCGGGGGCGGACGCGGTGCTCGCCAGGGGGAGCCGGGGTCAGGGGCGGGCCGTGCGGGGGCCCGTGGTTTCGGCGCCGAGGGCGGTGACCCTGCGGCGCAGTTCGCGGTCGGCCGTGACGACCAGGACCGGGCGGTCGCCCGCCTCGGCGACCAGGGCGACCATGTGGTCGTCGCCGCTGCCCGGGGCGGACTCCACGCGGACGCCCGGCACCGACTCCACCCCCCGGGCCGCTCCCTCGACCACCAGGACGATCTCCACGGGCCCGGAACGGCCGGGCAGGCCGTCCGCGGCCAGCCGGTCGCGCAGGCGCTCCGCGGCGCCCCGGCGGTCCCGCCACCATCCGTCGGGCACCGACCCGACGACATTCGCGGCGTCGACGATCACGAGCAGGGCGGCGGTGTCGTTCATGCGGCCAGGGTCCCACGCGGGGCCGCCCCGCCCGCGCCCCGCGAACCGCCTTGCATAAGGTGAAGTGGTGAACGGCGACTGGCTCCTCCGCGGCCGCGACGGCCGCCTCACCGTCTACCTGCCGTCGGACGACGCCGTCCTGTGCCGAGCGGAACTCGCGCCCGGCGGCGCCTGGGAGCCACCCCGCAGGATCGGCGGCGACCAGCAGCTGTGCCCGGGACCGGCCGTCGGCCAGGGCGCCGACGGCTACGCCCATCTGGTCGCCTGGCGGCCCACCGCGAACGGTGAGGCCGGCCTGGTCCACTCCACCCACTTCCGCCCCCGGCTCGCCCCGCTGGACTGGATCCCCGTCGGCCACCCCGACAAGAAGGGTGAGCGCACCGGCACCCCCGCCGTCGCCGTCGACGACCGGGGCCGCGCCCATGTCTTCGTCCGTGACCAGGGCGGCGGCGTGAGCTTGCTGGCGCAGAAGGAGAAGGGCGGCTGGGAGCCGTGGGCCCGGCTCGGCGGAGAGGACGTGCACGAGGAACTCGCCGCCGTCACGGGGGAGTCGGGCCGGGTCGAGCTGTACGCGGCCGGTCCGGGCGGGATCCTGCACTGGCGTCAGCAGAAGTCGGGCGAGCGGCCGGTGCGGGCGGAGGGCGTCGACGTACCCGTACGGCCGGGCACCCTGCGCGCCCTGGCCACGTCGGCCGAGCACACCACCCTCTTCTTCACCGACGAGCGCGGGGAGGTGTGCGCATGGCGCCCCGGCGACGCGCCCGTCCCCCTGATCGCCGCGGCCGGTCCCGGCCCGGTCTCCGCCGTGCGCTGTGACATCGACGGCCACGACTGCACCGTGCTGGCCCAGCGTTCGGCGAGCGGCCGGGTCGCGTTCGCCGCGTACCCCACACAGCAGGAGTCCGCCGGCGCCTGGTGGACCGAGTCCGGTCCCCAACTGCCCGCCGAAGCAGTGGTGTCCGTCGCCCTCGACGAGCACGACGAGATCGTCGCGGCCTCCCTCGCCCCGTCCACCGGCACCCTCCTGCTCACCCGCCGCAAGGACGAGCCGGGGCTGGCTCTTCGGGCGTGGCGGGAAGCCTGAGCCCGGACGGTGGTGGGGGGCAGGCGCCATGCGCCGGCTCGATGGACGCCGACGGCCCGACGTTCGGACCGCCGGGGGTCCCTCAGCCGCGCGCCGGGGACTTCCGCACCGACTCCGGTATCTCCGCGTCCGTACGGATCGCCTCCCACAGCCGGGACGCCAACGGCTCCACCGCCACCACCCGGTTGGGGTCGGCCCGGTCGTACTCCACCGGCAGCATGACCGTGTCCATCGCCGTGGGGTCGATCCCCTCCAGGCTCTGCCCGAACTCGGCCAGCGCGGTGAGCGAGGCCAGCTCGGAGTCGGTGGTCAGCGACTCGGTGAGCCGGTCGGCGATCCGGTACAGCTTCGCCGGACTCCCCAGCACATCCTGCCGCTTGATCTCGGCCAGCAGCGCGCCCAGGAACTTCTGCTGCAGTTCGATCCGCCCCAGGTCGCTGCCGTCGCCGTAACCGTGCCGGGTGCGTACGAACTTCAGCGCCTCGTCGCCGTCCAGCCGGTGCTCACCGGCGTCCAGCCGCAGCCCCGAGGTGATCGGCCGCTCCAGCCGTACCGTCACTCCGCCGATCGCGTCCACGATCCCCTTGAACCCGGCGAAGTCCACCTCCACGAGATGGTCCACCCGCACGTCACTCATCTGTTCGACCGTCTTTACGGTGCACGCCGATCCCACCTGCGCGTAGACGGAGTTGAACATCACCCGCCGGGCCGAGGGCACCACCGTGCCGTCGGACTTCGTGCACTCGGGCCGGGTCACCAGCGTGTCGCGCGGAATGCTCACCGCCACCGCCTCGGTCCGGCCCCGCGCTATGTGCACCAGCAGCGCGGTGTCGGAGCGCGCCCCGGCGGCCGAGCCCCCGTCCGGCGCCGCGTTCGCCCCCGCCCGGGAGTCCGAGCCGAGCAGCAGCAGGTTCAGCGCGTCACCGGCCTCGGCCGCGCGCCGTGGGCGGTTCTTCTCGTCGCCGAGCGCCTTGTCCAGGTCGACCGCGCTGTCCTTGAGGTTGCCGTCCAGCCCTCGGTACAGCCACCATGCGGTACCGCCCGCCGCGAGGACCACCACGAGCAGCACCGGCAGGACGACACGGCGGAACGTGCTGCCGCGGCCACGGGTGCGGGCACGCCTGCGGCTGCCGGGCCGGGGCCCGCCGGCGGGGGCGCTGGTGTGGGTCATGTCGCTCCGGTTCACGCTGACTGGGCAGGCCGGCCGGGGCCTCTGCCCGGCCGGACGTCACTGTGGTGACAGGAGACACACGAGCTGCGCCAAGGGTTGTACAGGTGTGTACGTGACAAGCCGCACTTGTTGTGAGCAGGGTGAAAAGGTGAAGGTTCTGTTAGCCTCCTCGGACTTGTTCGATTTTCTCGGGCGGCTTGTGCTGCCCGCGTCCGGCCGGCCCGTGGCCGTGCAACGGGGTTGGGGAATGGTGTCGTGAGCAGATCCTCCACGACGGATCTTGTCGTTGTCGGACTCGGTTACGTGGGGCTGCCGCTGGCTCGTTCCGCCGCAGCCGCCGGATTGAAGGTGGTGGGTCTCGACCGCAGCAGCGCAGTTGTCCAGGGGCTGAACAGTGGCCGTTCACATGTCGACGACATCTCGGACGACGAGGTCGGCGCCATGCTCGGCCAGGGCTTCACGGCCTCCGACCGCCCCGAGGTCATCGCCGACGCGGCTGCCGTCGTCATCTGCGTGCCCACCCCGCTCACCGAGTACGGCTCCCCGGACCTGGGCGCCGTGCACGCCGCGGTGGAGGACATAGCCACCCACCTGCGGCCCGGCACCCTCGTGGTGCTGGAGTCCACGACCTACCCCGGCACCACCGACGAGGTCGTGCGGCCCCGCCTGGAGGCCGGCGGCCTGACCGTGGGCAAGGACTTCCACCTGGCCTTCTCGCCCGAGCGCATCGACCCGGGCAACGCCTCCTTCGGCCTGGAGAACACGCCCAAGGTCGTCGGCGGCGTCACGGCCGACTGCACCAAGGCCGCCCGTGCCCTCTACGAGCGCTTCGTGGCCCGCGTGGTCGAGGCCAAGGGCACCCGCGAGGCCGAGATGGCCAAGCTGCTGGAGAACACCTACCGGCACGTCAACATCGCCCTCGTCAACGAGATGTCGATGTTCTGCCGTGAGATCGGCGTCGACCTGTGGGACGCGATCCGCTGCGCCTCCACCAAGCCGTTCGGCTTCGCGCCGTTCTACCCCGGCCCCGGCGTCGGCGGGCACTGCATTCCGATCGACCCCAACTACCTCTCCTACAAGGTGCGTTCGCTGGGCATCCCGTTCCGGTTCGTGGAGCTGGCGCAGGAGATCAACCAGCGCATGCCGGTGCACGTGGTCAACCGTGCCGCCGATCTGCTCAACGACGAGGGCAAGGCCGTGCGCGGCTCCCGCGTGCTGCTGCTCGGCGTCACCTACAAGCCGGACATCTCCGACCAGCGGGAGAGCCCGGCCATGGCGGTCGCCGAGAACCTCCTCGCCCGCGGCGCCGAACTCGTCTACTTCGACCCCCGGGTCGACGACTGGGCGGTCGAGGGCACCCCGGTCGAGCGCGTCGACGACTACCTGGCCGGCGCCGAGACCGCGGACCTCACCATCCTGCTCCAGCCGCACCGGGAGATAGATCTGGACCTGCTGGCCGACCGCGCCCGCAAGCTGTTCGACACCCGGGGCAAGTCCGCCGATCACCCCCGGGTGGTCAAGCTGTGACAACCGAGGACACGTACATACCGGGGGCCGTCGACTCCGACGGCCGTGGGCACCGCAAACGCCGGCACCTGAAGGTCTCGTACTTCTTCTTCCTCGCGATCGCCGCGGTCATCGCCACCCGGCTCGACTCCGACTCGCTGCACCTGTACTCCATGGGCGCCATGGGCCTGCTGGCCCTCAAGATGTTCGGCGCCCTGTTCTACCGGCCCGCCAAGGCGGGCCGCGAGGAACTGGAGTACCTGGAGGACTGCTGGGTCACCGCGGTCATTCCCATCTACAACGAGGACCCGGTGATGTTCGAGCAGGGCATGCGCTCCCTGCTCGCGCAGAGCCGGCTCCCCAACGAGATCCACATCATCGACGACTGCAGCGCCGACCCCGGAGGCATCCGGGCGGCGAAGAAGCTGCGGCCCGAGTTCGAAGCCCTGGGCGTCAAGTACACCGTCAGCATCCAGCCCGAGAACAAGGGCAAGCGCGAGGCCCTGGCGCTGGGCTTCGAGGCGGCGCCGTACTCCGACATCTTCCTCTGCGTCGACTCCGACACCGTGCTCTCCCGGGACACCGTGCGCGAGCTGCTGCTGCCGCTGGCCGACGAGAAGATCATGGCCTCCACGGGCATGGTGCTGGCGCTCAACCACGACAGCAACATCTTCACGCGCCTGCAGGACCTGCGCTACGGCAACTCCTTCCTGTTCGAGCGGGCCGCCTACTCGCGGCTGAAGTCCGTGCTCTGCTGCTGCGGCGCCCTCTCGGCGTACCGCGGCACCCTGGTGCGCAAGTACCTGCCGGACTTCCTCAACCAGCAGTTCCTGGGCAAGCCGGCCGTTTTCGGCGACGACCGCCGGATGACCAACTACTGCCTGATGGAAGGCCAGGTGGTCTTCCAGGAGACCGCCGTCGGCTACACCGCCGTCCCCGAGAAGCTGCCGCACTTCCTGCGCCAGCAGGTCCGCTGGAACAAGTCCTTCTTCCGTGAGTCCCTGTGGGCCTTCCGGCACCAGAAGAAGTTCCGGCCGGCCTTCTGGCTGACCTGCATGGAGCTCGGCCTGTGGCTGGTCTTCGGCACGGCCATGTTCTACTCCATGGTCATCCTGCCGATCATGGAGCCGACCCGGTTCCTCAACCACATCGGCGACTACGCGCTGTTCATGGTCCTCATGGGCTACCTGCGCAACGTCCGCTACCTCGACTTCCCGCGCCGTGGCATGGGCTTCATCAAGCGGTTCGGGATGTTCCTGCTGGCCCCGCTCTACGGTCTGATCCAGCTCTTCCTGCTGACCCCGCTGCGGTTCTACGCCCTGCTCACCCTGCACAAGGGCAGCTGGGGCACCCGCCAGGCCGGTGTCGAGGTGACCGTGGGCGGCGACCACGAGGCCGACATGACGGAGATCTGGGAGGAAGAGGACCCGTACTCCGACAAGAAGGTCACCGAGACGCTCCAGCTCATGCGTCTGGAGGGCGTGGCCCTGCGCACCCGGCCCCGGGCCGCCTACGTCCCCAGCCAGCCGCAGCCGCTGCCCGGCTACGACGAGGAGCACCACCAGAACGTGCCGCAGCAGCCCGTGAGCTGGGGCACTCCGGCGCCGGCCCAGGCGGCGCCCGCCCAGCACGGCGGACAGCAGTGGCAGGGCGGTGGGCAGCAGCAGTGGCAGGGCGGCCACGGCGACCCGTACCAGCAGCAGCCCTACCCGCAGCAGCCGCAGCACCCCCAGCAGGGGTACGGCCGTGACGGCCGCCAGGGCGGCTATCAGAACCCCGACTGGCCGCAGAACGGCCAGGGCGGCGGCTGGTAGGCCCGGTCGCGTACGAACGACGAAGGGGGGCGGCCTCACGGCCGCCCCCCTTCGCGTCATGTCCGTGCGCCTACTTGTAGTAGGCCATCGCCTCCTCGACGGTCACCACCGGGATGTCCCGGTCCTCGAGCTCCTGCATCAGCGTGGTGAGCCCGGCCGTGCCGATCTCCGTGCTGGTTTTCGGGGTGCCGTCGACGATCTTGTGCAGACAGAGGATGAGCCAGTCGCCGTTCTCCCGGCACCGGTCCAGGTGGCCGCCCTCGGCCGTCAGCCGCGTCAGCGGAGTACCGCCGATGCCGGTGGCGTCGGTGATGCCCGTCAGCGACTTCAGGCGGTAGGGGTTGGCCGGGGCGAACGACTCGATCGTCTCGGAGATGATCGACCGGGCCGTGGTGAAGTGCCGGCTGGCGATCAGGTCGACGGGAACGCCGTCCGAGGTCTTCTGGAACGCTCCGTGCGGATAGGCGAAGTGCTCGCTGGTGAAGCCGTTGGACACCAGCCACTCGCGCAGCTTGCGGAAGTCCTCGTCGGCCTGCTCCGCGGTCAGCTTGGGGTAGCTGGCGCTGTGCGTGGCGTTGGCATAGGCGTGACCGCCCATCTCCCAGCCGGAGAAGTTCTGCATCGAACGCATCTGGTCGACCGTCATGAAGCTCCCGGTCCCGATGACGTCGGCGATGTTGTACGACGTGCCGGGGAAGCCGAAGGAGTCCATCACCGGGCGGGCCAGGTCGTGGATCGACTTGTGGGAGTCGTCGAAGGTGATGGAGACGACGCCCTTGGGGAACGCCTCGGAGGTGTCCGGTATCAGCTCCACGGCCTGGAGCCGGTATGTCACCGGACCGGCGGCGTTGTCGTACACGGCGAACGACATGTCCGTGAAGCCCGTCCGGGTGGACGGCTTGCCGTCGGCGGAGATGGTGTACGTGCCGGACGCGCTCCTGACGTCGGCCCACTGGAGGTGGACCGTGACCCACTCCCCTGACTGGACGTAGTTCGCCGCGGTCTTGGAGTGGGAGTGGAACGTCCAGGAGAAGTAGTTCTTCAGCCCGCCGCTGCCCAGGTAGAACACCATCTTGGACAGGTTCGCCACGTCGTCGACGCGGAAGACCAGCCGGATCATCTTGCCGCTCAGATCCATCGCGGCCATACCGGACTTGCGGACGTAGGACTGCTTGCCGCTGCCGTTGGTGGTGACCCGCACGGCCTGGGTGCCGCGCACGAACTGCGTCTTGTCGTTCGCCTCCGCGGACTGGGTGCCCGCACCGCCCGCGCTCCAGCCGTGCGACGCCTGGAACTGCTGGGACCAGGTGGCCCGGCGGTTCTTGGGCCTGCGCCCCGACGGGGCGTAGGGCGGGGGAGTGGTGAGGCCGCCGATGGCACCCTCGGCAGCCGCCGGGGCCGCCGCGGGCTGCGCGGCGACATTGCCCAGCCAGGCACCCCCGCCCGCCATGGCGACGCCGCCGGCGCCCCCCAGGAACAGTGCCGAGCGCCGGCTCACCACCGGCTTCTCACCCGTCGCAGCGCGGCTGTGTGAGCTGGACCGCCTCTTGCCCACTTAGGACCCCCGAACCGTGTCGAAGTAGTTCATTCCCTTGCCGGTGAAGTCCTCGACCTGGGCCTGGACCTCGTCCGCCGACAAGGTTTCGTTCGCGTTGTAGTAAAGCCAGTCGACCTTCATGTCCCAGGCACGCTCGCCCTTGAACGGCAGGTCGATGAACCAGTGGTTGAAGTTCACCGACATGTCGGCGCGCGGGTAGAACTTCCCGTTGGTGAGGAAGAGTTTCTTCCCGTCGAGCCAGTAGGCGACCACGCCGTCCTTGACCCTGATCATCATGGTGTGCCAGTTGTCGAGGCTCTTGTTCGTGGTGGTGTAGAGACGGTCGTTCGTCTTGTGGTCGTACCAGGTCACGGTGTCCAGCTTGGGACCGGGCCGCCCCCAGCCGCCGTTGGGCATGTACTCGTTGTCGAGCTCGCTGTACTTCGCGCCCTTGCCGCCGATGGTGTAGAAGGTCTGGTTGACGTGGTCGCCCTTGTCGCCGCTGGTCGGCCCGTCGGTGAAGTGGATGCGCGCCGCGTAGGTGCCCTCGCGGAACTTGCTCTCGGCGGTGCCGAGGCTCGCCTGCTTGGTGCCCGCCTCGGTGCCGTCGGTGCTGGCGCGCAGCTGGAGCACCTGCCCGCCCTCCAGGGCCTCCTCGTCGCCGGGGAAGGTGACGCCGTCCGCCGACCACGTGTCCTCGATCCCCGGGCCGCCCTTGCTGGTGCGGACCAGCCAGCCGTGCTTGAACAGGGCCGGGTCCTTGGCGCCGAGGTAGTCGAAGGTGTCGAACAGCACGCCCTCCGGCGGGGCCGGCAGCGGATCGGGCGCGGCGGCCGTCTTCGCCTGCTTCCCGCCGGGCTCGGGCTTGGTGCCGTCCGGCTCCTCGCCCCAGGCGAGCACGCCCCGCCTGTACGCGGTGACCTGCTTCGCCTCCTTGTACGTCGTCATCTCCGCGTCGAAGGAGCGGTCGTCGGACTGCTTGAGCTCCTTGTGGTCCGTGCGGAACAGCTGGACGTCGATGCCCTTGCTGTTGGCGCCCGGGGCCAGGGTGCCGGCCTTGTCCGTGAACCGGATCTCCAGGTAGTGGTCGGCGCCCTCGCCGGGCTTGTCCGCCTCGACCACGCGCCCGGCCAGGTTGGAGCAGCCGAAGGCCACGTTGACGCAGTTGAAGGCGTACGAGGCCCCCTCGTCCGCGGTGAACCAGTACCGGAGCGAGACATCGCTCAACGGCAGCGGCTTGTCGGTCTTGTTGAAGACCTCCAGCGACGGCTTGGCCACCTTCGAGGTGGCCGGGGTGTCCGTCCGGTAGCGGACGAGCAGCTCCGGCGGATCCGGGTTGGCCTTCTTCCACAGGGGATAGAGCGCCGTGGCGCCGGCCGCGATCACGACCACGAACAGCAGCAGCCGTATCTTGGGCCACACCCGGCTCCGGGCTGGACGGCGGCGGGTGGTCGCCACGGGGACTCCTCAGCAGAACAAAACGACGTGCATGTAAACAAGTGGTCGGATGGTGTGGAGATCCTATCGGTACGCCTGTGACGAAAGGGGGTGGGTCGCACGGATCGTTACCCGTGCGACCCACCCCCTCACGGGGACCGCCGTCCGCTACGCCGGAACGCTCGCCACGCCCGGCTCCAGGAACCTCTTGCCGTTGACGCGCTCGGAGACGCCCTCACGGTCCAGGTACGGCGTGATGCCGCCCAGGTGGAACGGCCAGCCGGCGCCGGTGATCAGGCACAGGTCGATGTCCTGGGCCTCGGCGACGACGCCCTCGTCGAGCATGAGCCCGATCTCCTGCGCCACCGCGTCCAGCACCCGCGCCCGCACCTGCTCCTCGGTGAGGACGGTGTCGCCCTGCTGCAGCAGCGCGGCGACCTCCGGGTCCAGCTCGGGCTTGCCGCTGTCGTAGACGTAGAACCCGCGCTTGCCCGCCTCCACGACCCGCCTGAGGTTCGGGGAGACCGTGAACCGCTCGGGGAACGCGCGGTTGAGGGTCTCGGACACGTGCAGACCGATCGCGGGACCGACCAGCTCCAGCAGCACCAGCGGCGACATCGGCAGACCGAGCGGCTCGACGGCCTTCTCGGCCACCTCGACCGGGGTGCCCTCGTCGATGACGTTCTGGATCTCGCCCATGAAGCGGGTGAGGATGCGGTTCACGACGAACGCCGGGGCGTCCTTGGTGAGGACCGCGGTCTTCTTCAGCTTCTTGGCGACGCCGAACGCCGTGGCCAGCGAGGCGTCGTCGGTCTGCTCGCCGCGCACGATCTCCAGCAGCGGGAGGACCGCGACCGGGTTGAAGAAGTGGAAGCCGACGACCCGCTCGGGGTGCTTCAGCTTCGACGCCATCTCGGAGACGGAGAGCGAGGAGGTGTTGGTGGCGAGGATCGCGTGCGCCGGGGCCACCGCCTCGACCTCGGCGAACACCTGCTGCTTGACGCCCATCTCCTCGAACACGGCCTCGATGACGAAGTCGGCGTCCGCGAAGCCCTCGGCCTTGTCCAGCACACCCGAGACCAGCGCCTTGAGACGGTTGGCCTTGTCCTGGTTGATGCGGCCCTTGCCGAGCAGCTTGTCGATCTCGGCGTGGACGTAGCCCACACCCTTGTCGACGCGCTCCTGGTCGATGTCGGTCAGCACGACCGGCACCTCCAGGCGGCGCAGGAACAGCAGCGCGAGCTGGGAGGCCATCAGACCGGCGCCCACGACACCGACCTTGGTGACCGGACGGGCCAGGTTCTTGTCCGGGGCGCCCGCGGGGCGCTTGCCGCGCTTCTGCACCAGGTTGAACGCGTAGATGCCCGAGCGCAGTTCGCCGCCCATGATCAGGTCGGCGAGCGCCTTGTCCTCGGCGTCGTAGCCCTGCTGCAGGTCGCCGTTCTTGGCGGCGGCGATGATGTCCAGCGCGCGGTAGGCGGCCGGGGCGGCGCCGTGCACCTTGGAGTCGGCGATGAAGCGGCCCTTGGCGACGGCCTGGTCCCAGGCCTCACCGCGGTCGATCACCGGACGCTCGACGACGATCTCGCCCTTGAGGACGGCCGCCGTCCAGATCAGCGACTGCTCCAGGAAGTCCGCGCCCTCGAAGATCGCGTCGGCGATCCCGAGCTCGTGCACCTGCGCGCCCTTGAGCTGCTTGTTCTGGTTGAGGCTGTTCTCGATGATCACCGAGACGGCCTTGTCGGCGCCGATCAGGTTCGGCAGCAGCGTGCAGCCGCCCCAGCCGGGGACCAGACCGAGGAAGACCTCGGGCAGCGAGAAGGCCGGGAGGGCCGCGGACACCGTGCGGTAGGTGCAGTGCAGACCGACCTCGACGCCACCGCCCATGGCGGCGCCGTTGTAGTACGCGAAGGTCGGCACGGCCAGGTTCGCCAGCCGCTTGAAGACGTCGTGGCCGCCCTTGCCGATGGCGAGCGCGTCCTCGTGCCGCTTCAGCAGCTCGACGCCCTTGAGGTCGGCGCCGACGGCGAAGATGAACGGCTTGCCGGTGACACCGACGCCGACGATCTCGCCGTCCGCGGCCTCCTTCTCGACCCGGTCGATCGCGGCGTCGAGGTTGGCCAGCGACTGCGGGCCGAGGGTGGTCGGCTTGGTGTGGTCGTGACCGTTGTCCAGCGTGATCAGCGCGAACCGGCCCGCGCCGAGCGGCAGGTCGAAGTGGCGTACGTGCGCGCTGGTGACGACCTCGCCGGGGAACAGCTCGGCCGCACCCTTCAGAAGCTCTGCGGTGGTGCTCACTTGTCCCCCTCGAAGTGCGGGTTCTCCCAGATGACCGTGGCGCCCATGCCGAAGCCGACGCACATGGTGGTGAGGCCGTAACGGACCTCGGGCTGCTCCTCGAACTGGCGGGCCAGCTGCGTCATCAGACGGACGCCGGAGGAGGCGAGCGGGTGGCCGAAGGCGATGGCGCCGCCGTACTGGTTGACGCGCGCGTCGTCGTCGGCGATGCCGTAGTGCTCCAGGAACGCGAGGACCTGGACGGCGAAGGCCTCGTTGATCTCGAACAGGCCGATGTCTGAGATGGACAGCCCCGCCTGGGCGAGGGCCTTCTCCGTGGCAGGGATCGGGCCGTAGCCCATGACCTCCGGCTCCACACCCGCGAAGGCGTAGGAGACCAGGCGCATCTTCACCGGGAGGCCGTTCTCACGGGCGAAGTCCTCGGAGGCGATGAGGGAGGCGGTGGCGCCGTCGTTCAGACCGGCCGCGTTGCCCGCGGTGACCCGGCCGTGGACGCGGAACGGCGTCTTGAGGTTCGCCAGGTTCTCCAGGGTGGTGCCCGGACGCATCGGCTCGTCGGCGGTGACCAGGCCCCAGCCGGTCTCACCGGCTTCCTCGTTGGTGCGGCGCACCGAGATCGGCACCAGGTCGGCCTGGATCTTGCCGTTGGCGTACGCCTTGGCGGCCTTCTCCTGGGAGCGCACGGCGTACTCGTCGGCGCGCTGCTTGGTGATCGAGGGGTAGCGGTCGTGCAGGTTCTCGGCGGTCATGCCCATGAACAGGGCGGACTCGTCGACGAGCTTCTCGGACACGAACCGCGGGTTGGGGTCGACGCCCTCGCCCATCGGGTGGCGGCCCATGTGCTCGACACCGCCCGCGATGGCGACGTCGTACGCGCCGAAGGCGACGGAGCCGGCGACCGTGGTGACGGCGGTCAGGGCGCCGGCGCACATGCGGTCGATGGAGTAGCCCGGGACCGAGGTGGGCAGGCCCGCGAGGATGCCGGCCGTGCGGCCGATGGTCAGGCCCTGGTCGCCGATCTGCGTGGTCGCGGCGACGGCGACCTCGTCGATCGTCTTCGGGTCGAGACCGGGGTTGCGGCGCAGCAGCTCCCGGATCGCCTTCACGACGAGGTCGTCGGCGCGGGTCTCGTGGTAGATGCCCTTCGGGCCCGCCTTGCCGAACGGGGTGCGGACGCCGTCGACGAAGACGACGTCCCTGACGGTACGAGGCACGATGGCTCTCCTCCAGGTACGGGATGCTGAGCGCTTGCTTACGGGCCATGCTACTTATGAGTAACGTGACTGCCCAGTCCCGCCGCCTGGAGCGGCGAACATCACACGTCCGGCGGTCAAACCTGGGGCTCCGCCCCAGACCCCGCTCCTCAAACGCCGGAGGGGCTGGATTGTGCCGGACGGGCTGAAATATCTCAGCCCGTCCGGCGTTCGAGGACGAGGCCCGAAGGGCCGAAAGGGGGTCTGGGGCGCAGCCCCAGGGTCGGGACGGGAAGGGGCGGCTGGGGCGAGAAAACAGCTCACGGTGGGGCCGTGGACCCCCGCGGGGTCAGGACCGGGGTGGCGACGGGGTGCGACCCCGGCCCCTCGCCGGTGATGACGCCGAACAGCGTTCGCGCGACCTCCGCTCCAAAGCCGTGCACGTCATGACTCATGGCGGAAAGCGTCGGATGCGTCAGCCGGCACAACTGCGAGTCGTCCCACGCCAGCAGCGACACATCCTCCGGCACCCGCAGCCCCATCTCCGCCGCCACCGACAACCCCGCCACCGCCATGATGTCGTTGTCGTACACGATCGCCGTCGGCCGCTCACCCGGCACCGCGGCCAGCAGCGAACGCGTCGCCCGCGCCCCCGCGTCCCCCGAGAAGTCCGTGGCCACCTGCCACGCCCGCGCCGCCGGCCGCAGCGCCCGCACCGCCTCGTCGAACGCGGTCGTACGGATCGAGGTGTGCCCGAGCTCCGCCGCGCCGCCCACCCGGGCGATCCGCCGGTGCCCGAGCGCCGCCAGGTACCGCACCGCTTCCGTCACCGCCGTGGCGTCGTCCGTCCACACGGAGGTCAGCCCGCCGGTCAGCGAGGGATGCCCGACCGCCACCACCGGCAGCCCGAGCCGCTCGGCCACCGCCGGGCGGGGGTCGTCGGCCCGGAAGTCCACCAGGATCGAGCCGCCGATCTGCCGTCCCCTCCACCATGACTCCAGCAGCCCGACCTCCTCGTCCGGGCTGCGCACCAGCCGCAGCAGCAGCGCACAGGACCGCTCGACCAGGACGCTCTCCACGCCCGAGATGAACTCCATGTAGAACGGTTCCAGGCCGAGCAGCCGGGCGGGCCGGCACACCGCGAGGCCCACCACGTCCACGCGTGAACCGGCCAGCGTCCGTGCGGTCGAGCTCGGTGCCCAGCCCAGTTCCCGGGCCGCCCGGAAGATCCGGTCCCGGGTCGCCTCCGACAGCCCGGGTTTCCGGTTGAAGGCGAGGGACACGGCACCCTTGGACACACCGGCGCGCGCGGCGACGTCCTTGATGGTGACGCGAGGGGTCGGCGTTGCCGTCATCGAGTGGGCTCCACGCAGTACAGGGCGCAGCGGGCGGTTTCCGGGTCCGGAGTCTTCCAGCCCCGCACCCCGATGGTCACCTCTTCCCCGGGAAGCAGCGTGACCAGCCCCCGGTCGGCCCGGGCGTCCGGATCCAGCCGGTCGGCCTGGAGCAGCAGATCCCGTACAAGCGTCCGGGCCCTGACCGTGATCCCCTCCGGAGCGACGGCCACCTCGAACTCGGGCCGCGGATAGGGGATCTCCCGGTCCGGCACCGGGAAGTGCAGCGCCCGCAGTTCTCCCGCGTCGGCGACCAGGAACTCCTTCGGGCCGGCCGGGACCAGCTCCGCCGGGACCCCGACAAGGCCCACGGTCCGCGCCCCGACGGCCAGCACCGGGTCCGCCTCCGCGATCACCGTGCCGTCGACGGACATCCGCCGCAGCCGCAGCGTTCCGTGCCAGTCCTCGGCGGCCTGGTTCACCGCCGCCACCACCACCGGGCCCGCACCGTCCGCCCGCACCGTCAGCAGCCGGTCCGCGTACAGCCGCCGCAGCTCGTGGTACAGCGGCTTCTCCCGCCCGTCCCCGTCGATCGCGGCCCACGAGGTCACCGGCCAGCAGTCGTTGAGCTGCCACACCACCGTGCCCGCGCACACCGGCCAGTGGGACCGCCAGTGCTCGATCCCGGCCGCGATCGCACGCGCCTGGTTGACCTGCGTCAGATAGTGCCAGCGGTCGAAGTCGCCCTCCGGCACGGCGAAGTGCCGGGCCAGCCCGCGCTCCAGTTTGCCGTTGCCGTCCTCCGCCTTCTGGTGGTGCAGCACGCCGGGGGAGTCGGCCGCGAGCTCCTCACCGGGCAGCGCGCGGCGCAGGGTGGCGTACGCGGGCGGCGCCTGCCAGCCGAACTCGGCGACGAAACGAGGGACGTCGAGCCGGTAGTCGGCGTAGTCGGCGCGGTTCCACACCTCCCAGGAGTGGTGCGTGCCGTGCGCCGGGTCGTTCGGGTGGTGCCGCCAGGACCCGGACCAGGGGCTGCCCGCCGTGTACGGCCGCGTCGGGTCCGACTCCGCGACGATGCGCGGCAGTACGCCCAGGTAGTAGCCCTCGCCCCAGGAGTCCCCGGCCAGGGACGGCTCCCAGCCCCAGTCCCGGAAACCCCACAGGTTCTCGTTGTTGCCGTTCCACAGCACCAGCGAGGGGTGCGGCATCAGCCGTACGACGTTCTCCCGGGCCTCCGCCTCCACCTCCCCGCGCAGCGGCTGCTCCTCGGGGTAGGCGGCGCACGCGAAGGGGAAGTCCTGCCAGACCAGCAGCCCCAGTTCGTCGCAGGCGTCGTAGAAGTCCTCGCTCTCGTAGATGCCGCCGCCCCAGACGCGCACGAGGTCCACGCCCGCGCCGGCGGCCTGCTCCAGCCGCCGCCGGTAGCGCTCCCGGGTGATCCGGGACGGGAAGACGTCGTCCGGGATCCAGTTGACGCCCCGGGCGAACAGCCGCTCGCCGTTGACGACCAGCGTGAACCCGGTGCCGTGCCGATCGGCCGGGGTGTCCAGCTCCACCGTTCGGAAGCCGATCCGGCGCCGCCAGGAGTCCAGCTCCTCCCCGTCGTGCAGTAGCGTCAACTCCACGTCGTACAAGGGCTGTTCGCCATACCCGCGAGGCCACCACAGCCGCGCGTCGGGCACCCGCAGGCGCACGGTCCCCCGCGTGCCGTCGATCTCCGCGCGGGCGCGTACGCCGCCGACGGCCGCCTCGACGGTGAGCGGCGCCTCGACCCGGCAGCGCTCCACGTCCACGGCCAGCTCGACCAGCCCCACCCCGTCCTCGACGGTGACCAGCGGGCGCACGCGGGAGATCCGCGCCGTGGACCAGTGCTCCAGTCGCACCGGCCGCCAGATCCCCGCCGTCACCAGCGTCGGCCCCCAGTCCCACCCGAACGAGCAGGCCATCTTGCGGACGTACTGGTAGGGCTCGGCATAGGCGCCGGGCCGCTCGCCCACCGCGCCGCGCACCGCCTCGGCCTCCGCGTAGGCGGAGGCGAACCGCACCGTGAGCCGCCCGCTCAGCCCGGTCACGTCGAACCGGTACGAGCGGTGCATGTTGCGTACGCTGCCCAGCGGCCGGCCGTCGAGCAGGATCTCGGCGACCGTGTCGAGCCCGTCGAAGACCAGATCCGTCTGCTCGTGCGTGCCCGCCACGGTGCGCAGTTCCGTCTCGTACGTCCAGTCCCGCCGGCCCACCCACGCCACCTCGGTCTCGTTCCGCGCGAGGAACGGATCGGGGATCAGTCCGGCCGTCAGCAGATCGGTGTGCACACACCCCGGCACCGAGGCGACAAGCGCCTCCCCCGAGCCGTCCGGGTGTCGCAGGATCCATCCGTCGGTGAGCGGTGTGACCTGACGCATGCACACTCTCCTTAAACCGGTTCACTCGCCTCTGGGCAACGGTTTGGCATCGTTGGCGCAATAGAGACTTTACCGGTTCAGTGACGTGCTGCCAGAGTGCCGAATCCAGCCAACCCACTCGTGCTCGACCGCCCCGTGAACGGAGCCGTGATGCACCTGAACCGCCGCACGACACTCACCGGATCGATCGCCCTCCTCGCCCTGCTGGCCGCCGCCTGCACGGGCACGGGAGGCTCCTCGGAGGGCGCGGACGCCAAGGCCCCCGACGACCCGTCGGAGGTCAAGGGGTCCATCACGGTCCTCACCCACCGGACGGACCTGGTGCAGGACGGGACGATGAAGAAGTACGCCGCGGAGTTCAACGAGACCCATCCCGGCGTGAAGGTCGAGTTCGACGCCCTCACCGACTACGAGGGCGAGGTCAAGATCCGGATGAACACGGAGAACTACGGCGACGTCCTGATGATCCCCGCCGTCATCGAGAAGAAGGACTACCCCAAGTTCTTCGCGTCCCTGGGCACCCGGGCGGAACGCAGCGCCCGGTACCGCTTCACCGACTACTCCACCGTCGACGGCAAGGTCTACGGCCAGAGCCCCATCGGCGTGGTGCCGGGGTTCGTGTACAACAAGAAGGTCTGGAACGACGCCGGCGTCACCGACTGGCCCACCACCCCCGACGAGTTCCTCGACGACCTGAGGGCCATCAGGTCGAAGACCGACGCGGTGCCGTACTACACCAACTTCAAGGACATGTGGCCGCTGACCCAGTGGACCAACGTCAACGGCTCCGTCGGCTGCGACACCGGTGCCACCACGAAGCTCGCCGAGGGCGACCCCTGGGCGGAGGGCGCCGACCTGCGCGTGGCCGACACCCTGCTCCACGACATCGTGCGCGGCGGCCTGGCGGAGAAGGATCCGACCACCACCAACTGGGAGGCGTCCAAGCCAAGGCTGGCCAAGGGGGAGATCGCCACCATGTGGCTGGGCTCCTGGGCCGTCGTCCAGATGCGGGACGCCGCACGGCAGGCCGGCGCCGACCCCGCCGACATCGGCTTCATGCCCTTCCCCGCGCAGCGGGACGGCGCCTTCTGCGCGGTGACCTCCCCGGACTACCAGCAGGCCGTCAACGTCCACTCCGACCACAAGGAAGCCGCCCGCGCCTGGATCGACTGGTTCACCGACAAGTCCGGCTACGCCGAGGCCAACCTCGCCCTCTCCCCGCTCAAGGACGCCCCGCTGCCCGACATCCTCCAGCCGTACGAGGAGAAAGGCGTCAAGCTCATCGACCTCGACGACGGCAAGGGCGCCGAGGTGAAGTCCATCGACAACCAGTCCGAGGTCGGCATCTACAAGCCCGACTACCGCCAGGACCTCGTCGACCTCGCCCGCGGTGCGCGCGAGGGCAGCCTGGACGACTTCCTCGGCGACCTCGGCGAGCGCTGGTCCGAGGCGCGGAACTCCCTGGGGTCCTGATGGCGGACACCGCCCGCAAGGCGGCGCGGCCGGGCCGCCGTCTCACCCCCTGGCTCTTCCTGGCCGCCCCGCTGGCCCTGCTGCTGACGTTCACCTACGCGCCGATCGCCAACATGATCGCGTACAGCTTCACCGACTGGGACGGTGTGAGCCCGGAGCTGAACTGGACGGGCGCCGAGAACTACTCCGAACTCCTCACCCGCTCCGAGCTGTTCGAGGTGTTCTTCGTCAGCGGCTACTACCTCGCCGGCTCCGCGGTGCAGATCGTCCTCGCCCTCTACTTCGCCACGGTCCTGAGCTTCCACGTCCGCTTCCGCAACTTCTTCAAGGGCGTGCTGTTCTTTCCGTACCTGATCAACGGCGTGGCGATCGGCTTCGTCTTCCTCTACTTCTTCCAGGACGGCGGCACCCTCGACTCCGTGCTGAACCTGTTCGGCGCCGGCACCGACCACGCCTGGCTGGGCACGCCGTTCTCCGCGAACACCTCGCTCGCGGGCGTCTCCGTCTGGCGCTACATGGGCCTGAACTTCGTGCTCTTCCTCGGCGCCATCCAGTCCATCCCGGGCGAGTTGTACGAGGCGGCCGAGATCGACGGCGCGACCCGATGGCAGCAGTTCCGGCACATCATCGCGCCCGGCATCAGACCCGTCCTGAGCCTGAGCGTGATCCTCTCCGTCTCCGGCTCGCTGTCGGTCTTCGAGATCCCGTACATCATGACGGGCGGTGCCACCGGCACCGAAACGTTCGTCATCCAGACCGTGAAGCTGGCGTTCCAGTTCAACAAGACGGGCCTCGCCTCGGCGGCCGCCGTCGTCCTGTTGCTGATCGTCCTGGCGGTCACCTGGGTGCAGCGGCGCATCGTCCCCGACGAGAAGGTGGATGTGGTATGACCCGCCGCACCGCGACCCGTGCCCTCGTGTACCTGTCCCTGGTCCTCGCCACGCTCGTCGTCCTGCTGCCGCTCACCGTGGTTTTCCTGACCTCGCTGAAGTCGTCCGAGGAGATGGCGAACGGCAGCGGAGCGCTGGCCCTGCCCGACGACCCGCTGAACCTGGACAACTACGTGACCGCGTTCCGGGACGGCCAGATGCTGTCCGCCTTCGGAAACACGGCGGTCATCCTCGTCGTCGCCGTCGGCGGCACGATCCTCATCGGCTCGATGACGGCGTACGCGATCGACCGCTTCCACTTCCGCTTCAGGAAGCTGGTCGTGGCGCTGTTCCTGCTGGCCGCGCTGGTCCCCGGGGTGACCACCCAGGTGGCGACCTTCCAGATCGTCAACAGCTTCGGCATGTTCGACAGCCTGTGGGCGCCGATCGCCCTCTACATGGGCACGGACATCGTGTCGATCTACATCTTCCTGCAGTTCATCCGCTCGATCCCGGTCTCCCTGGACGAGGCGGCCCGCCTGGATGGCGCCAACGCCTTCGCCGTCTACCGCAAGGTGATCCTCCCGCTGCTCAAGCCGGCGATCGCCACGGTGGTCATCGTGAAGGGGATCAACGTCTACAACGACTTCTACATCCCCTTCCTCTACATGCCCTCCGAGGACCTTGGCGTGATCTCGACGTCCCTGTTCCGCTTCAAGGGCCCCTTCGGAGCGCACTGGGAGACGATCTCGGCGGGCGCCGTCCTGGTCATCCTGCCCACCTTGATCGTCTTCCTCTTCCTCCAGCGCTTCATCTACAACGGCTTCATGAGGGGGGCGACGAAATGAGGGGCCGCCGAAGTGGGTGGCCTGGATGGAGGCGCCGACATGGGCGCCTCGAAAGGCCGTGGGGAACTGCGCGACCAGCCACGTGCCGGCCGCGCCCGTCATACGACACTCGCCGTACGGCGACTAGGCAGCCAGCGCAGCAACCAGCACAGGCGTGACCTGCTCGACCTGCCACGCACGGGCCCCGTGAGCGGCCAGCGCCGCGGCGACCGACTGCCCGTCGGCGGGCACGGGCGGCTCCCAGCACACCCTCCGCACCGTGTCCGGCGTGATCAGGTTCTCCGCCGGCATCCCGAGGCGCTCGGCCAGCTCGCTCACGCCCGCCCGCGCGGCGGCCAGCCGTGCCGCGGCCGCCGGGTCCTTGTCGGCCCACGCGCGCGGCGGCGGGGGACCGGTGACCGGCTGGCCGGGCTGGGGCAGCCGGTCCTCGCTCAGCGCCTTCGCCCGGTCGACGGCCGCCTGCCACTGCTCCAGCTGGCGCCGTCCCACCCGCTGGCCGAACCCGTTCAGCGCGGCCAGTGCGTGCGGGTTGGCCGGCATGGCCAGCGCGGCCTCGACGATGGCCGCGTCCGAGAGCACCTTGCCCGGGGAGACGTCCCGGCGGCGGGCGATCCGGTCGCGGGTCTGCCACAGCTCGCGGACGACGGCCATCTGCCGGCGGCGGCGGACCTTGTGCATGCCGGAGGTGCGCCGCCAGGGGTCCTTGCGGGGCTCCGGCGGCGGCGCCGAGGCGATCGCCTCGAACTCCTGCCGGGCCCAGTCGAGCTTGCCCTGCCGTTCCAGCTCCTTCTCCAGCGCGTCGCGGAGGTCGACCAGCAGTTCGACGTCGAGGGCGGCGTAGCGCAGCCAGGGCTCGGGCAGCGGGCGGGTGGACCAGTCGACGGCGGAGTGTCCCTTCTCCAGGACGAAGCCGAGCACGTTCTCGACCATCGCGCCCAGGCCGACCCGGGGGAACCCGGCCAGGCGTCCGGCCAGCTCGGTGTCGAAGAGGCGGGTGGGCACCATGCCTATCTCGCGCAGGCACGGCAGGTCCTGGGTGGCTGCGTGCAGCACCCACTCGGTGCCGGACAGCACCTCGCCGAGACCGGACAGGTCGGGGCAGGCGACCGGATCGATCAGCGCGGTCCCCGCGCCCTCGCGGCGCAGCTGGACGAGATAGGCGCGCTGGCCGTAGCGGTAGCCGGAGGCGCGCTCGGCGTCCACGGCGACGGGGCCGGTCCCCGCGGCGAAGGTGGCGATCACCTCGGCGAGCGCGGCCTCGTCCGCGACGACGGGCGGAATGCCCTCGCGCGGTTCGAGCAAGGGGATCGGCGCCTCCGTAGCAGAAGATCCGCCGTCGTCCGGAGGGGCGCCTCCGGTGGTGCGCAGTGAACTGTCTGCTGCGGTGTCGTGGGCGTCGGTCACCTGTCAAGAGTATCCGCACGGGCCGGGGCCTGACCTGCCCCTACGCGCGTGGGCGGGGCCGACCAGCGAAAACAGGCCTTGGCGGAACCCTGGACGACGGCGCCCGCGCGGGCGCCCGCCGACAGTGGTGCCGACGGGCGCGGGCGGGTCGCAGGGGGCCGGGTCGGGGTCAGTGGATGATGCCGGTGCGCAGGGCCACGGCCACCATGCCGGCGCGGTCGCCGGTGCCGAGCTTGCGCGCGATGCGGGCGAGGTGGCTCTTGACGGTCAGGGCGGACAGGCCCATGGAGACGCCGATCGCCTTGTTCGACTGGCCCTCCGCCACCAGCCGCAGCACCTCGACCTCGCGGCCGGACAGTTCGCGGTAGCCGCCCGGGTGGCTCGGGGCACCCGGGGGGCGGCGGTGCAGACGGGCGGCGGCGGCACCGATGGGGGCGGCACCGGGTCGGGTGGGGAGCCCGAGGTTGGTGCGCGTGCCGGTGACGACGTATCCCTTCACTCCGCCGGCCAGCGCGTTGCGCACGGCACCGATGTCGTCGGCGGCGGACAGGGCCAGGCCGTTGGGCCAGCCGGCGGCGCGGGTCTCGGAGAGGAGGGTGAGGCCGGAACCATCCGGCAGATGGACTTCGGCGACGCAGATGTCGCGGGGGTTGCCGATGCGGGGACGAGCCTCCGCGACGGACGAGGCCTCGATGACATCGCGCACACCGAGCGCCCACAGATGGCGGGTGACGGTGGAACGGACGCGCGGGTCGGCCACGACCACCATGGCGGTCGGCTTGTTCGGGCGGTAGGCGACCAGGCTTGCGGGCTGCTCGAGGAGAACGGACACCAGGCCTCCTGGGTGCGGGACGGGGCCGGCTCGTGGGGGGTGAAGCCGGGACGAACCGTGCTTTCAAGGTCACAGTCGTCTTCGGCAACAAACCTGTTGTCCTTTAACGAATGATCACGAAGTGATGAGTAACAATCCGGGCAATTCGGACGCGCGATCGATCATTCGAAGATCGAACGGTTTCGGTCTGCGTCGCATCGCTTCCGAAAGTGGCCGTATCGACAAAGAGACGGTCAGTGATGATTGCGCGGAGCCCGAAGCGGGAAGCTCAGCGCGACTGCGGTCCCCGCCGCTGCGGCAGCGTCACCACCGACGCGTCCCCGGGAGCGGCCGGCGGCAGCCCCGCCACCTGCGCCAGCAGATCGCACCACGCGACCAGATGCGCCCCCGCGTCCGGTACCCCGGCCAGACCCTCCCGGGGCGTCCAGGAGGCCCGGATCTCGATCTGCGAGGCGGCGGGCCGCTCCGACAGCCCGCCGAAGTAGTGCGAACTCGCCCGCGTCACCGTGCCGCTCGGCTCGCCGTACGTCAGACCGCGCGCCGAGAGCGCACCGGTGAGCCAGGACCAGCACACCTCCGGCAGCAGCGGGTCCGCCGCCATCTCCGGCTCCAGCTCCGCGCGCACCAGCGTCACCAGCCGGAAGGTGCCCCGCCAGCCGTCGTGCCCGGCCGGGTCGTGCAGCAGCACCAGCCGGCCGTCGGCCAGGTCCTCCTCGCCGTCGACGACCGCCGCCTCCAGCGCGTACGCGTACGGGGCGAGACGTTTGGGCGCGGGCGCGGGATCCACCTCGACCTGCGGCCGCAGCCGAGCGCCGCGCAGCGCGTCGACCGCCGCCCGGAAGGGCGGCGGGGGCGCACCCCCGTGCCCGGGATCCTTCTCGGTCCCCTTCGGTTCGTCCATTCCGCCAGCGCCGTCCGACAGTCGTCCCTGAGCCGCAGCCATGCGGGGAAGATTAAGCGGAACGGCGCCCCCGTGCAGGGAGGGACACCCGCGGCGGCGAGGGCTGTCCGGATCGTGCCCCGCGCGCACCGCACACCGGGCGACCTGGCGTCCGGGGAGGCGGACGGGTCGTGCGAGACTGGCCGGTGTGAGTGCCAACGCAAGCCCGACGGGCCAGACGCCGACAGCGACCACCGATCCCGTCAAGAACGACGCAGTCAAGGATTCGGCCTTCCTCAAGGCGTGCCGTCGTGAGCCGGTGCCGCACACGCCGGTGTGGTTCATGCGGCAGGCCGGGCGCTCACTGCCGGAGTACCGCAAGGTGCGCGAGGGCATCGGGATGCTCGACTCCTGCATGCGCCCCGACCTGGTCACCGAGATCACCCTCCAGCCGGTGCGCCGCCACCACGTCGACGCGGCGATCTACTTCAGCGACATCGTCGTCCCGCTCAAGGCCATCGGCATCGACCTCGACATCAAGCCCGGCATCGGCCCGGTCGTCGAGCAGCCGGTGCGTACCCGCGCCGACCTCGCCCGGCTGCGCGACCTCACCCCGGAGGACGTCTCCTACGTCACCGAGGCCATCGGCATGCTGACCCGGGAACTCGGGTCCACCCCGCTGATCGGCTTCGCGGGCGCCCCCTTCACCCTCGCCAGCTACCTCGTCGAGGGCGGCCCCTCCCGCACGTACGAGAACGCCAAGGCGATGATGTACGGCGACCCCGAACTCTGGGCCGACCTGCTCGACCGCCTCGCCGACATCACGGCCGCGTTCCTCGAGGTCCAGATCCGGGCCGGCGCCTGTGCCGTCCAGCTCTTCGACTCCTGGGCCGGCGCGCTCGCCCCCGCCGACTACCGGCGCTCGGTGCTGCCCGCCTCGGCGAAGGTGTTCCGCCGGGTCGCCGGCCACGGCGTCCCGCGCATCCACTTCGGCGTCGGCACCGGTGAGCTGCTGGGCCTCATGGGCGAGGCCGGTGCGGACGTCGTCGGCGTCGACTGGCGCGTCCCCATGGACGAGGCCGCGCGGCGCGTCGGTCCCGGCAAGGCGCTCCAGGGCAATCTCGACCCGACCGTCCTGTTCGCCGGCTCCGACGCCGTCGAGGCCAAGGCGCAGGAGGTGCTGGACTCCGCGGCCGGTCTGGAGGGCCACGTCTTCAACCTCGGCCACGGCGTGATGCCGTCCACCGACCCGGACGCCCTGACCCGTCTCGTGGAGTACGTCCACACGCGCACCGCGCGCTGACCCACCGCGCACGCGCCGCGCGCGTCCTACCCCGGAGGCGGGGTAGGACACCTGTCGCCCAGGAGTCTGGAACGCCTGCGCGACCACGCCTCGGCGGCCGTCCGCCGCCCACCGGAGCCTTCTGCGACACCCTCCTCGCCGACCAGCTGACCGTCGAGAGCGACGACGACGTGGCCATGGTCGCCCTGCGCGTACCCGGCTCCGGCTGACACCGCCCCCGGGGTCACCGCCGCACCGCCCCCGGGTCACCGCCAGGTGCGCCGTGCCTGCCGTCCGTACAGCGGCCCGTCCGGCACCTGCGGCGGGGGAGTGCCCGGCCTGAGGGGCCAGGCGACCAGCATGCCCGCGACGAAGCCGGCGACATGGGCCGGATACGCCACCGTGCCGGCCCCCGAGACGCCCGCACCGGACGAGTACACCGCCTGCAGGACGAACCAGGAGCCCAGCACCAGCCAGGCGGGCAGCCGCAGCGGCAGGAAGATCAGGAAGGGCACCAGCACCCAGACCCTGACCTTCGGATACAGGACCAGATACGCGCCGAGGACACCGGCGATCGCCCCGGACGCGCCGATCAGCGGCTCGCCCGACCCGGAGTCCAAAAGGGCGAAGACGTACGCGGCGGCATACCCGCACACCAGGTAGAACAGGAGGTACCGCACGTGCCCCATGCGGTCCTCGACGTTGTTGCCGAAGATCCACAGGAACAGCATGTTGCCCAGCAGATGCAGCCAGCCGCCGTGCAGGAACATCGCCGTCAGCACGCTCAGCTCGGGCGACTTCTCGTAGCCCGGCCGGTCCACCACGCACCCCGGGCCCTGTGGGCCCACCCCGGTGTCGCCCGTGGGCACGAGGTCCGGCATCCGGTGGTGGATCAGCTCCCGCGGCACCACCGCGTACCGGTCCAGGAACGCCTCGAGGTGGCAGAGTTCGGCGAGACCGCTCACGCCGGTCAGCGAACCGACGACACCCGGGGTGAAGACCACGAACACGACGACGTTGGCGGCGAGGAGCGCGTACGTCACCCAGGGGGTGCGCCGCGCCGGGTTCACGTCATGGACGGGGATGACCACGTCCCACAGGTGCCCGGGCGGGGGCCGGTGAATCCGCGGAGCCACTGAACACCGCCGCCCGGCCGTGCGTATCACTCGTCAACCGCCCGCGGCGCGGGGAAGGGGTCCGCGGGGCCGACGTGAGGAAACTGGCGATGAACGACCGAGTGACTCCCGCGATGCACGCGCTGCCCGACGGCGAGGCCGAGCTCACGCTCGTGGTGCGTCTCCCCTGGGAGGACATCGCACGGCTCGGCCAGGAGGCCGGGCGGCTCGCGTCCCAGATGCAGCGGCCGGTCACGCTGGACGAGGCGGTGAGCCACCGGCTGCGCTCCGCGAAGGCCGCCGCGCATGCGCGGCCGGCGGGGGAGCAGCCGCCTGCGCAGGCGGCTGCCGCATCGGTGGCGTCGTTGCCGTCACGCCCGCCGGCGGAGCAGGCGCGGCAGGCGATCGAAAGGATCAACGGGACGGCGTGAAGGGGCGCGGCCCCCTCACGAGGTCGCCCTGATGCGTGCCGCCGCCTTGCGGGCCGCCACCAGGACCGGGTCCCACACCGGGGAGAACGGGGGTGCGTAGCCCAGGTCGAGGGCGGTCATCTGGTCCACCGTCATGCCGGCCGTGAGGGCGACCGCCGCGATGTCCACGCGCTTGCCCGCACCCTCGCGGCCGACGATCTGGACGCCGAGGAGACGGCCCGTGCGCAGTTCCGCGAGCATCTTCACCGTCATGGGGGAGGCGTTCGGGTAATAGCCCGCGCGGCTGGTCGACTCGATGGTGACCGTTTCGAAGCGCAGGCCCACGCGGCGGGCGTCCTTCTCCCGCAGCCCGGTGCGGGCGATCTCCAGGTCGCACACCTTGCTGACCGCCGTGCCGACCACGCCGGGGAAGGTGGCGTAGCCGCCGCCTGCGCCCGCGCCGATGATCTGGCCGTGCTTGTTGGCGTGTGTGCCGAGCGGGACGTGCCGCTGCTGCCCGGAGACCAGGTCGAGGACCTCCACGCAGTCCCCGCCGGCCCAGATGTTCTCGTACCCGCGCACCCGCATGGACCGGTCGGTGAGCAGGCCGCCGTGCTCGCCGAGAGGGAGTCCGGCGGCCTGCGCGAGGCTCGTCTCGGGCCGCACCCCGATGCCGAGGACGACGACGTCGGCCGGGTACTCGGCCTGCTCCGTGGCGACCGCTCGCACCCTGCCGTCGTCCCCCGTCAGCACCTCGGTGACCTCGGCGTCGTTCACCATGGTGATGCCCATGCCCTCCATGGCGCGGTGCACCAGGCGGCCCATGTCGGGGTCAAGGGTCGCCATGGGCTCCTTGCCGCGGTTGACGACCGTCACCTCGTAGCCCCGCTTGATCATCGCCTCGGCCATCTCGACGCCGATGTATCCCGCGCCCACGACCACCGCGCGGCGGCCGCGGGTGGCGGCCAGCGTGTCCAGCAGCGCCTGGCCGTCGTCGAGGGTCTGCACGCCGTGCACACCGGGGGCGTCGATGCCGGGCAGTTCCGGGCGGACGGGCCGCGCGCCGGTGGCGATCACGAGCTTGTCGTACGACGTCCAGGACTCGGCGCCGGTATCGACGTCCCGCGCGCGGACCCGCCCCCGGCCGGGGTCGAGTTCCGTGACCTCGGTGCGCAGCCGCACGTCGATGTCCCGCGCGCGGTGCTCCTCGGGGGTGCGCGCGATGAGCCGGTCCCGGTCGGTGACGTCACCGCTCACCCAATAGGGGATGCCGCACGCCGAGTAGGAGGTGAAGTGGCCGCGTTCGAACGCCACGATCTCCAGCTCCCGCGGTCCCTTCAGACGGCGGGCCTGGGGGGGGGGGGGGGGGGGGGGGGGGGGGGGGGGGGGGGGGAAAAAAAACGCCCTCGGCACGTGTGTAGCGTTTGT
>NZ_JBVIGA010000003.1:39971-347750 GCF_055571035.1 Streptomyces malachitofuscus | reverse complement strand
GCGGGGGGGGGGGGGAGGTGGCAGGGTTAAAGCACCAGGGCTTCAGCCTCCCGCGTTCCTTTCGGGGGGTGGGCCTGTGACGCCGCGGACGTCCCCGCGGCTCCACCGCCGATGACCACCAGCCGTTCCCGTGCACCGTGCGCATCGCTCGTGTCCATGGGGCCACGCTACGGGGCGGGCGGTTCCCGCCGTTCCGGGACCGTTCGCTTCAGTCCTCGCCACCCCGCCCGCCGGCCGCCGGCGGCGGGGTCGCCGTCCGCGGGCGCCGCGGCAGCAGGGGACGCACGGCCTTCAGCCACAGCAGGACCAGCAGCGCGGCGACCGCCGCGAAGGGCAGGACCGCGCCGAGCACGACCGTCAGCCAGCGCAGCAGCGTCAGGAACACGTCCCAGCCGCCCGCGAGCGCGTCCATGAACCCGGGATCGTCGTCGTCCTTCTCGGCCTTCTCCGCCGACGTCCCGGACAGGGAGAGGGTGATGGTCGCCAGGCTCGTGCGGTCCTTCAGGGACGCCTGCTGGGCGAGCAGGGACTCCAGGTTCGCCTGGCGGGTGCTCAGTTCGCCCTCCAGGGTGACCACGTCGCTGAGCCTGGTCGCCCGGTCCATCAGCTCGCGGACCCGGGCCACGCTGGCCCGCTGCGACTTGATGCGGCTCTCCACGTCGACCACCTGGTCGGTGACGTCCTCCGCCTTGGCACGGCGTTCGACGAGCCTGCCCGCGCCCTCGAGATCGGCGAGGACCTCCGCGTACCTGTCGACGGGCACGCGCAGCACCACGCGGGTGTGCTCGCGGCCCTCCTCGTCCCGGCGGGTGGTCTCGTTGCCGACGTAGCCGCCCGCGTTCTCGGTCGTCGCGCGGGCCTCGTCCAGCGCCTTGGGCACGTCCTCGACCCGCACGGTCAGCGAGGCGGTGCGGATGATGTGGCTGACGGTGGCCTTCGGCGGTGCGGTGGCCTCGGCACCGCCCGCCGCTCCGTCCGCCGCGCCGCCCGGGGCGCCCTGCTTCCCGCGCGCGTCCGCGGCCGCCCCCTCGGCGGGCGCGGCGGCGGCCTTGTCGTCGCCCCCGGAATCCGCGGAGTCGGCGCCGGCGCTGCACCCGCCGACCGCGAGCGCCGCCGCCAGCAGGACCCCGGCCAGGGCGTGGACGGGTCGTACGGACCGTGGTGTGCGCATATGGGACTCCCCCAGCGTCGTGACGACCGACGTCGTCGTGATGACTGACGCTCCTTCGACGCCCAGGGGGCCCGGGACGTTGGCGTGGGACGGTCCCGATGCGGTCACGGTAGGGACTCGGCAGGGCCACATGGCCCTGGCGAAAGCGGCGGTGGCGTTTGAGAGGGTGGAGCCATGAGCGGATCACATGCGGGCGGCGGGCGGCGGGTCGTCGTCGTGGGTGCCGGAATCGCCGGTCTGGCGGCCGCGCACCGGCTGCTGGAGACCGGGGCGCGGGTCACCGTGCTGGAGGCCTCGGACCGGGTCGGCGGCAAGCTGCTGCCCGGCGAGATCGCGGGCGCGCGCGTCGACCTCGGCGCGGAGTCGCTGCTGGCGCGCCGTCCCGAGGCGGTCGGCCTCGCCCGGGACGTGGGCCTCGCCGACCGGCTCCAGGCGCCGGCCACCGCCACGGCGGCGCTGTGGACCCGCGGCTCCCTGCGCCCCATGCCCAAGGGCCACGTCATGGGCGTACCCGGCACCGCGGCCGCGCTCGCCGGCGTGCTGTCCGACGAAGGGGTCGCCCGGATCGGGCGTGACGCAGAGCTGCCCCGCACCGAGGTCGGCGACGACGTGGCGATCGGCGAGTACGTGGCCGCGCGCCTCGGCCGTGAGGTCGTCGACCGGCTCGTGGAGCCCTTGCTGGGCGGGGTGTACGCGGGTGACGCCTACCGCATCTCGATGCGCGCGGCGGTCCCGCAGCTCTTCGAGGCAGCCCGCGCCCACACCTCCCTGACCGAGGCCGTCCGCGAGATCCAGGCGAAGGCCGCCGCCGCGCGGCAGACCGGGCCGGTGTTCATGGGCATCGCCGGCGGCGTGGGCACCCTGCCGCTCGCCGTCGCCGATTCGGTGCGGGCGCGCGGCGGCGAGATCCTCACCGGTACGCCGGTCACGGAGCTGCGCCGCGCACCGGAGGACGGCTGGCGGGTCGTCGCCGGGGACCGGGTGCTGCGCGCCGACGGGGTCGTCGTCGCCGTACCCGCCCCGGCCGCGGCCGGACTGTTGCGCGCGGAGGCGCCCGGAGCCGCCGCCGAGCTCTCCGGTGTGGAGTACGCCTCCATGGCGCTGATCACCCTCGCCTACCGCCGCGCGGAGACCGAGCTGCCCGAGGGCAGCGGGTTCCTGGTGCCGCCCGTCGACGGGCACACCATCAAGGCCTCCACCTTCGCCTCGCGCAAATGGGGCTGGATCGCGGAGGAGAACCCGGACCTGGTCGTCCTGCGCACCTCGGTGGGCCGGCACGGCGAGACGGAGATCCTCGGCCGTGACGACGCCGGCCTCGTGGAGGTCTCCCGGCACGACCTGAAGGCGGCCACGGGCCTGACCGCCGCCCCGGTGGCGACCCGCGTCACCCGCTGGCAGGACGGTCTGCCCCAGTACCCCGTCGGCCACCACGCGCGCGTGGCCCGCGTCCGCGAGCACCTCGCGGGCCTCGCCGGGCTCGCCGTGTGCGGCGCGGCCTACGACGGCGTCGGCGTCCCCGCGTGCATCGCGAGCGCGTACGCCGCCGCCGACCAGATCAACGGTGACCTGCGCGGTGTGCAGGAGCTCACCGCCCACCCGGTGCAAAGCCTCCATGGCGGAGCAGGAGAATGAGGGACATGAGTGACGACGCCACCACCCCCGCCCCCGACCGGATCCCGAACAAGGGCAAGCTGGCCAAGGACCTCAACGAGGTCATCCGCTACACCCTGTGGTCCGTCTTCAAACTGAAGGACGTGCTGCCCGAGGACCGTGCCGGTTACGCGGACGAGGTGCAGGAGCTGTTCGACCAGCTCGCCGCCAAGGACGTCACGATCCGCGGCACCTACGACGTGTCGGGTCTGCGCGCGGACGCCGACCTCATGATCTGGTGGCACGCCGAGACGGCCGACCGGCTGCAGGAGGCGTACAACCTCTTCCGCCGCACCAAACTGGGCCGCGCCCTGGAGCCCGTCTGGTCGAACATGGCGCTGCACCGCCCCGCCGAGTTCAACCGCTCGCACATCCCGGCGTTCCTCGCCGACGAGACGCCCCGCAACTATGTGAGCGTCTACCCCTTCGTGCGCTCCTACGACTGGTACCTGCTGCCCGACGAGGACCGCCGCCGCATGCTCGCCGACCACGGCAAGATGGCCCGCGGCTACCCCGACGTGCGCGCCAACACGGTCGCCTCGTTCTCCCTCGGCGACTACGAGTGGATCCTCGCCTTCGAGGCCGACGAACTGGACCGCATCGTCGACCTCATGCGCCACCTGCGCGGCTCGGAGGCCCGGATGCACGTCCGCGAGGAGGTCCCGTTCTTCACGGGCCGCCGCAAGGACATCGCCGACCTGGTCACGGGCCTGGCCTGACCCCGGGCCCGACCGGACCGCGGGGTTCGGCTTGGGGTTCGCGGGTGGTGCCGGGGCCCGTGAGGGCTCACCGGGGCCGCACCCTCGCCCGGGCCCGCGCGGTCTCGCGTGCCCGGGCGGTGCCTAGCCGGCCGTCGGCCGGGACTGCGGTTGCGGCTTCGGCTGGGGGTGCGGGGCGCATGCGGCGCGGCGGCCCGGGACGCGGCCCTCGAGGAGGTACGCCTCCAGGTGGCGGTTCACGCAGGTGTTGGGGCCGCCCGCGATGCCATGGCTGCCGGCGTCCCGCTCGGTCACCAGCGTCGAGCCCGCCAGCCGCCGGTGCAGCTCCAGGGCGCCGTCGTACGGGGCGGCCGCGTCCCGTTCCGCCGCCAGGATCAGCGTCGGGGGCAGCTCACCGCGCCCGGCGCGCACGTCCAGGGGTTGCTGACGGGGCGCCTTCCAGTAGGCGCAGGGCAGATTCGTCCACGCGTTGGCCCAGGTCTCGAAGGGGGCCCGGCGCGCGAGCCGGGTGTGGTCCCGGTCCCACACCGCCCAGTCCGTCGGCCACGGCGCGTCGTTGCACTCCACGGCGAGATACACCGCCCGTGCGTTCTCCGCCTCCGCCGCCGCCTCCGGATACTCCTGCGCCAGCTCCACCAGCGGCGCGGCATCGCCCTTCAGGTACGCCGACAGGGCCCGTGCGCGATGCGGCCAGTGGTCGTCGTAGTACCCGGCCTGCAGCATCGCGGCCTGCAACTGCTCCGGCCCGACCTTTCCGCCCGCCGGCTCCTTCGCCAGCCGTGCCCTGGCCTCGTCGTAACCGGCCCGCACCTCCCGCGCGGTACCGCCCAGGCCGTAGGTGTCGTCGTGCCGGGCGACCCACGCCAGGAAGTCCGCCCAGCGGTGCTCGAACGCCGCCGACTGGTCGAGGTTGTTGCGGTACCAGATCTGCTCCGGGTCCGGGTTCACCGCCGCGTCGAACACCATCCGCCGCACGTGCGAGGGGAACAGCGTGGCGTACAGCGCCCCGAAGTACGTGCCGTAGGACGACCCGAGGAAGGTGAGCCGGTTCTCGCCGAGCGCGGCGCGCACGACGTCCAGATCACGGGCGTTGTTGAGCGAGTTGTAGTGACGCAGCGCGTCCCCGGCCCGCTCGGCGCAGCCGCGCGCGTACGCCTTGGCCCGCGCGACGCGCTTGCGCTTGTACGCCTCGGAGGGGTGGACCGGCGCCTTCGCGGGGCCCTTGAAGAACGTGCCCGGGTCCGTGCAGGAGAGCGGGGCCGAACGGCCCACTCCGCGCGGGGCGTAGCCCACGAGGTCGTACGCCGCCGCGATGCGCTTCCACGCGGGGAGCGCGCCCATCATCGGGAAGTACATGCCGCCGGCGCCCGGCCCGCCCGGGTTGTGGACCAGGGAGCCCTGCCGGCGCACCTTGCGCTTGCTGTTGTCGGGGTCCTTCCCCGTGGCGCGGGTGCGGCTGACGGTGAGTTCGATCTGCTTGCCGTTCGGGCGCGCGTAGTCGAGCGGGACGCGGACCGTGCCGCACCGGACGGTGCCCGGGAGCTGCTGCTCGGCGGGGCACGCGCCGAAGTCGATGCCCCGGTCGGCGGCGCGCGCGGCGGCCACGGCGGTACCGCGCAGCTCGGCCGCGGAAGGCGCGGCGTGGATTCCGGCGCCGGCCGGAGCGGCGGCCCAGGTGGTGAGGAGCACGGACCCGGCGGCCACATGGACGGCGGCGGTGGTTCTCATCGACGATCCCTTCGGTGCACGGCGGCGACAAAAGGGATGTTTCGGGTGATGGAGGTGCGAGGCAAGCACCCCTCGCCGGGGTGTGTCGGCGTCAGTGCCCGTGATGCGGCTCCCGGTGGGCGAGGGCCGCGCGCAGTTCGGGCTCGCCCACCGCGCGGATGCCGCGCACCGCGACGGAGGTGAGGTATGTGCGGTCGTCCCCGGCCTCGCCGGCGCCGAGGGGCAGGGAGCCGAGCAGCCGCAGGCCGGCGGGGGAGGCCCAGCGCGAGTACGGATGGATCTCGAACCGCGCGATGGCCAGGCAGCTCAGTGTGAGGATCAGCGGCAGCGTGAACCACAGGGCGACCAGGTGGCGTGGCATGTCCGACGGAACGGGCATGAGGAGGGCCGCGACCCCCAGCCCGGCCACGGCCGGCACGGCGAGCCGCACCCGCCGCACCGCGTCCGCGACGGTCGTACCCGCACCGTCGGGGACCGCGAGTCCCGCGCTGACCAGCCGGTCGCCGATCCCGCGCACGGCGTCGGCGGCCGCCGCGGCCGCCCGCACCGGCGCGATGGGTGACTGTCCGTCCGGCCCTATCGCCCCTATGACCGACCGCTCCATGTCGTCGCGCCCGCGCGGGTCGACCACCGTCGCCCAGCCGGTGTGCGCCAGCAGCAGCCGCCGCTGACGCGCCATCGCGACGAGCGTGACGTCGGCGACCCTCCCGGGGCCGCCGGACAGGAACGCGGTCTCGTACAGCGTCAGAGCGCGCTCCGCTCCCGCGGCGGGTCCGGTGGCCGCGGCGGCGCCGTGCACGGCGGCCAGGCACAGCCGCAGGCACGCCACACCGGCGACGGCCCAGGCCAGGAGCAGGAGAGGAACCCAGAACATGACTTGTTTGTAAGCGAAACGGCCGCGAGAACACCATGGTCTGTTCACCATCCGGACGCAGTGTTGTCGGTATGTGACGTTCCGTTTGGTTCGCGCGGCCGCGTGCCGGCCGGGAAGGTCAGCGCCGCAGCAGCACCCGTCGCGTGGCCCGCACCAGCCGCACCGCCGGCCTGTTCGACCGGGGCCGCGGTCCCGACCGCTCCAGCCACCACTCCCGCAGCTCGCGCCGTGTCCGCGCGTTTTCCGGCCGCCCGGCCAGCAGCAGTTCCTCGACGAAGTCCATGGCGTCCTGCCGGTAGCCGCCGGTCATCGGCTGCGTCTGCGCGTACGCGACGAAGGCGGGCCGGTACTCCGCTGCGAGGATCGCCGGCAGCTCGGGCGCGACCTTGCCGACGACGTCGGCCCGCTTGGCGGCGAGCGCCCGCGCCTGCACCCCCATCCGCACCCGGTCGAACCCCTCGGGCACGGGCGTACCGGCGACCAGCGCCGACAGCACGGCGGTCTGCGCGAGCGCGAGCCGCTGCCGCGCGGCCTCGGCTCCGGGAACCTCCCCCGGCTCCTCGGACCGGGCGGTCGCGAGCGCGGCCCGCCCCGCGTCCCGGCTCTCCGCCCCCCTCTCGACCGCGCGCCGGATCGCGGCCAGTTCGCGCTCCATCTCCTCCGCCTCCGGGAAGTTCTCGTCCCGCTCCAGCAGCACGCCCGGAGGGGAGACCCTTGACGCGAGATCGGTGAGGACCTCCAGCACGGGCTCCGGAACGGGGTGGGCGTGGCTGTCGTGCCACACGCCGTCCCTTTCGAACCCGCCCGCGACATGGACGTACGCGAGGGCCTCCAGGGGCAGTTCGGCGAGTGCCTTGGCCGGGTCCTCGCCCCGGTTGACGTGGTTGGTGTGCAGATTGGCGACGTCGATGAGCAGCCGCACCCCGGTGCGGTCGGCCAGGTCGTAGAGGAACTGCCCCTCGGTCATCTCCTCGCCGGGCCACGCGAACAGCGCGGCGATGTTCTCCACCGCGAGCGGCACGGGCAGCGCCTCCTGGGCGATCCGGACGTTCTCGCACAGCACGTCCAGGGCGTCACGGGTGCGCGGCACCGGCAGCAGATGCCCGGCCTCGATCCGCGGGGACGCGGTCAGCGCCCCGCCGGCCCTGACGAACGCGATGTGCTCGGTGACGAGCGGCGACCGCAGGGCGACGGCCCGCTCGGCGAGCGCGGCGAGCCGCCCCTCGTCCGGCCGCTCGGCGCCACCCAGTCCCAGGGAGACCCCGTGCGGTACGACGGTCACCCCGCGCCCGCGCAACCGCACCAGCGACTCGGGCAGATGTCCGGGGCAGACGTTCTCCGCGACCACCTCGACCCAGTCGATCCCCGGCATACGCTCCACCGCGTCCGCGATCTCCGGCCGCCACCCGATCCCGTTCCCCAGTCGCACGGTCATCCCCGCCCCCTCCTGCACCCGGCTGTCCCGCCCGGCCCCCGATCGTCCCCACCGGACGTGACAGGGGTATGACCCCGCCGCCCGCGGCCGAATCACGCCCCGGCGACTTCAGAGGAACATTTGAGGTTGGGGGCGTTCGGGCCCGAGGCAGCCGCCGGGAACGCGTGAGGAAGCCCTTCGCGGACGGAATCGGCCGGCGTCCCTTACAGTACGGACGGAGCGCTGCGCGAGGGGGGAACAGTGGCAAAGGTCAACATCGGTCTCGACGCCGAACTCGTGGTGGAGGTCATGGTTCTCGCAGGGATCGGCTCGCCGCAGGACGCGATCGAGGCGGTCGTGCGGGACTACGTCGTCCGCGGTCACCGCACCGAGGCACGCACCGAGCTCAAGGACCAGAACCTGCGCGAACTCGACGCCAAGCCGCAGGAACCGCAGGGCTGACCCTCCGGGTGTCCCACGGGTGCCGCGGGTCAGCGCACCACGAAGGCCGGTGAGGTGCCCGTGAACGGGGTGATCGTGCCGACGAGGCTCTTGGCGTCGCCGTGGTAGACGATGCGGTAGCTGCCGGGAGCCGTGCCCTGGGGGATGTCCCAGGTGATCGTGACCTTGGATGCGGCGATTCCGTCGCGGGCCCAGTGGAAGCGGGTCGGCCAGTCGCCGTCGTCGGCGACGGTGTGCCAGGTTCCGTCGGGGTTCCGGCGCTGGATCTCCAGATAGGTGTCACCGCGGTGCAGGTCGTTGCCCGGGTGGGCGCCCGCGAAGACGGCCTCGGCCCGTTCGCCGGCCCGGTAGGTCTCCCGCGGCGGCACCAGCACGTCCCCGAACCTCCGCAGCAGCGGCGGCGCGTCCAGCACCACCCCCGGCTGCAGGGAGAGCGCCTTGCCGGACAGGTCCGGCGGCTTCGGGCCGAGGGGCAGCTCCGTGCCGTCGCGCAACGCGGTGGCCAGGGCCGCCGCCGTCTGCTGGAGCGCCGGGAGCTGCCAGCGGCCGAAGAGGGTGCTGCCGCCCTCGTACTGCTGCGCGTCGTACTCCTCGGGGGTGGTCACATAGTGGAAGTACGCGTTCGCGTACCCGGCCACCAGGACGTCGTCGAGGTCCGCGCCCACGATGCCGGCGACCGTGCGCCGCAGCCGCAGGCCCGCGCAGACGGTCACCTCGCCCGGGATGCCGATCAGATGGAGGGCGCCGATGCGCACCAGCATCACGGGCACCCGCTCCTGCACCCACGGGTAGACGCGGTTCATCTCCCCGATCGGCACGAAGACGTCCTTGGGTGCCTGCGCCTGCTTCAGCTCCGGTGACACCGTGTAGACCACGGAGTCGGAGATCGCGTCCCAGAACGGGTTCTCCCCCTCCTCGAAGCCGGGGAAGGCCGGCCCGTCCTCCATGCTGCCCGCCGCCATGGAGGCGCCGACGCAGGGCTTGGACGTGCGGTGGGTCCGTCCGTCACCGGTGAACTCGGGGCGGACCGTGACGTCGGAGAGGTCGACGTACACCAGCCGGGAGTCGACCGGGCCGGACAGGGTGACGCCGGAGCGCCGCACCTGGGCGGCGGCGGCCTCGTACTGCCGGAGTCCGTTGGCGCGGGTGTGGGCGAAGTCCTCCGGGGTCGTGGGCGGCTGGAGGTCCAGGTTGGGGGACATGTCGCCGCTGTTGGTCTGGGCGAACGCCGAGACGAACGCGGGGGAGCCGTCGGACAGGTAGTCGACGTCGTTGACCTCGCGCTCCCAGTGGTAGGCCGCGTAGCCCTTGTTGTCCGCGCTGATCAGCCGGTTGTCCCCGGACATGCTGGTGCTGTGCACCGGGAACCAGTTGACGGCCCCGACGGTCCGGCCGTCCCGTTCCACGCGGAGCAGGGTGGTGTGCGTGTCGACGGCGTCCGGGAAGTGGTCGCGGTCGGCCTTCGGGTTGCGGTCGAAGGCCGACCGGGAGCGGTTGACGCTGGCCCCGGTCAACGTGCCGTGGCTGAGCACGAGTCCGGAGGGCGCCAGATCCTCGTGGGCCCGCTGCGCGGCCTCGAACAGGCCGTCCGCCACGGCCTCGAAGGTCTTGCGGTGGAAGCCGAACGTGGTCGTGTTGTACAGCAGATGGTGCGAGTAGCCGCCGGGTCCCGCGTGGGTGTGGGTGGCGGTGATGAGCACGTTCTGTTCGGTGTAGAGGTCGCCGTAGGCGTCGGCGAGCCGGCGCAGCACCGCCTGGTGCACGCTCCCGAAGATCATCGGAGAGTCGGCCACGATCAGCATGACCCGCCGCCCGCTCGCCTCGTCGGCCACGACGAACGCCCGCGCCCGCAGCCGGGTGTGCAGCCCGGCGGCCTGCTGGTCGAACCGGCCGTAGCCCATCATGCCGACCTCGGCCACCTCACCGGTGGCGTCGGCGAGACCCCGGCCGACCTGGAAACCGCCGCCACGGGCGGCGGCGGGGGCGGCGGTGGCCCGGCTCGGGGCCGCCATCTGCGCACCGGCCAGCCCCAGACCGGTGAGGGCTCCCGCCCGCAGGACGGTACGACGGCTGCGCACGGGACGAGGTTCCGCGGACATGTGCTGCTCCTCCGGCTCGGACGGCCCCCCGCGGACAAAACCTGAACAACATTCAAGTTCTGCGCCCCCATTGGTACACCGCGCCTCACGGGCGCCGCAAGAGGTGTGCCGAACTCTCCGGGGGCAGCGGGAGCCTCGCCGTACCCGTTCGCAACTCTTCTGCGTGCGCGTCTCGTTGACGCTTCACCCACCCGGTACTACCTTGCGAGAGCGCTCTCACCCCCCACAGGGAGCAGCCCATGATTCCTTCACGGAGATCCCTCCGGCACCCTGCCGCGCTGCTCGCCCTCACGCTGTGCGCGCTGTTCCCGGGGACCGCTTCGGCGGACGCCCCGGCGGCGCCCCGGGCCACCGCGGCGGACATCTGCAACAAGCACTGCGACGGCAGGGACCCCGCGCTCGCCCCCGGTGACCGCGTCCCCGTCACGGCGACCGTCCACTCGCGGTCGGTCGCCCTGCACTTCGACGACGCCGACGCGATGGGCTGGGCCTCTCTCGGCAACGGCAGCCCGGGCGACGAGGTCTGGCTCGACCGCTCCTTCGACGGCGGCCGCACCTGGAGTTCGGGAAGCCGGCTCGGCGACACCACCGTGCCCCCGGGACAGCGCGGCCGGCGCACCCTCATGTACAACGTGGACGACTGGGGCGCGCACGGCGTCGGCGCGCTGCGGGCCTGCGGCAGGGCAGGCGACCGCCCGGAGATCGCCTGCACCCCCTGGGCGCGCACCACGTGGAACGCCGGTGACCGGCGCACCGCCGCGGCCACCGCCCTGATGACGTTCTACAACTACGGTACGGGCCTGTTCGACACCACCGGCTGGTGGAACTCCGCCAACGCGCTCACCGCGCTGATCGACAACATCCGCGCCTCCGGCATGGGCAGCTACACCTACGCGATCGCCCGTACCTACGACCTGAACCGTGACGCGCGGGACGGTCAGTTCCGCAACGACTACATCGACGACACCGGATGGTGGGGCCTGGCCTGGGTGGCCGCCTACGACCTCACCGGCGACAGCCGCTACCTCGCCACCGCCCGCGCGGACGCCGACCACATGGCCGCGTACTGGGACGCCACGTGCGGCGGCGGGGTGTGGTGGAGCACCGCGCGCACCTACAAGAACGCGATCGCCAACTCCCTGTACATCCAGCTCAACGCCGCGCTGCACAACCGGATCCCGGGCGACAGGACCCACCTGGACCGGGCGCGGGCCGGCTGGTCCTGGTTCCGCGGCACCGGCATGGTGAACGGCTCCCGCCTGGTCAACGACGGCATCGACCTCGGCACCTGCCGCAACAACGGCGACACGGTGTGGTCGTACAACCAGGGCGTTCTCATCGGCGCCCTGACCGAGCTGCACCGCGCGACGGGCGACGGCGCCCTGCTCACCGAGGCCCGGCGGATCGCCGACGCCGCCACCACCGCCGCCGCCCTCCACACGACGGACGGCATCCTGCGCGACCCGTGCGAGAGCGGCAGCTGCGAGCCGGACGGGCCGTCCTTCAAGGGAGCGCACGTGCGGGGCCTGGCGGAACTCGACGCCGTGCTCCCGGACCATCCGTACACCGGCTACCTCCGGCGCCAGGCCGACCGCGCCCACGCGAGCGACCGCAACGCCCTCCACCAGTACGGGCTGCGCTGGTACGGCCCGCTCGACTCGGTGGACGCCGCGCGCCAGCAGAGCGCCGTCGACCTGTTCAACGCCGCGCCCTGACCGTTCAGCGCCGTGCCCCGACCGCGTCACGACGAAAGGACGAACCGATGTCCGTCCGGATCCAGCGCGTCCTCGGTGCCTGGATGGTCATGGCCCTCGCCCTGACCGGGCTGGTCGCCCTTCCCGCGCCCGCGCGCGCGGCGGCCGCGCCCGTCTGCGCCCTGGCCTGCGACACCCTCGACCCCTCGAAGGCGGCGCAGGACACCTTCCCCGTTCCGCACCGGAACATCAACGGCCGGATCCTGCGGCTGCATGTGTCCGGGCCCGACAACATGGCCTGGGCCAGCATCGACGAGGCCGTCCCCGGGGACGCCGTCTGGCTGGACCGCTCCTGGGACCGCGGCGCCACCTGGGAGGGCCTGCTGGGCAAGGCGTCCGTCCCCGGTACCTGGACCGGCACCCGGACGCTCATGTACAACATCAGCGACCCGGTGGGGCACCGGCGCGGCTGGATCCGCGCCTGCGGTGACGCGCACGCCGTCACCTGCACGGACTGGGTCCACCCGACCGTCTGCGACGGCTCCTCCTGCGACGGCGCCGATCCCGCCACCGCGTCGGGCGACGACCGGCCGGTGCCGGCGACGACCCTGTTCGGCCGCACCATCAGCCTGCACATGGACCACAGCACCGGCATGGCCTGGGGCGTCATCGAGAACGGCGGCGCGGGCGACGAGATCTGGCTGGACCGCTCCTGGGACGGCGGTGCGACCTGGCCCGAAGGCTCCTCGCTCGGCCGCACCGGCGTGCCCTCCGGCAGGACCGCCGCCCGCACCGACCTGTACGCCACCCGCGACCCGCGCGGGCTTCTGTACGGCGGCGCGGTCCGCGCCTGCGGCCGCGAGGCGGCCCACCAGGAGGGCAGCTGCACGGCATGGGCCCGGCCGGTGCCCACCCGGGCACGCGCCGCCGCGGACGCCCTCATGGCCTCGTACCACACGAACGAGGGCTGGTGGCGCAGCAGTTGGTGGAACTCGGCGGTCGCGCTCACCGCCCTCATGGACTTCGCCGAGCGCACCGGGCGGCACGACTACGACTGGGCCGTGGCCCGCACCTACGAGCAGAACAAGGGCGTCTTCCCCGCGGGCGTGCGCAGTTCGGACCCGGTCGAGGGCCACTTCATCAGCCGCGCCGTCGACGACGCCGGGTGGTGGGCCGTGGCCTGGGTGACCGCCTACGACCGGACAGGGCAGCGGCGCTACCTGGACGAGGCGGTCGTCATCGCCGACTACCTGCACACGCACTGGGACCCGGGCACCTGCGGCGGCGGCATGTGGTGGGACCGGGAGCACACCTACAAGAACGCGGTCACCAGCGGCCTGTACCTGTGGGTCACGACCGCGCTGCACCAGCGGCTGCCCGGCGACACGGTGTGGGGCGGGCGCGCCGAGACGGCGGCGGAGTGGTACCTGGACAGCGGACTGATCAACTCCGCGGGTCTGGTCAACGACGGCCTGACCAGGGGCTGCGCCAACAACGGGCAGACCGTGTGGAGTTACAACCAGGGCCTGGCCATCGGCGCCTTCACCCAGCTGTGGCGCGCCACGGGCGAGACCCGCCACCTGGACACCGCGCGACGGCTCGCGGACGCGGCGATGTCCTCACCCCTGCTGACCCGTAACGGCGTTCTGACGGAGTCCTGCGACATCGGCACCGCGTCCTGCGACGACAACCAGAAGCAGTTCAAGGGCATTTTCATCCGCCACTTCGCCGACCTCGCCGACGCCACCGGGTCGGCCGCGTACCGCGACTACCTCACCCGGCAGGCGGAATCCATCTGGACCACCGACCGCGACCCCCTCAACCGGCTAGGCCAGCGCTGGGCCGGCAGCACCCCCAACCAGACGGACTGGCGCACCCAGGCCAGTGCCCTCGCGGCGCTCACCGCGCGGCCCGGCCCGGGTGCCCGGTCCGGCTGATCACCACCCAAGCGGTGCTACTGCTTCCCGTTCAGCGGTTCGTGCTCGCACACGCTCCCGGGGGACGGGACCTTGCCGTCGAGGAGATAGGCGTCGACGGTGTCCTGGACACAGCGGTTGCCGGAGTCGTACGCGCCGTGGCCCTCGCCCTTGTAGGTGAGTTCGACGCCGACGCCCTTGCCGAGCTGCTCGGCCATCCGGGCGGCGCCCGCGTACGGGGTGGCGGGGTCACCGGTGTTGCCGACGAGCAGGATGGGCGGCGCGCCGGGGGCCCGGACGTCGGGGTGGCCGGCCCTGCCGGGCACCGGCCAGTCGGTGCACTCCAGCGCTCCCCACACCATCGTGTCGCCGAAGAGCGGTGAGGCCTCCTCGAACGCGGGAGCCATCTCCCGGACGTCGTCCACGGTGTAGCGGTCACTGCGGTCGGCGCAGGTGATGGCGGTCTGGGCGTCCTGCTGGTCGCTGTAGACCCCGGCGTGGCGGTCGCCCAGGGCGTCGGCGAGGTTCAGCATGGTCGCGCCCTCGTCCCCGGCGAGCAGCTCGAGCCCCACCGCGAGGGCGGGCCACGCCGACTCCAGGTAGAGCGCCCGGACGACCGCGTCGAGGAGGAGGGAACCGGTCAGCACCCTCTCCCCGTCGAGGGCCAGCGGCTTGTCGTCGAGCGCCGCCTCCAGCTCCATGACGAGCGCCTGCACCTCGTCGACGCTGTCACCCAGCGGGCAGCCCGTCCGGACGCACCACCGGGCGAAGTGCTCGAAGGCGAGCTGGAACCCGCCGGCCTGGGCCAGCGCCTCCTCCATCCCGTCGAGTGTGGGGTCCACGACCCCGTCCAGGACGGCACGGCCGACGTGGCGGGGGAACAGGTGGGCGTAGACACTGCCGAGTTGGGTGCCGTACGAGATGCCGAAGTAGTGCAGCTTGTCGTCGCCCAGCAGGTGCCGCATCAACTCCATGTCGCGGGCCGCGTCCTCGGTGCCGACGTGCGGGAGCAAGCGGCCCGACTCCCGCGCGCACGCCTGCGCGTACACCTCATGGCTCCGCAGGACGGCCCGCACCTCGTCGTCGCCGTCGTCCGGGGTGTCGTCCTGCTCGGACATCTTTTCCATCGCCTCGGCGTCCAGACAGGTGACGCCGTCGCTGGCGCCGACCCCGCGCGGGTCGAAGCCGACCAGGTCGTAGCGGGTGCGGAGCTTCTCGTAGTCGGCGGCGAGGGCGGGCAGGGTGGCGACGCCGGACTCACCCGGGCCGCCGAAGTTGAACAGCAGCGAACCGATCCGGTCGCCGGCGTCCTTCGCACTGGAGCGGGCCCGGATCAGCGCGACGTCGATCGTCTCGCCCGCCGGCTTGTCCCAGTCCAGCGGGGACTTCATGGTGGCGCACTGCCACCGGGTGCCGTCCGGCAGCGGCTCGGGGGCCTCTCCTCCGCCTTGCAGGGGGGACGGGGCGGGGCAGTCCTTCCAGCTCAGGGACTGCGCCCATATCCGTCCGCGGTCGTTTCCCTCGCCGCCGCCCCCGCCTCCACCACCGGCACTGCCCTCACCGGTGTGACCGCAGGCGGCCAGGGACGCGGAGAGCAGTACGGTGGTGGAGACCAGGGCAGCGGCGGCTGTCACAGGTCTTCCAGTCATGCGCCCAGCCTCCGGCCGCCCCACCCCCTCCGCACGGTCGCACGTCCATCCGGGGGAACGGCCGCACCCGCGCCCGTCAACTGCCCCCGCGTCCCGCCGTCGTGGCGTTCCGCTGGGCACTCCCGCGTCTTCAGGGCAGCGGGGAAGCGTGCAGGGCGTCGCACGGCAGACGGGAATGTGACGACAGGAGCTAGCCGCGCCGCAGCGCCGGATGGTCCGCCACCACCGTGCAGGAGCCCGGCTCGATCTCCGTGAACCCCGCGTCGCGGACCGTGGGGAGGCCGCTCGCGGTCAGCTCGGGCCACTGCGCCGGGGACGCGGTGCGCACCGCGAGCGGGAAGCCCGTGGCGTGCCAGGCGCTGCGGGCCTCGGGCGACAGCTCCCACCAGGCCAGCTGTGCGCCGTGCCCGGCCTGGGCCATGGCCTTGCCGGCCGACATGCCGAGGTCGGGGTTGAGCCAGAGGGTCGGGACGCCGGGGTCCGCCGGAGGGACCGGGTCGGGGTCGTCGAGGTCGGTGCCGGAGACCTGGAGGCGGGCCAGGTCCTTGGGCCAGCCGTCCAGGGGGACCGGCGGGAAGACACGGACCTCGGCGGACTTGCCGGTGACCGTGACACCGGGGAGCGCCTCCGCGCGGCGCCACTCCGCGCCGCGGGCCCGGCGCACCACCTTGCGGATGCGGGCGTCCTGCCAGTCGCGCATCGCCCGCGCCCAGTCGCCCTCACCGACGGAGCGCTCGTCGGTCAGCATCAGCAGGACCGCCCGGGCCGCCGTCTCCAGGGCGTCCGTACGGGCCGGGGGCGCCGCCCGTTCGATGCGGACGACCAGGGGCAGCACGAACTGCGGTGCCGTGTCGCGGTCACCGGGCTCGGGGCGGAAGGGGCTGTCGGCGGCGGAAGACGGTTCAGTGCTCACGGAGCCCAGTGTGCCAAGCCGCGCGGCGCCTTCGTCAGCCCGAGCAGGACGTGCGTTCGGCCTCCCGCCATTCGCAGACCGGGCACAGGGTGATGCCCTTGTACGACTCCGGGTACTCCGTCGGCTCCCGGCACAGCACGCAGTCCGCGTACGGCGGGCCGTCGGCCTTGGGGGGCCTGGAGACGTCGATCAGGCAGTAGTCGTTGGCGGTATCGCTCATGGCCCCAGCGTAAGCCGGGGCGTCACCGGCGGTCCGGGCACCGAGCGTTCAGCGGGCGGACCCGCCGCGCGGCCCGCCGCCGCGTGGTCCACCGTTCCGGGCCGGGCGGTGCGAGGGCTCGCCCAGCGCGAGGCGGAGCGACGGGGTGTAGGTGCGGATTAATTCATCGGACGACATGGAGGCGAAGGGTTCCAGCCGCAGGATGTAGCGGGTGACGACCAGACCGGCTATATGGGCGCAGAACACACCGGCGCGTCTGCGGGCGTCCACGCCGCCGATCCGGCCGGCGATCTTGTCGATGATCTCCCGCTCCATCATCTCCCGTACCAGCCCGGTGATCGCCGGGTCCTGGGTGGCACCGGCCACCAGGACGCGCAGCGGTGCCCCGGTCCGCGGGTCCTCCCACAGGGCGATGAGATCCCGCAGGGCGCGCTGCGGAAACGTCACCGGGTCGCCCTCCGCGGTGCGGGCCAGGGTCTCGGCGGGGTTGACGGCCAGGGCCATGGCCGCGCCGAAGAGGCCCTTCTTCGACCCGAAGTAGTAGCTGATCAGGGCCACGTCGACGCCCGCCTCGGCGGCGACGGCCCGCAGGGTGACGGCCTGGTACCCGTCCTCCAGGAAGCGGCGGCGCGCGACGTCGAGGATCTTGGCGCGGGTCTCGGGTTTCCCGGCCCTTCTGCCGCGCGCCCCGGAATTCATCATGGTTGAGATCCTACGGCCGGGCGGGCGACCCTGCCGGTGTTCCCACCCCTCGGCGGGGGCCGTCCCGGGCCCCGCTTCCATGACCATGGAGGACCGGCGTGCTCTCAGCCCTGGCTCGTTTCTCGGTGCAGCACCGATGGTGGGTGATCGCGCTCTGGCTGCTGGCCGTGATCGGGGCGGCCCTCGGCGCGCGGACGGTCGGCGGTTCGTTCACCAACGACCTCACTCTTGAGGACACCGACTCCCAGGCCGCCTACGACACGCTGCGCGAGCGGTACCCGGACCTGTCCGGGGACGGCATGCAGGTGGTGATCCACAGCGACGCGGGCGTGACCACGGCGACGATGAAGGCCGCCGTCACGGACGCCGTCACCGCGGCGCGCGGCGCGCAGGACGTGGCGGTCGTCCAGTCGCCCTACGGGCCCGGCCAGGAGATGGTCTCCGACGACGGGCGTACCGCCATCGCGACCGTCCAGTTCGCCGAGCGGGCCAAGGACGTGCCCGAGGAGTCGGTGGAGGCCGCCCAGGAGGCGTTCGAGCCGGTACGCGACGCCGGAGCCCAGGTCGAGTACGGCCGCGCCGTGCTCCAGGGCGAGCACGGCCCGTCGGGCAGCGAGGCGATCGGCCTGGCCGCCGCGGTGCTGGTCCTGCTCGTGGCCTTCGGTTCGGTCTTCGCCATGGTGGTGCCGCTGCTGACCGCCCTGTTCGCCCTCGCCCTCGGGATGTCGGTCATCACCATGATCGCGGGCGTGACCACCATCGGCACCTCCGGTCCCATCGTGGCGACCATGATCGGCCTCGGTGTGGGCATCGACTACGCACTGCTGGTGGTCACCCGGCACCGGGAGGGCATGCGTGAGGGGCACCCGCCCGAGGAGTCCATCCCGCTCGCCCTGGCCACCGCGGGCCGGTCGGTGCTCGTGGCCGGTGCCACCGTGATCGTCGCGATCCTGAGCCTCTATCTGATCGGCATCCCCTTCGTCTCCGCCCTCGGACTGGCCAGCACCGTCACGGTGGGAGCCACCCTGATCGCGGCGGTGACCCTGTTGCCGGCCGTCCTGGCCGTCTTCGGCACCCACCTCGACAGGTTCCGCGTACGCAAGCCGCGCTTCGACCACGCCGGCGGACGGGCGGGCGGCTGGCACCGCTGGACCGGCCACATCCAGCGGCACCCATGGCCCTACCTCCTCGTCTCCACCGTCGTCCTGATCGCCATGGCGCTCCCGCTGTTCTCCCTGCGCCTGGGCACGGCCGACGCCGGTTCGGCGCCGGAGGACACCACCGAGCGCCAGGCGTACGAACTGGTCGCCCGGGACTTCGGGCAGGGATGGACCGGACCGCTCGTCGTGACGGCCCAGTTCCCCGAGGGGCAGTCGACGGCGGAGGTGAAGCAGCAGGCCACCGAGGTGCGCACCGAGCTGGAGAACGCGGAAGGGGTGCAGGAGGTACGGCCCCCGCGGCTGGACGACACCGGAACCACCGCCCTCTACACCGTGGTGCCCGAGGGCTCGCCGGACGACGAGTCCACCGAGCGACTGGTGCACCACCTGCGCGACGACGTGCTCCCCGAGGCCGCACCCGAGGCCGAGGCACACGTCGGCGGCTCCACGGCTACCGCCATCGACCTCGCCGACCGGCTCGGCAGCCAGATGGCCTGGTTCATGTCCTTCGTCGTGGGACTCAGCTTCCTGCTCCTCATGATCGAGTTCCGGTCGCTCGTGCTGCCGCTCAAGGCGGCGGCGATGAACCTGCTGTCCGTGGGCGCCGCGTACGGCGTCGTGGTCGCGGTCTTCCAGTGGGGCTGGGGCGCCGGGCTGCTGGGCGCCGAAGCCGGTCCTGTGGAGTCCTTCGCGCCGGTCATGCTGTTCGCCGTCCTGTTCGGGCTGTCCATGGACTACGAGGTGTTCCTGCTCAGCCGGGTGCAGGAGGAGTACCGGCGGTCCGCGGACGCCGGCGCCTCGGTACGCAACGGCATCGCCGCCACCGCCCGCATCATCACGGCCGCCGCGTCGGTCATGGTCGTGGTCTTCGGCAGCTTCCAGCTGAACGACGAGCGGACCGTCAACCTCTTCGGCTTCGGTCTGGCCGTCGCCATCGCGATCGACGCCACGCTCGTACGGCTCGTCCTGGTGCCCGCCGTCATGGCGCTGCTCGGCAAGCGCGCCTGGTGGACGCCGCGCCCGATGCAGCGGTTCCTGCCGCGCCTGCCCGGCCACGCGGCGGCTCAGGCCGCACCGCCCGCGTCCCCGGACGCCGGGGAGGCCGGCGGCGGCACCGCGTCACCGGCGGCCGCCGACCGGGCCCGCAGCGAGGTGTCCACGGAGCCTCGGCGCTGACGGACACATCTGCCCGACCCTCACCTCCACCACGTCACCGGATCCGACGGAGAACTCGTGCTCGACACACTCTTCGGCCTGCCCGCCCATCCCCTGATCGTCCACGCCACCGTGGTCGCCGTGCCCGCCGCCGCCCTGACGGTCGCGACGGCCGCGCTGTGGCCCCGCTTCCGGTCACGGGCGGGCATGCTCCCCCTCGCGCTGAGCGTCACGGCCCTCGTCCTGGTCCCGCTCACGGTCAAGTCCGGCGAGATCCTCGCGGACGACGTCGACCGCACCGATGCGGTGCGCCGGCACATGGACCTCGGGGACGGACTGCTCCCCTGGACGGTCGTGCTCGCCCTGGGGGCAGCCGCCCAGTTGTGGGCGCTCCGGCGGGCGGCCCGCCCCAGCGGGGAATCCACCCCCGGCTCCCGCGTCCTCGCCGTCGCGGCCACCCTGCTCGCGCTGACCAGTGCGACGGGCAGCGGCGTCCAGGTCGCCCGCATCGGCCACAGCGGCGCCGACGCCGTATGGACGGCAGCGACGGCACAGGCGCCACAGACGGCCCTGGCGCCAGGAGTAGGCGGTGCCGAACCGCGCACCGGACCTCACCACTAGCGAACCCCCGACAAGGAGACATCCGTTGTCCAAGGACCCCACCCACGCGAACGACACCCCCGACGTCCTGGTCATCGGCGCCGGTCCCACGGGCCTGACCGCCGCGTGCGAAGCCGCACGCCACGGTCTGACCGTGCGCGTCGTCGACCGCAAACCCAGCCGTTCGACCTTCTCCAAGGCCCTGGTCGTCCATGCCCGCACCATGGAGATCTTCGAGACGATGGGCATCGCCGAACGGATCCTGGCGGAGGGCACCCGCTTCACCGCGCTGAACGTGCACACCCCCCGCCGCCGCCCGGTGCGCGTCGATCTGATCGGCCTGCCCTGGGGCGACACCGCTTACCCCTTCTGGCTGTCGGTTCCCCAGTACGCCACGGAGCGCGTCCTCGAGGAGCACCTCGCCGACGGCGGTCACCACGTCGAATGGGGGGTGGAACTCGAAGAGGCCCACGACGGCGGCGGCGGCGTCCGAGTCACGTTGCGGCACGCGGACGGCACGTGCGAAACGGTGCGCACGCGCTGGCTGATCGGCTGCGACGGAGGGCGCAGCCGCACCCGGGACGCCGTCGGCCTGCGTCTGGACCGCTCCGACGCCGGGGCGACCTTCGTCCTGGCGGACGTCATGACCGCGGCCGCCCTGACCGAGGACGAGGGACACGTCCATCTGGCGCCGGAGGGCCTGCTGCTCATCGTGCCGATGCCCGAGCCGGGCCGGTGGCGCATCATCGCCCATGATCCCCGGGCACAGCGGGAGGAGGGAGCGCCCGTCGACGCGGCCTTCCTCGACGACCTGATCCGGCGGCGGTCCGGCATCGCCTTCGGCAGCCACGACGTCACCTGGACGTCACGTTTCCGGCTCAGTCACGGCGTCGCCGACCGCTATCGCCGGGGACGGGTCTTCCTCGCCGGCGATGCCGCCCACGTCCACAGCCCGGTCGGCGGCCAGGGACTCAACACCGGGGTGCAGGACGCCCACAACCTGATGTGGAAGCTTGCCGTCGCCGCGCGGCCGGGCGACGACGCGGCGGACAGCCTGCTCGACAGCTACGAGGCCGAGCGGCGCCCGGTCGCGCACGCGATGGTGCGCGGCACGGCCCGCGCGACCGGGGCACTCACCACGCGCAAGGGCGTACCCCGCGCCCTGCTGGGTATGGTCGCGCCGACGGCCTTGACGCGCGCCTCCGTGCGGAGCCGGTTCGGGCGCGGGGTCGGCATGCTCGACATCGCCTACGCCGACGGGACGTCCGCCGGCCGGGACCGCGCCCCGTTCGCGGTCGGCCGTCGCCTGCCCAACCCCCTGCTGCGCGCCGGTGGACGGCTGCACCGGCACCTCCCGCCCCGGGGCTTCACCTGGGTCGTCCGGGGGAACGCGGGCGAGGAGCACCCCGAGCCCGACGACCCGAGGTGGTCGGGAGTCCCCGTGGTCTTCCTCCCCGACGCCCGCCTCGTGGACCCGCCCGCACTGGACCAGGACGCCTCTGTCGTCCTGGTCCGCCCCGACCGGCATATAGCGGCCACCGGGCGCACCGTAACTTCCGTGCTCGCGGCCCGGCCGACGCCGATGGTGCGATCCGCCACCGGCTCGTCGTCCCTCTGGCGCCCTTGACGGTGGTCGGTGGTGGGTCCGGTGGTGGGCGGCGGTCCGATGGGCCAGAGGTGGACGGTGGGCCGGCGGCCCGGCATCGGAGGCGGCCAAGCGGTCGGTGGCGCGGCGGGTCTGTGCGTCCGCGTCACTTCCCGGTGGCGCGGGCGCCGCCCCGTTCCGCCGCGATCAGTTCGGAGACCTTCACGAAGCGGTACCCCTGGCGGCGCAGCTCGGGGACGATCGTCCGCACGGCGCGCTCCGTCGTCGGGGCCGCGCTGCGGGTGCAGTGCAGCACGACCACCGAGCCCGGGCGGACGCCGTCCAGCACCTGCCGGGCCACCGCGTCCGCGTCCGTGGCGAAGGCGTCGCCGCCGACCACGTCCCACTGCACGGCCGTGACACCGGCCGGCACCAGCGCCTTGAGCGCCGGACGGTCGTAACAGCCGCCGGGGAAGCGGAAGTACGGCATCGGATCCCGCACGCCCACCTTCCGGAACACCGCGTACGCCCGTTCCACGTCGGCCCGCATCCGGTCGGCGGGGACGGTCGGCAGGCCGTAGCAGTCGCCGGTGAAGGCGTAGTGGCTGTAGGAGTGGTTGGCGACCTCGAAGAGCGGGTCCCGGCCGAGGGAGCGGGCCTGGTCCGGGTACTCCTCGGCCCACCGGCCCGTCATGAACACCGTGGCCGGCACCTTCAGTTCGCGCAGGGCGGCGAGGAGCTGCGGATGGTCGAAGTGCTCGCCCGCCGCGGCCCTCGCGCCCTGCCCGGCGGTCATGTCGGCGTCGAAGGTGAGGGCGACCGTCCTGCCGCCGTCCCGCGGGCCGTGCTGGAAGACCGGGGTCAGGCCCGCGGGGCCCGGGGCGAGGGTGGGCGCCGCCCGGACCGCGGGGGAGGCGGAGGGCGCGGGGCGGGGCGGCTGCTGGGGGTGGACGGTGGCGCATGCGGTGAGGGCGGCGGCCAGCACGCCGACGGCGACCGCGCCATGGGTACGTGTGATCACCGCATGACGGTATGAGGTGTCGTATGGAGATATGTGTGGCTCGGGAGGGCGGAGCGCCGAGTCTCACCCGGTCGGCGGGGTGCCCTGTGCGACATCAGATGTCGCGCCGCTCCAGGGGACGGGTCGCCGGGCCCTGGACGACCTTGCCGTCCGTGTCGAAGCGGGAGCCGTGGCACGGGCACTCCCAGGCCCGTTCCGCGGCGTTGAAGTCGACCAGACAGCCCAGGTGGGTGCAGCGGGCCGAGAGGGCGTGCAGGGCGCCGTCGTCGTCGCGGTAGACCGCGAGCCGGCCGCCGCCGGCCCGCACCACGGCGCCCTCGCCCGGCGGCAGCGCCTCCACCGGCGGGGACGGCCGCAGCCGGTCGCCGACGAAGTGCCCCGCGACCTGCGCCTGGTGCTTGAGGAAGGCCGGCGCCTCGCGCACGGCGGAGGCCAGGCGTCGCGGGTCGTACAGGCCGCTCCACTCGCAGTCCGCACCGGTGATCTGCGCGGTGAGCAGCAGGCCCGCCATCATGCCGCCGCTCATCCCCCAGCCGCCGAAACCGGTGGCGACGTAGGTGTGCCGGGCGCCCGGGTGCAGCGGGCCGACGAGCGGCACGGTGTCGGTGGGATCGTTGTCCTGGGTGGCCCAGGCATGGGTGAGCTCCACCTCGGGGAAGTGCCTGCGGGTCCAGGCGGAGAGCCGGTCGAAGCGGGCCCGGGTGTCGCCCGTGCCCGGTGTGAAGTGCTCACCGGTGACCACCAGGAAGCGGCGATCGCCGGCGTCGCCGTAGGGGGCCGTGCGCACCGAGCGGGTGTTCTCCTCCGGGGTGATGTACATGCCGTCCGGGTCCTGTCCGGCCGGGACAGGACCGGCCACGACGAGCTCGCGGCGCGGGGAGAGGCGGGTGAACAGCAGCGCCCGGTCGAAGACGGGGTAGTGGGTGGCGACCACGACGTCGCGGGCCGTCACCTGGGGCCCGGCCGACGTCGACAGCCGGCACGGCGCCCCCTCGTCCAGGCCGAGCACGGTGGTGTCCTCGTGGATGCGTCCGCCGTGCGCGACGATGTCGTCGGCGAGGGCGAGCAGGTACTTGCGCGGATGGAACTGGACCTGGTCCGTCACCTCGACGGCCCCCGCCACCGGGAACGGCAGTCCCGTCTCCGTCACGAACGAGGCCGGCAGTCCCGCCTCCCGCGCGGCCCGCGCCTCCGCGCGCAGCTCCTCGACGCGGCTCTCGTCCCGGACGAAGGTGTAGGCGCTGCGGCGCTCCCACTCGCAGTCGATGCCCAGCTCCGCCACGACACCGGCCGTGTGCTCGATCGCCTCGGACTGCGAACGGGCGTAGAGCCGGACGCCCTCGCTGCCGCGGGTGCGGCGCAGCTTGTCGTAGACCAGTGTGTGCAGGGCGGTGACCTTGGCCGTGGTGTGTCCGGTGACGCCGGCCGCGATCCGCCCGGCCTCCAGTACCGCGACGCTCCGGCCGGCCCGGGTCAGCTCCCGCGCGGTGCACAGTCCCGCGATGCCCCCGCCGATCACGGCCACGTCGACCTGGAGGTCGTCGGCCGGGGCGGGGTGCCGGCCGCCGGGCGCGGTCTGGAGCCAGTACGAGTCGCCGGTCTGCTGCTTCTGCGTCATGCGGGGCCGAGTACCCCGGTGTGTCCTGTTTCAGCGGGCCGGACCTGTCCGGTTGCGGGAGGGGCGGGACGGCACTAACGTACAACCAAATGGTTGTAGATGGGATGGTGGACGAGACCGGCGAAACCGTGGACCGGCTGTTCCACGCCCTGGCCGACGGGACGCGGCGCGACATACTGCGCCGCTGCGTGCGGGGTGAGCTGTCCGTGTCACGTCTGGCCGCGGCCTATCCGATGAGCTTCGCAGCGGTGCAGAAACACGTCACGGTGCTGGAGCGGGCCGGTCTGGTCACCAAGGAGCGACGCGGACGGGAGCAGCTCGTGCGCACCGACCCCGAAGCGGTGGGCCGGGCCCGGCAGGCCCTGGACGAGCTGGAGTCGGCCTGGCGCGCCCGCGTGGACCGGATGTCCGGTCTGCTGGCCGAGGACGCCGACGACGGCGCGGGCCCGGACGTCCCGGACCCCCACGAGCACACGACGAAAGGACCGGACGGATGACTGTCACCAGCGTGGACAAGGACGTCGACCGCCTCACCCTCACGATCGTCGCCGACTTCACCGCCCCGGTGGAGCGGGTGTGGCGGCTGTGGGCCGACCCCCGGCAGCTGGAGCGCTGGTGGGGCCCGCCGAGCTACCCGGCGACCTTCGAGGAGCACGATCTGACACCCGGGGGCGGCGTGAAGTACTACATGACCGGCCCGGAGGGCGAGAAGTTCGGCGGCTGGTGGCGCGTCTCCTCGGTCACGCCGCCGACGGCCCTCGAGTTCACCGACGGCTTCTCCGATGAGGACGGCAAGCCGAACCCGGAGATGCCGACCACCGAGGTACGGATGACGCTCACCGAGCGCGAGGGCGGTACCCGGATGGAACTGCGTTCCGTGTTCGACACCCGGGAGCAGATGGAGCAGCTGGCCGAGATGGGCATGGTGGAAGGGATGAGCCAGGCCATCGGGCAGATGGACGCCCTGCTGGCGGCCTGAACCCCGTCCCGGGGCGGAGGGCGGCGAGCCCCCTCCGTCCCGGTCGCCGTCGCCCGGCTACCTGCGCCAGGGACCCGTCACGGCGAACGTCGTGCCGGGGTCGTAGCAGTTGACGTACATCGTGCGGCCGTCCGGGGAGAAGGCGACACCGGCGAACTCGCCCCACTCCGGGTCCTCGGGCGTGCCCGTGTTCTGGCGGTTGCGGGCCATCGCGTAGACCTCGCCGTGCCGGGTGACGCCGTAGACGTGCTGGGCGCCGCCGCCGTCCTCGCACACCATCAGGCCGCCGCTGGGCGCCAGGCAGATGTTGTCCGGTGACTCGCCGGGCAGCTGGATGTCGGTGTCCGGGCCGAAGGCGATCACCAGGGTCAGCCGGCGCCGGTCCGGGTCGTACCGCCAGATCTGGCCGTAGTGGTCCCCGGCCGAACCCTCGGCGCTGCGGGCGAACGACGACACGAAGTAGACCGAGCGCCCGCCCCAGTAGCAGCCCTCCAGCTTCTGCGCGTGGGTGATGCCCTTCGGACCGAAGTCCTGGTGACGGATGGGCGTCCCGACGGCCAGCGGGTCCGGTACGTCGACCCACTCGATGCCGTCGAAACGGGCTCCGATCTCCTGGATCGAGGACAGGTCGGGCACGCCCGGCACCCGCATCGCCTGGAGCCGGCCGCCCGCGCGCAGCGATCCGGTGCCGCCCAGGGGCTTCTTCGGCAGGAAGCGGTAGAAGAGGCCGAAGGGCCGTTCGAAGGCGTCCTCGGTCTCGTAGACCACGCCGCGCTTGGGGTCCACGGCGACGGCCTCGTGCTGGAAGCGGCCCATCGCGGTCAGCGGCACGGCGCCCGTGCGCCGCGGGTCGGCGCCGTCGACCTCGAAGATGAAGCCGTGGTCCTTGGTATAGCCGCTGGTACCGGCCTTGTCCTCGGTCTCCTCGCAGGTCAGCCAGGTGTCCCAAGGGGTCGGACCGCCCGCGCAGTTGACGGCCGTACCGGCGATCGCGACCCGTTCCGACAGCACCCGGCCGCGGTGGTCCAGGGTCAGCGCCGTGCAGCCGCCCTTGCCCTCCGGGTCGTAGGTCAGGCCCTCGACCACCGGGACCGGGGCTCTGCCGTTGGCCCGGTTCTCGTGGTTGCGGACCAGGTGGACACGGCCGTGGCGGCCGGCGAACGCCGCCATGCCGTCGTGGTTGGAGGGGACCGGGCCCTCGCCGGAGCGGAGCTGATCGCCCTCGCGGGAGAGCACCTTGTAGCGGAAGCCCCTCGGCAGGTCGAGCAGTCCGTCGGGGTCGGGGACGAGGGGGCCGTAGCCGCAGTGGCCGAGGTTCTGGGCGGCGGCGGTGCCGGTGAAGAGTTCGGAGAGGGCGCCGGTGAAGGCGATGCCGATGCCCACGGCGCCGGAACGCGCGAGCATCTGACGCCGTGTCGCTGGGGAGCCGGTGGTGGACCCGGTTTCTGACATGGGGAAACCTTCCTGCTGGCGGACAGGAACTGTGACCCCGCCGTGTCTATCACCTGGTGCGTGTCACGGGAACCACGCGCGTAGCACGTGTCACGGCGCCGGAGGGGTCGGGGGAGGGGGCGCGGGAGCGCCCGGCGTCGTCCCGTCGGCGTCCACCGGCAGGTTCCCGGGCGTCTGGTGGGCGCGTTCCAGGAAGCGCAGGAGCTCCACCGGGAAGGGCAGGACGAGGGTGGAGTTCTTCTCGGCGGCGACCGCGACGATGGTCTGCAGCAGGCGCAGCTGGAGCGCGGAGGGGGTCTCGGCCATCTGCTGCGCCGCCTCGGCGAGCTTCTTGGACGCCTGCAGCTCGGCGTCGGCGTTGATGACGCGGGCCCGGCGCTCGCGGTCGGCCTCGGCCTGGCGGGCCATGGACCGCTTCATCGTGTCGGGCAGGGAGACGTCCTTGATCTCCACGCGGTCGATCTGCACGCCCCAGCCGATGGCGGGGCTGTCGATCATCAGTTCCAGGCCCTGGTTGAGTTTCTCGCGGTTGGACAGCAGGTCGTCCAGGTCGCTCTTGCCGATGATGGAGCGCAGGGAGGTCTGGGCCATCTGGGAGACGGCGAAGCGGTAGTCCTCGACGTTGACCAGGGCCGCGGCGGCGTCGACGACCTTGAAGTAGACGACCGCGTCGACGCGGACCGTGACGTTGTCGCGGGTGATGCCCTCCTGGGCCGGGACCGGCATGGTGACGATCTGGAGGTTGATCTTGTGCAGGCGGTCCACGACGGGGACGATCAGGGTGAAGCCGGGGTGCCGGGGGTCGCCGCGGAGGCGGCCGAGGCGGAAGACGACGCCGCGTTCGTACTGCTTGACGACCCGGGCGGCGGCGAGGAGGTAGGCGGCGCCCGCGACGCCGACGCCGACGGCGGCGGTGAGGAGTTCCTCGACCATGACGACCTCCCGTTCAGAGGTCTTCTTGCGGTGAGTTTGTCTGCCTTTGCAACCATATGCCCGGTGGTGCGGGCGGGGCCAGGTGGGGTTTGTTCGCCCCCGCCGCCCCTTCCCTTCCCGTCCCCGGGGCTCCGCCCCGGACCCCGTTGCGCAGTTCCCCGCGCCCCTGGGTGTCGCGGTTGCCCGCGCCGCTGGGTGTGCGCGGTTCGCCGTGCCTCTAGGTGAGGGCGCTCGCGTCCCGGGCCAGGGCCGTGAGGCGGGAGATGGCGCGGAAGTACTTCTTGCGGTAGCCGCCCTTCAGCATCTCCTCGCTGAAGAGCTGGTCGAACGGCAGGCCCGAGGCGAGTACGGGCACCTCGCGGTCGTAGAGCCGGTCCGCGAGGACGACGAGCCGCAGGGCGGTCGACTGGTCCGGCACCGGGCGCACCTCGGTGAGGCACACCGCGCTGAGGCCGTCGGTCAGGGCGTCGTAGCGGCTGGGGTGGACCTTGGCCAGGTGGTCCAGCAGGTCGGGGAAGGCGTCGAGCGAGGCCCCCTCGGTGGCGTGCGCGGTCCTGGTCACCGTCTCGTCGGAGTACGGCGGCGGCGCCTCCGGGAGGCCGCGGTGGCGGTAGTCCTCGCCGTCGATCCGCAGGGCGCGGAAGTGGGCGGACAGGCCCTGGATCTCGCGCAGGAAGTCCGCCGCCGCGAACCGGCCCTCGCCCAGCTTGCCCGGCAGTGTGTTCGAGGTGGCGGCGAGCGCCACGCCCGCCTCGACCAGCTTGCCGAGCAGGGTGGAGACCAGCACGGTGTCACCCGGGTCGTCCAGCTCGAACTCGTCGATGCACAGCAGACGGTGCCCGGAGAGGGTCCGCACGGTCTGCTGGAAGCCGAGCGCGCCCACCAGGTTCGTCAGCTCCACGAAGGTGCCGAACGCCTTGAGGGCGGGTTCGGCCGGGGTGGCGTGCCACAGGGAGGCCAGCAGGTGCGTCTTGCCGACGCCGTAGCCGCCGTCGAGGTAGACGCCGCGCGGCCCGGCCGGGGTCCTCCTCGGCGCCTTGCCGAAGCCGAACAGCCTGCGCCGGCCCGAGTCGCCGGCCGGCGCCCCGTTCAGACCTGCCGCGAAGCCCTCCAGGACGCGTACGGCCTCGGTCTGGCTCGGCTGGTCCGGGTCGGGGATGTAGGTGTCGAAGCGTACGGCGTCGAACCGCGGCGGCGGCACCATCTCGGCGACGAGCCGGTCCGCGGGGACGTGCGGCTCGCGGGCGCAGAGGGACAGCGGAGCCACGTCGGCTGTCGGACCGGGACGGGAGGCGGCGGTGGAGGACGACACGGTCCCTCATGGTACGGGTCGTGGAAGACTGCGTGACATGCGACGCCTGTTCCCCGTGCCCGACGTGACCGATGAAACAGCAGCTCCCGGCGGGGTGGACGGCCGTGAGTGGACGCTCGCCGAGGTGGCCGCCGCGTACGCCTACCCCGGGCCGGGGCCCGGCGGCCGGGAGCCGTGGCTGCGCGGGAACATGGTCTCCACCCTCGACGGCGCCGCCCAGCACGACGGCCGCTCGCAGCCCATCTCCTGCCCCGCCGACATGCGGATCTTCGGTGTGCTGCGGGCCCTCGCGGACGTCGTGGTCGTCGGCGCGCAGACCGTACGGCAGGAGGGCTACCGTCCGGCACGCGCGCGTGCCGAGTTCGCCGCGGCCCGGGAGGCGGCCGGGCAGGGACCGGCGCCCGTGATCGCCGTGGTGACGGCGAGCCTGGACCTGGACTTCTCGCTGCCGCTGTTCACCTCCCCCCTGCTGCCCACGCTGCTCCTGACCGGCGCCGGTGCCGCCCCGGACCGGGTCGCCGCCGCCGAGAAGGCCGGCGCCCGGGTGGTCGTCGCCGGGGAGGGGGCGGCGGTGGACCCCGCGCGGGCGGTGCGGGCCCTCGCGGACCTCGGACACACCCGGCTGCTGACCGAGGGCGGGCCGCGGCTGCTGGGCCAGACGGTGGCGGCCGGGGTGCTGGACGAGCTCTGTCTCACCCTCTCCCCGATGCTCGCCGCGGGTGACGCTCAGCGCATTGCCGGTGGACCGTCCGTGACACTTCCGCGGCGTTTCACGCTGAAGTCGATGTTGGAGGAAGACGGTTTCCTGTTCACGCGGTACCAGCGGGCCTGAGGTCCGGGAGGGGGGCGAGCGCCTGTTCGAGGTGCCGCCGGTCCGGCGATCGGCGGAACGGATACGGCCGCTCCGCGCGGGAAGCGGCAAGACTGATTCCGGCAGTACCCGTGCGAACACGGGGCAGGATGGTTTCCGCGGGGCCTGGCTCGGCCCTCGGAGCGGAGAGGACCCGCGGGTCCTCCGAGGAGAAGGGGCGCCTGGTGTTCACAAGCGTACTGATGATCGAGAAGGCCTTGACGTCCGCCGACGTGGAGTTCGTCACGACCTTGCACGGCGACGAGCCGGTCTCCTTCCACGTGCTGCTCCAGCCGCGCGGCGAACAGGCCGACCGGCTGCTGAGAGCCATCGACGACGTCGCGCTCGGTGAGATCGACGAGGCCGTCCGCGAGGGAGAGACGCCCGAGGGCGAAGAGGCCCAGAGCATGGGCGAACGCGCCCTCGAGGTGTCCCTGCAGGCGCTGCGCGCCACCGGTGACACGGCGGACGGCCGGCTCATCGAGGACCATCCCCTGGACGCGCTGAAGGCGATGGTGGAAGAGGTCGGCGCGGACGAGGTGATCGTCCTGACCGACCCGCACTACGTGGAGGAGTTCTTCCACCGGGACTGGGCGTCCCGGGCCCGGCACAAGGTGGGGGTGCCGGTGCTGAAACTCTTCTCCCACAGCAAGGCATAGGCTGGGGCGGCGCTCTCCCGGGCTCTCCGGCGCGGGCGCGAAGACCGCCGTCCCGCTCGTCGCACCACTGGGAGAACACGCATGGCACCCGGCCTTCCTACCGCCATGGACCGACCGCACTTCATCGGCATCGGCGGCGCCGGGATGTCGGGCATCGCCAAGATCCTCGCCCAGCGCGGCGCCAAGGTGGCCGGCAGCGACGCCAAGGACTCCCCGACCGCCGACGCCCTGCGCGCCCACGGCGCCACCGTGCACATCGGCCACGCCGCCGGGCACCTGGCCGACGACGCCAGCTGTGTGGTCGTCTCCTCGGCGATCCGCGAGGACAACCCCGAACTGCTCCGCGCGGCGGAGCTGGGCATCCCGGTGGTGCACCGCTCCGACGCCCTCGCCGCCCTGATGGACGGCCTGCGGCCGATCGCGGTGGCCGGCACCCACGGCAAGACCACCACCACCTCCATGCTGGCCGTCTCCCTCACCGAGCTGGGCCGGGAGCCGTCGTACGCGATCGGCGGCGACCTGGACGCCCCCGGCTCCAACGCGCTGCACGGCGCGGGCGAGATCTTCGTCGCCGAGGCGGACGAGTCGGACCGCAGCTTCCACATGTACGCGCCCGAGGTGGCGATCATCCTCAACGTGGAACTGGACCACCACGCGAACTACGCGTCGATGGAGGAGATCCACGAGTCCTTCGAGACGTTCGTCGGCCGGATCGTGCCCGGCGGCACCCTGGTGATCTCCGCGGACCACGAGGGCGCCCGCGAGCTGACCCGGCGGCTGGACGGCTCGGTGCGGACGGTGACGTACGGCGAGGCGGAGGACGCCGACGTACGGGTGCTGTCGGTCGTGCCGCAGGGGCTGAAGAGCGAGGTCACCGTCGAGCTGGACGGCGCCCCGCTCACCTTCACCGTGTCCGTCCCCGGACGGCACTACGCGCACAACGCCGTGGCCGCGCTCGCCGCGGGCGCCGCACTGGGCATCCCGGCCGCCGAGCTGGCCCCCGCACTGGCCGCGTACACCGGTGTGAAGCGGCGCCTCCAGCTCAAGGGGGAGGCCGCGGGCGTCCAGGTCGTCGACTCCTACGCGCACCATCCGACCGAGATGACCGCCGACCTGGAGGCGATGCGCTCCGCCGCCGGTGACGCCCGCATCCTCGTCGTCTTCCAGCCCCATCTGTTCTCCCGCACCCGGGAGCTGGGCAAGGAGATGGGCCGGTCGCTGGCCCTGGCCGACGCCTCGGTGGTGCTGGACATCTACCCGGCCCGCGAGGACCCGATCCCCGGCGTCACCAGCGAGCTGATCATCGAGGCCGCCCGGGCGGCCGGCGCGGACGTGACGGCCGTCCACGACAAGGCGGAGATCCCCGACGTGGTGGCGGGAATGGCGAAGCCCGGTGATCTCGTTCTCACCATGGGAGCGGGCGACGTCACCGACCTCGGCCCGCGGATCCTGGACCGTCTGTCGAAGTAAGGGGCTGGAAGCTCATGCCGTACGACGTCGAGAAGCCGGACGAGCAGTGGCGCGCGGAACTCTCGCCGTCCGAGTACGCGGTTCTGCGCGAGGCGGCCACGGAACCGGCCTTCACCGGTGAGTACACCGACACCAGGACCGAGGGCGTCTACTCCTGTCGCGCGTGCGGCGCCGAGCTGTTCACCTCGGACACCAAGTTCGCGTCCCACTGCGGCTGGCCCTCCTTCTACGACCCGAGGGACAGCGACGCCGTGGAGCTGGTCGAGGACCGGTCGCACGGCATGGTGCGGACCGAGGTGCGATGCGCCCGCTGCGGGTCGCACCTCGGGCACGTGTTCGAGGGTGAGGGATATCCGACGCCCACGGACCAGCGGTACTGCATCAACAGCATCTCGCTGCGGCTGCAGCCCGCCGCCGAGAGCTGATCCGCGGCCCGCTCCTCACCTCCGTCGGGACCAGGGGGTTCACCACCACGTCAGGACCAGGTGATTGAGGAGCAGGGCCAGAGCGGCCTGCCCGGCCAGCCACCCGCGTGGGCCGGGCAGCAGCGCGCAGGCGGGCAGCAGCCAGAACGCGAACGGCAGCCAGATGCGTTCCGTCTCCGCCTTGCTCATCCCGGACAGGTCGGCGATCAGCAGCGCCAGGAGCGCGGAAAACACGAGCAGGGCCAGACGGGGAGCCGGGGAGCGGGGGAGCGGGGTCCTGGACCCGGCCCACACCGCGCCCGCCCGGCGCAGCCCCGCCACCGTCGCCGGGCCGACCACCAGCACCGTGCAGGCCAGATTCGCCCAGACCCAGTAGCCGTACGGCCGCACCCCGCCCGCCCCCTGGTAGTAGCGGGTGACCAGCAGCCGGTACGCCTCCCACCAGTCGAATCCCAGGGCCGTGAACACGGCCGGCACGACCAGGAACCCGGCCACCGCGTACGCCAGGGGCCGCGGCCGCCGCGCGCCCAGCAGCAGCACCGCCGCGGCGGTCACCGCGAACAGGGTGAGCCCGTACGACAGATACATCGTCACGCCGAACAGCAGCCCGGAGCCGAAGCCGGTCCAGGCCGGCCGGTGACCGGTGACGGCGAGGGCCAGCAGGGCGACCGCCCAGGCGGTGACGGCCGTGAAGTAGCCGTCGGCGGAGGCGCCCACCCACACCGCGCCCGGGGCCAGTACCAGGAAGGGCGCGGCGCGGCGGGCGAGCGACTCGTCGGCGAGCCGGCGCACCGCGATCAGGATCGCGGCCGCCGCCGTGGTGCCGACGGTGATGACGAAGGCCCCGGCCCATCCGCCGCCGCCCAGACCGATCCGGTCCAGCAGGACGAAGGTGAGGGTGGCGCCCGGCGGATGCCCGGCGACATGAGCGGGCCAGTTGTCCGGGGTGCCGATCAGGATGTGGCCGTTGAAATCCCGCAGTGCGGCGGGGATGTCACCGAAACGGTCGACGACCCGCAGATATTCGTGCCGGGTGGTCAGCCGCTCGGCGACACCCCGGGACCAGCCGTCGACGAGGGCCAGCGACCAGGTCCACGCCAGCGACACCCCCCAGGCGGCCAGCAGCAGGGGCCGCCAGGACAGCCGGACGGCCAGGGCGGGGCCGTACGCCACGACGGCGGCGGCGACGAGCAGCGCGGCCGGGGTGCCCGGACCGGTGTGCGGCATCCAGTCGCCCACCAGCGGCGGCCAGGCCACCCGCAGCGTGCCGTAACGGTTCTGGATGTGCGTCCCGATCACCGCGGCGGCCAGGACGAGCAGGGCGGCCGCGCCGACGGCGGTCAGATCGCGGCCGAGTCCGCCGCGCGGGGTCGTACGGACGGGCGGGAGGGTACGGGGGAGATCGCGGTTCACGCCGTCACGCTAGGCCGGGGGAGCGGGCGCGACCGGCTGACGAGGGCGGATGTCAGCGTTTCGTCATGCCTTCCTGACCCTCTCGGGGGGTGGTGCGGATCTACCGTCGGCACATGGCTCGCTCTTTCCTCCGCATCCCCGCCGCGCGCGGCCCGTTCGCGCCGGACTTCTGGCGCAGCCCGCTGCGCGGCATCCGGTTCACCTCGGTCCTCGGGGTGGTTCTCCTCGCCGGCATCACGATCCTGTTCGTGACGGGACTGCTGTCGTACGCGGCGTACAACCCGGATCTGGCACGGGTGAACGACATGACCCCGGGCAAGGGGCTGCTCGGCTTCTACCTCTTCTCCTGGCCCACCGACCCGCCGTGGCTGTACCGGCTCACCCAGGGCGTTCACGTCACGCTGGGCCTCGCGCTCGTTCCGGTGCTGCTGGCCAAACTGTGGTCGGTGGTGCCCAGGCTCTTCACCCTGCCGCCGGCCCGCTCGCTCACGCACGCGCTGGAGCGGATCTCACTGCTGCTGCTCGTCGGCGGGGCGCTGTTCGAGTTCGTCACGGGCATCCTCAACGTCCAGCTCGACTACGTCTTCCCCGGCTCCTTCTACCCCCTGCACTTCTACGGCGCCTGGGTGTTCGTCGGCGCGTTCCTCGCCCATGTGGTGCTGAAGGCACCGGTGGCGTTCCGCAATCTGCGGGCCATGCGGGAGGGGGGTGGGGAGCAGGGCGGGAAGCAGGGTGACGAACCCGATGAGCTGGCCGCTCCGCGGCCCGACCGGCCGACCGTCTCGCGGCGGGGCGCGTTCGGGCTGGTCGGCGGTGCCTCGCTGCTCCTCTTCGCCACCTCGGCCGGGCGCAGCTTCGACGGACCGCTGCGCGAGACCGCCGTCCTCACCCCGCACGGCGGACCCGAACCCGGCGGCGGACCGGCGGGCTTCCAGATCAACAAGACCGCCGCGTACGTCGGGGTCCGCGCCGGCGAGACGAGCGAGGAGGCGTGGCGGCTGACCGTCACCGGACGCTCCGGCACGGTACGGCTCAGCAGGGCCGACCTGCTCGGTCTGCCGCTGCACAGCGCCGACCTGCCCATCGCCTGCGTGGAGGGCTGGTCCACCTCCGACCAGTGGTGGCGGGGTGTGCGGCTGCGGGACCTCGCGGCGCTCGTCGGCCATGACGAAGCGGTCGACGTGCTCGTGGAGTCGCTGCAGCGCCGCGGACCTTTCCGCCGTGCCGCGCTGCGCGCGAACCAGGTGGAGGACCCGCGCTCCCTGCTGGCCCTGTTCGTGAACGGCGAGGAGCTGACCCTGGATCACGGGTATCCGGCCCGGATCATCGTGCCCGCCGCCCCCGGTGTGCTCAACACCAAGTGGGTCGAGCGGCTGACCTTCGGTGAGGTGTGAGGTGAGGAGGCCGATGGTGAGGCGGGCCGGCGTGTGGAAGGACCCTCGTTCCGTGCTCGGCAGCCCGTTCCAGCTGTGCGTGCTGCTCTGCTCGTTCGCCCTCTGCGCGTATGCGGGGGTGCGGCTGCTCGACGGGGACTGGGTGCTGATCGTGCTGTGGTTCGCGGGGGCGGCGGTGATCCACGACCTGGTGCTGCTGCCGCTGTACGCGGGGGTCGACCGGGTGCTGGTGAAGGGAGCGGGGCAGCGGCACGGGGCGTGGGTGAACTACGTGCGGGTGCCCTGCGTGTTGTCCGGGTTGTTGCTGCTGGTGTGGTTCCCGCTGATCAGTGGGCGGGTGGCGGAGCGGTACGCGGGGGTGACGGGGCAGTCGGCGGACGGCTTTCTGGGACGGTGGCTGGTGATCACGGCGGTGCTGTTCGGGGGGTCGGCGGTGGTGTTCGCCTGGCGTGTGTGGAGGGGGCGTGCGGCGGCTTGACGGTCGGGGCGGTGTGGGGTGGCGGCGCTGTGTTGTCGCCCCCGCCGCCCCTTCCCTTCCCGCCCCTGGGGGCTGCGCCCCCAGGGACCGCGGGGTTACCCCCGGCGCAGGGACACGAAGGCGCGTTCGGGGGTTGACCAGTCGTCGGTGGGGTGCCAGCCCGTTGTTCTCGCGTGCTTCAGGAGGGCCGGGGTGCCCAAGCGGGCCCACGGGAAAGGGGCGCCCGGGGTGCCGTTCGCGCCGGTGATCTGGACCAGGGTGCGTTCGTCGACGTCCGGGTGGGGGGACGTCTCGGCGATGAGCAGGCCGCCCGGTGCGAGCAGTTGGGCGAGCCGGCGGAGCAGGGCGGCCGGGTCGCCGCCGATGCCGATGTTGCCGTCGACGAGCAGCGCGGTGCCCCAGCGGCCGGTGCCGGGCAGGGGGTCGAAGACGGAGCGCAGGAGCGCCTGACCGCCCCGCCCGACGGTGTGCGCGACCGCGGCCTCGCTGACGTCGATGCCGAGCGCGCGGTGCCCCCGCGCGCCCAGCGCCGCGACCAGCCGCCCGGGTCCGCAGCCCACGTCCAGCACCGTGCCCTCGCAGCGCCGCAGCACCTCCAGGTCGGCCGCGTCGGCCTCCGCGCACCAGCGCTCCACGTCCAGGGGCAGCAGCCATCCGTCGGCGCGGCGCAGGAACAGCGGCCCCCGGCCGGCGTGCAGGGCGTCGGCGTAGGGGTCGGCCGACCAGGCGCGTTCGGCGGTGGGGGCCGTGCGCTGACGTCCCGTGCGTGCCGCCGCACGCACGCCGCTCACCGGCGGGCCGCCGTGAGCCGGGCCAGTCGCGCGGCGAACCGTCCGTCCGGTGCCGCATCCGCCACCGCGGCCGCGTCCTCGGCGGTGTCCACGTCCCGCAGCAGTGGGAGTTCCCGCACCCGCAGATGCGCGAGCCGCCGGCGTTGTGCCGCGCCCGTGTCCGGCGTCGACATGGGCACGCCACGCAGCAGTTCCGGGTCGGGTTCGGCCAGGCCCAGCGCCCAGAAGCCGCCGTCCTCGGCGGGACCGAAGCAGGCGTCGCAGTCCGTGAAGTCCACGGTGAGCAGGTCCGGTGTCACCTGGGGGGTGTCCATGCCGATGAGGAGGGCGGGCCCGTCGCACCCGCCGAACGCGGCGGCCAGCCGTTCGTCGAGGCCGCCCGCGCACTGCGGTACGACCTCGATGCCGGCCGGCAGCCAGGGTCCCGGCGCCCCGTCCAGCACCAGCACCCGGCGCCGCGCGGGAGTGCGTGCCACCACGTCCAGCGTGTCCGCGAGCGAGGCCTCGGCGAGCCCCGCCGCCTCCTCGGGGGTGAACGGCGGGGTCAGCCGGGTCTTCACCCGGCCCGGGCGGGGCTCCTTGGCGATGACGAGCAGCGTCACGGGCGGCGTCGGCGTCGTCACCGGGCCACCTCCTCGCGCACCGGCGGCTCGTGCAGTACCCGGCTCATGTCCCGTACCGCCTGATACGTGCCGCGCCAGGTGCCGGTCACCTTGGAGGCGCCGGTGCGCGGTGCGTACGGAACGTCGTGCTCGGCGACGCGCCAGCCCGCGTCGGCGGCGCGCACCACCATCTGGAGCGGATAGCCGCTGCGCCGGTCGGTCAGGTCCAGGGCGAGCAGCTCCTCGCGCCGGGCCGCCCGCAGCGGACCGAGGTCGCGCAGCCGCAGTCCGGTACGGCGCCGCAGCAGCCGGGACAGGGCGAGGTTGCCGGCGCGGGCGTGGACCGGCCAGGCGCCGCGCGCGCGGGGTCGGCGCCGGCCCAGCACCAGGTCGGCGGCCCCGGAACGGATCTCGTGGACGAAGGGCAGCAGATCGGCGGGATCCAACGAGGCGTCGCAGTCGCAGAAGCAGACGATGTCGGCCGTGGCGGCGGTCAGCCCGGCGTGGCAGGCGGCGCCGAAACCGCGCCGTTCCTCGTGCACGACGGTCGCGCCGAGTTCGCGGGCGATGCGGTCCGAGCCGTCCGTGGAGCCGTTGTCCACGACGAGGGCGCGCCAGCCGGGCGGGATGCGCTCCAGCACCCACGGCAGCGCCGCGGCCTCGTCGAGACACGGGAGGACGACGTCCACGGACACCGGTCGCGGTTCCGGGGCGGGGGAGGAGGTGGTCACGGCTCTCACCCTACGAAGACAAGACGGGCATACCGGGCATCGGCTCCTTACGAAACACGGACGTCGGCGACCGGCCCGCACCGCTCGCGCGCGCGTGGTGCGAGGCTGGCCGCATGGAACAGCGACCACCCCACGCCGAGGCCGGAGCCCGGGTCCTCGTCGTCGACGACGACCCCACCGTCGCCGAGATCGTCACGGGCTACCTCGACCGCGCCGGATACGTCGTCGACCGGGCCGGTGACGGCCCCGACGCGCTCGCCCGCGCGGCGGCGCACTGGCCCGACCTCGTCGTCCTCGACCTCATGCTGCCCGGAATGGACGGTCTTGAGGTGTGCCGGCGGATGCGCGGTCACGGTCCCGTGCCGGTGATCATGCTCACCGCGCGGGGCGACGAGGACGACCGCATCCTCGGCCTGGAGGTGGGCGCCGACGACTACGTCACCAAGCCGTTCAGCCCGCGCGAACTCGTCCTGCGCGTCGAGTCCGTGCTGCGCCGCACCCGCCCCGCCCCGGCCGTCGGGTCCGGTCTGCTGCGGGCGGCCGGGCTCGCCGTCGACCCCGCCGCGCGCCGGGCCACCAAGAACGGCGCGGAACTCTCCCTCACCATCCGGGAGTTCGACCTCCTCGCCTTCTTCCTGCGCAACCCCGGGCGGGCGTACGCGCGGGAGGAGCTGATGCGGGAGGTGTGGGGCTGGGACTTCGGTGACCTGTCGACGGTGACCGTCCATGTGCGGCGGCTGCGCGGCAAGATCGAGGACGATCCCGCGCGGCCCCGGATCGTCCAGACCGTGTGGGGCGTGGGCTACCGCTTCGACCCCGCCGGCGCCGGGGAGGAGTGAGCATGCGCGACACGGTCCTCATCGCCCTGTTCGCCTTCGTCGGCGCCGCCGCGGCCGGCCTGCTCGGCGCGTGCGTGCTGCTGCTGATCCGGCGGTGGTCGCTGACGGCGCATCTCGCGGTGGTCGCCGGGGTCGCGGTGACGGCGATGCTCGCCGGCACCCTGGCCGTCGCCCAGGCCATGTTCCTCTCCGCGCACGACCTGAGCGTGGTCACGACGGTCGTCGCCATGGCCGCCGTGGTCTCCACGGTCACCGCGCTGCTGCTGGGCCGCTGGGTCGTCGCCCGCAGCCGGGACCTGGCGCTCGCCGCCCGCTCCTTCGGCGACGGAGGCGACTTCGCCGCGCCCGACGGCCCGGCGACCGCCGAACTGGCCGCACTCAGCCGGGAGCTTGAGGCCACCAGCGCCAAGCTCGCCGAGTCACGCGACCGCGAGCGGGCCCTGGAGTCCTCGCGGCGGGAACTCGTCGCGTGGATCTCCCACGACCTGCGCACCCCGCTCGCCGGACTGCGTGCGATGGCCGAGGCCCTGGAGGACGGCGTCGCCGCCGAACCCGACCGCTACCTCCGGCAGATCCGCACCGAGGTGGAACGCCTCAACGACATGGTCGGCGACCTCTTCGAGCTCTCCCGCATCCACGCGGGCACGCTGACCCTCTCGCCGTCCCGCATCTCCCTGTACGACCTGGTCGGCGACGCCCTCGCGGGCGCGGACCCACTCGCCCGCGAACACGGCGTACGGCTCGTCGGCGACCGGGTCGAACCGGTGCCGGTGGAGGTGGACGGGCGGGAGATGAGCCGCGTCCTGGGCAACCTGCTGGTCAACGCGATCCGCAGGACACCGTCCGACGGCACGGTCGCCGTCGCCGCCCGGCGTTCGGCCGAGAGCGTGGTGCTGTCCGTGACCGACGGCTGCGGGGGCATTCCCGAGGAGGACCTGCCCCGTGTCTTCGACACCGGCTGGCGCGGCACCCACGCCCGCACCCCGCCGGCCGGCGCGGGCCTCGGCCTCGCCATCGTCCGCGGCATCGTCGAGGCCCACCGGGGCAGCACCACGGTCCGCAACGTCACCGGCGGCTGCCGCTTCGAGGTGACCCTCCCGGCGACGGACGGCTGACGACACGCCCGCCCCGCCCCGGGACCCCCGCTCCTCGAACTCCCCCGGAGGGGCTGGATTCTGCCGGACGGGCTGGATACTCCGCCCGTCCGGCGCCTGAGGCCGCCGGGAGGTGTGCTCAGTCGCCCCGCAGCCCCGACGACGCGAACTCGCGCATGCCCTCCTCGAAGGCGATCTCCGGCTTCCAGCCCAGTGCGGCGCGCAGGCGTGAGGAGTCGGCCGTGATGTGGCGGACGTCGCCCAGCCGGTACTCGCCGGTGACCACCGGGTCCGGGCCGCCGTACGCCCGGGCCAGCGCGCGGGCCATCTCGCCCACCGTGTGGGGCGTACCGCTGCCCGTGTTGTACGCGGTGAGCGTCCCGGCGGCCGGCTCCGCCGTCAGCGCGGCGACGTTCGCCGTCGCCACGTCCCGTACATGGACGAAGTCCCGGCGCTGGCCGCCGTCCTCGAAGACGCGCGGGGCCTCGCCGCGGGCCAGCGCCGAGCGGAAGAAGGAGGCGACGCCCGCGTACGGGGTGTCGCGGGGCATGCCGGGGCCGTAGACGTTGTGGTAGCGCAGCGACACCGCCGAACCGCCCGTCGACCGTGCCCAGGCGGCGGCCAGGTGCTCCTGGGCCAGCTTGGTCGTGGCGTACACGTTGCGCGGGTCCGCCGGGGCGTCCTCGTCGACCAGACCGGGTTCGAGGTCCGCCCCGCACACCGGACAGGCGGGTTCGAAGCGCCCGGCCGCGAGGTCGGCCACGGACCGCGGCCCCGGCCGCACCACACCGTGCCGGGCACAGGCGTACCGGCCCTCGCCGTACACCACCATCGAACCGGCCAGCACCAGCCGCCCCACGCCCGCCTCCGCCATCGCGGCCAGCAGCACCGCCGTACCCAGGTCGTTGCGGGAGACGTACTCCGGCGCGTCGGTGAACCCGGTGCCGAGACCGACCATCGCCGCCTGGTGGCAGACCGCGTCCACGCCCGACAGGGCCTCCCGCACCGCGCCGGAGGAGCGCACGTCCGCCGTCGGATCGGTGCGGACGTCGAACACGACGGGCTCGTGCCCGCGTTCCCGCAGCGCCTCGACGACATGGGACCCGATGAATCCGGCACCGCCGGTGACCAGTACACGCATACGCCCACGCTAGGCCCGCGCACCGCCCGGAAGCGGGACCGGCAGCCACCACGTCACGGGTCCGTAAGACCCGCCCGCCGCCGTCGGTTCACCTCGACGGTGTGCCCTGTGTGCGAGGTGCGCGCGGGACGGGGCGGCGCTCACGGGGTGCCGTCGCGCCCACCCGTGCCGCTGGGGGCACCTCGCAGGCCCTTGAGGGACTGGGGGAGGCACGACTGCCCGCGGGGACGGCGGGGGTGTCAGCGGCCGTTGTACCGGGGCAGCCGTACGGTGAACACCGTCGCTCCCGGCTCACTGCGCAGTTCGATCCCGCCGCCGTGGGCCCGCGCCAGCGACCGGGCGACCGCGAGGCCCAGCCCGCTGCCGCCCCGGTCCCGGCTGCGGGCCTTGTCGACCCGGTAGAACCGGTCGAACACCCGCTCCCGGTCCTCCGCCGGCACCCCGGGGCCCGCGTCGGACACCCGCACCAGCGCCGCGTCACCGTCCACGGACACCTCCACCGACACCGGGGTCCCGGCCGGGGTGTGCACGGCGGCGTTGGTGAGCAGGTTGTCCAGCACCTGCCGGATGCGCTGCGGATCCAGCCGCAGCGTCAGCGGACCCGCCCCGGCCGTCACCGTCAGCGGATGTCCCGGATGTCCCGCCCGGAACGCGTCGGCCGCCTGCTGGACCAGTTCCGTCAGATCCGTGTCCGCCGTCCGCAGCGGTGCCTCCACCTCCGCCGCGTCCAGCCGGGCGAGCAGCAGCAGGTCGTCGAGGAGCACGCCCATCCGGGCGGCCTCCGCCCGCAGCCGGGCCAGATGCCGTTCGCGTTCGGCGGGTTCGTTGGCGGCGGCGTACTGGAACAGGTCGGCGTAGCCGCGCACCGACATCAGCGGGGTGCGCAGTTCGTGCGAGGCGTCCGCGACGAACCGGCGCAGCCGCAGCTCCGCCTCCGCGCGGACCGCGAGGGAGTCGTCGATGTGCTCCAGCATGGTGTTGAACGCGGTGCGCAGCTCCGCCACCTCCAGGCCGCCGTCCCGCCCGTCCGCGCGCAGCGGCAGCCGGGACGCCGACTCGCTCAGGTCGTGCGAGGCGATGCCGTGCGCCGTGTGCGCCATGTCGCTCAGCGGCTTCAGCCCGCGCCGCAGCATCCGCCGCCCGGACACCACCAGGGCGAGCAGCGCGAGGGCGAACACCACGACCTGCACCGTGATCAACTGCTCGACGGTCTGCTGGACGTCCTTCACCGGAGCGGCGCTCACCAGCACCACCCCGGGTTCGACCTCGCAGCCCCGCAGCCGGTAGGTGCCCTCGCCGTCGATCCGCGCGGTGCGCGTCAGCTCGGTGTCGGAGTGCGCCATCGCCCGCGCGAGGTCGGCCAGCGCCCGGGTGTCGTCGGGCACGTCGGCGGGCCTGCGCAGCGTGACCGCGTCGTCGGAGACGTCGTACACGGCGGTGTACCAGCCGTAGTACGGCTTCCGCCTGACCGTGCCGTGCGCCGCCGCGTCCTTGGCCTGGACGGTCTGGATCAGCTTCAGCTGGTCGCCCAGCTGCCGCTCCAGATAGTCGTGCATGTACGTGGTCAGGGCCGTGCCGACGACCGCGAACACCGCGAGCGACAGCACCCCGAGGCCCAGCGTCAGCCGGGTGCCCAGCCGCATCCGCCGGTAGGTGTCCCGCAGCCGCCGCACGAACGCGGTCACTCGGCGGCCTGCCGTATCACGTACCCGAAGCCCCGCACGGTCCGGATCAACGGCGGGCCGGTGTCGTCCAGCTTCCGCCGCAGCCGGCTGACCACCAGCTCCACCACGTTGGAGCGGCCCCCGAAGCCGTACTCCCACACGTGGTCCAGGATCTGCGCCTTGGTCAGCACGGTCGGCGACCGGCGCATCAGATAGCGCAGCACCTCGTACTCGGTCGGCGTCAGCGACAGCAGCCGCTCCCCGCGCCGCACCTCACGGGTGTCCTCGTCCATCGTCAGGTCCGCCACCCGCAGCACCGACCGCTGGAAACCCGGCCCCGCGCTGCGCCGCAGCACCGTCCGCAGCCGCGCCATCAGCTCCTCCACGGCGAACGGCTTGACCAGGTAGTCGTCCCCGCCCCGGGTCAGCCCCGCCACCCGGTCCGCGACGCCGTCCCGGGCGGTGAGGAACACCACCGGCACCATCGTCCCGGAACGCCGCAGCCGGTCCAGGACACCGAAACCGTCGACGTCCGGCAGCATCAGGTCGAGCACCACGATGTCCGGGCGGAACTCGCCGGCACGGCGCAGCGCCTCCTCACCGGAGTTGGCGGTGACCGCGTCCCAGCCCTCGTACCGGGCGACCGTCGCCACCAGGTCGGCTATCGGCGGGTCGTCGTCCACGACGAGGAGTCGTACTTTTTCCACCCGCCCATACTGCGGCACCCGCCCCCGGAACCGGAGGGCGGTGCACCTCCGCGTCCCGATCGACAAAAACCTGAAAGTCGGCCGACAGCGGATCGACAGCGTCTGCGACCAGGCTCGGTGTCCCAGGACCCGATCAAGGAGTTTCCGGCGTGACAGCTGTCCAATCGCCTCCCGCACCCCCCACGGTGAGGCGGCACCCCAAGACGGTGGGACGCATCGGCCTGTACGGACTGCTCGCCGCGAACGCGGCCGTGGTGGCCGTCTTCTTCGTGCAGGCGGGGTTCGGCGCCAACGCCCTCGTCCTGCTGGGCCGCCTCACCGGCCTGTACGCTGCCCTGCTGATGGCCTTCCAGCTGCTGCTCGTGGCCCGCCTGCCCTGGCTGGACCGCAGGATCGGCATGGACCGGCTGACCCTGTGGCACCGCCGGGTCGGCTTCGGGCTGCTGTGGACGCTGCTCGGCCACGCGGTCTTCCTCACCTTCGGCTACGCCGGAATGTCCTCGATGGACCCGCTCGATCAGCTCGTCGACCTCGCCGAGACGGTCGAGGGCGTGCTGCGCGCGGTCGTCGCGCTGGCGCTGATCCTCGTCGTCGGCGCGGTCTCGGCCCGCCGGGCCCGGCGCCGTCTCGCCTACGAGACCTGGCACTTCATCCACCTCTACACCTATGTCGCCGTGGTGCTGGCCTTCACCCACCAGGTCGCCGCCGGCTCCACCTTCACCGCCTCCGCCGCCGCCACCGCCTACTGGTGGGGCCTGTGGGGTGCCGCTCTCACCGCCGTCCTCGCCGGCCGGGTGGTCCTGCCGCTGTGGCGCAACCTGCGCCACCGGCTGCGGGTCACGGCCGTCGTCCCGGAGAGCGACACCGTGGTGTCCGTCCACATCACCGGCCGCGATCTGCACCGGCTGCCGGCGCGCGCCGGCCAGTTCTTCCTGTGGCGGTTCCTGACCAGGGACCGCTGGTGGCAGGCCAACCCGTTCTCCCTGTCCGCCGCACCCGACGGGCGCACCCTGCGGCTCACCGTGAAAGCGGCCGGCGACGGCAGCGCGGCCCTGCGCCATCTGCGGCCCGGCACCCGGGTCTTCGCCGAGGGCCCCTACGGCGCCTTCACCGCCCTGCACCGCACCCGCCCCGACGCACTGCTCATCGCCGGCGGGGTCGGCGTCACCCCGATCCGCGCCCTCCTGGAGGAGCTGCACGGCCACGCCGTCGTCCTCTACCGGGTGAACACCGCGACCGACGCGGTGCTGCACGACGAACTGCGCGAACTGGCCCTCGCCAAGGGCGCCGCACTGCACCTCGTCACCGGCCCGCCCGTCCCCGACCGGCTCGCCCCCGGGGAGCTGTCCCGGCTCGTGCCGGACCTCACCGAACGGGACGTCTACGTCTGCGGCCCGCCCGGCATGACCACCGCGGTCCTGCGCGGTCTGCGCGAACTCGGCGTACCGCGGCGGCAGATCCACCACGAGCGCTTCAGCCTGGCCGGATGACGCGCACACGGAGCATGACGCACACACGGAGCATGACGCACACACGGAGCATGAGGAGAACCCCCGTGAAACGAGCCCTGCCCGTCCTGGTCCTGACCGTCGCGGGACTGGTCCCGCTCTGGCGCTACACCCCCGCGACCCCGACGCAGGCGGCCGCCGATCCCGCTCCCGCCCCCACGGTGTCCACCGCACCGGGCAGCACCGTCCGGGTCGTCGCGGGCCCCGCCGTCGACACCGAGAAGGGCCCCGTACGGGTCGAGGTCACCCTCGACGGCGACCGCATCACCACCGTGCGGATGCTCCAGCAGCCGGACCACCCGCAGACCACGGCCGCCGTGCCGGTCCTGATCGAGGAGACGCTCGAGGCACAGAGCGCCGACATCGACACGGTGTCCGGCGCCACCGTCACCAGTGACGGCTACCGGGAGTCGTTGCAGGCAGCCCTCGACGCGCAGGGCTCCTGACATGCGGCGCGTCGAGCACCTCATGGGGTTCCCGGTGTCCCTGCGCATCGACGACGAGGGGTTCGACGCCACCGTGACCGACCGGCTCTTCGCCTGGCTGCGCGAGGTCGACGCCCGGTTCAGCCCGTTCCGCGAGGACAGCGAGGTCCGCCGGCTCGACCGGGGCGAACTGGACCCCGGCCGGCTGAGCCCCGGGCTGACCGAGGTCCTCGCGCTGTGCGAGCGGTACCGGGCCGCGACCGGTGGCGCCTTCGACGTACGGCTGCCGGGGCGGCGGCTCGACCCGTGCGCCGTGGTGAAGGGCTGGTCGGTGCAGAAGGGGGCCGAGCTGCTCCGGGCCGCCGGGGCGCGACGGTTCTGCCTCAACGCCGGCGGGGACGTGGTCACCGCCGGCGGACCGTGGCGCGTGGGCGTGCGGCACCCCGAGCACGCCGGTCGGCTGTGCACGGTCGCCCACCTCACCGACCGGGCCGTCGCCACCTCCGCGCGCTACGAACGCGGCGACCACATCCTCGACGGACGCACCGGCCGGCCCGCCACCGGTCTGCTGAGCCTGACCGTCGTCGCCCCGACCCTGACCGAGGCCGACGCGGTCGCCACGGCCGCCTTCGCGCTGGGGCGCGAGGGCATCGCGTGGGCCGCCGCACGCCCCGGCTGCGAGGTGTTCGCCGTGACCGCGGACCGCCGGGTGCAACGGACCGACGGGTTTCCGCTCGCCGGATCTGGGCAGGTGGCGGCCTAGCCCGAGGCCGCCGCCCCGGGTGCGGGGATCCGGGGCTGTGTCGGTGGTGCCGTTTACACTCACCGGCGACAGAGCGTGCGACCCCGGCCAGAAACTTCCGCCACCCGAAGGGCATTCGGCGTCTTGATACGGTTCGATTCAGTCACGAAGCGGTACCCGGACGGCACGGTGGCGGTCGACCGGCTGTCGCTGGAGATCCCCGACCGCTCGATCACCGTCCTCGTCGGCCCCTCGGGCTGCGGCAAGACGACCACCCTCCGCATGATCAACCGGATGGTCGAACCCACCGAGGGAACGATCCTTCTCGACGGCGAGGACAGCCGGAAGCAACCGGTCACCACCCTGCGCCGGTCCATGGGGTACGTCATCCAGAACGCCGGGCTCTTCCAGCACCGCACCATCGTCGACAACATCGCGACCGTGCCCCGCATGCTCGGCTGGGGCAAGCAGCGGGCCCGGGAGCGGGCGGCGGAGCTGATGGAGCGGGTGGGCCTGGACACCTCGCTGGCCAAGCGGTACCCGTACCAGCTCTCCGGCGGCCAGCAGCAGCGCGTCGGCGTGGCGCGGGCGCTCGCCGCGGACCCGCCGGTGCTGCTGATGGACGAGCCGTTCTCCGCCGTCGACCCCGTGGTCCGCAAGGGACTGCAGGACGAACTCCTGCGGATCCAGGACGAGCTGGGCAAGACCATCGTCTTCGTCACCCACGACATCGACGAGGCCGTCAAACTCGGCACCATGGTCGCCGTACTGCGCGAGGGCGGCCGGCTCGCCCAGTACGCGCCGCCCGCCGAACTGCTGTCCGGCCCCGCGGACGGCTTCGTGGAGGACTTCCTCGGCGCCGACCGCGGCATCCGCCGGCTGTCCTTCTTCCCCTCCGCCGGACTGGAGCTGACCACCGACGCCGTGGTCCCGGCCGACGCGCCCGCCGCCCGGATCGCCGCCGTCGAAGCCCCGTACCTCCTGGTGACCGGTCCCGACGGCCGCCCGCTCGGCTGGGCCGAGCGCGCCGCGCTGACCGCCGGCGACATCCCGGCCGACCGGCTGCTGCCGTACGGGCGGCCGTTCGTGCCCGGTACCGACTCCCTGCGGGTCGCCCTCGACTGCGCCGTGCTCTCGCCCACCGGCTGGGCGGTCGCCGTGGACGACGACGGCCGGGTGACGGGCGTCGTCTCCCAGCAGGCCATCGGCGAGGCGATCCGCGCCGCCCACACGGCGGGCCGCGCCGACGGCGAGAAGGTCGCGGGATGAGCGGCTTCTTCGACATCCCCAGCGACCTTCAGCACAGCTGGACCGGCCTGATCGGACTGCACATGCGCGAGGCCCTGCTGCCGGTGGCCGCCGGGCTGCTCCTCGCCCTGCCGCTCGCGCAGCTGTGCGGACGCTTCCGCTGGCTGTACCCGCCGGTGCTCGGCGTGACGACCGTGCTCTACGCCATCCCCTCGCTGGCGTTCTTCGTCGTCCTCATCGACTACACCGGCCAGACCGAACTCACCGTGATGATTCCGCTGGCCCTGTACAGCCTGGTGGTGCTGGTCCCGGCGATCGTCGACGGCGTGCGCTCGGTGCCGGACGAGACCCTGGCCGCCGCCACCGCCATGGGCTTCGGTCCCGTACGCCGTTACCTCCAGGTGCAGTTGCCGATCGCCGCGCCCGCCATCATCGCCGGACTCAGGGTCGCCACCGCCTCCAGCATCTCCCTGGTCAGCGTGGGCGCGCTGATCGGCAACCAGGGCGCCCTCGGTAACCTGCTCGCGGCCGCGCAGAAGTACGACCGGCCCGAACTCGCCGTGAACGCCGTGGTCACCATGGCCGTCCTGGCGATCCTGTGCGACGCCCTGCTGGTCCTGCTGCGGATCCTGGTGACGCCCTGGATGCCGCGCGGCACCCGCCCGAGGCCCGCGGCACGGCGGGAAGAGATCAGCCCGGAGGGCGCGGTCCGGTGAACGTCCTCAACTTCGTCAACGCCTTCTTCAGCGACGCCGCGAACTGGCAGGGCTACGACGGCATCCCGCAGCGCTTCTGGGAACACGTCCAGTACTCCGTGCTGGCCCTCGCCCTCGCCGCCGCGATCGGCCTGCCCGTCGGCCTGCTCACCGGACACACCGGACGCGGCGGGAACGCGCTGGCCTTCATCGCCAACGCCGCCCGCGCCCTGCCCAGTTTCGGCCTGCTGGTGCTCGCCGTCCTGCTGATCGGCTTCGGCCTGCTGCCCGTGATGATCCCGCTGGTCGTCCTGGCGATCCCGCCCATCCTGGTGACCACCTACGAGGCGGTCCGCTCCGTCGACCCCGCCCCGGTGGACGCCGCCCGGGGCATGGGCATGCACGAGTCGCGGATCCTCTTCCAGGTCGAAGTGCCGGTCGCGCTCCCGCTGATCCTGAGCGGGCTGCGTTCCGCGGCCATCCAGATCGTGTCGACGGCCACCATCGCCGCGTACGTCAGCCTCGGCGGCCTCGGCCGGTACATCATCGACGGGCTCTACCAGCGCGACTACGAGAAGGTGGTCGGCGGCGCCACGCTGGTGGCGGTCCTGGCCCTCGCCACCCTCGCGCTGTTCTGGGCCGCGGGACGGCTGGCGGTGTCGCCCGGCGTCCGCAGGCGCTGACCACCGGCCGGGCCCTCATGCGACAAACCGTGACCACCACGTTCTTGACTGACCGTAAAACGGCTGGATTGGATCGGCGAATGACTTCTACCGCGCAGAGCAGCAGACCCTGGACGAGGCACACCGGCGCGGCGCTCGCGCTCACCGCCGCCGCGGCGCTGCTCGCGGGCTGTTCCTCCGACGACACCTCCGACAACCCCCTCGCCGGGGAGAAGGCCGAGGCGGGCACCGTCGTCGTCGGCTCCAACAACTTCGCCGAGAGCACCCTGCTCGCCGACATCTACGGCGAGGCGCTGCGCGCCAAGGGACTCAAGGTCAGCTACAAGCACAACATCGGCAGCCGTGAGACGACGTACGGCCTCATGAAGAACGGCTCCATCACGGTCCTGCCCGAGTACAACGGCTCCCTCCTCGCCTACCTCGACCCCGAGGCCGGGCAGGATTCGGCCCAGGCGGTGAACGAGGCCGTCAAGGCGAAGCTGGACAAGAAGCTGACCCTGCTGGAGTCGTCACCGGCCGAGGACAAGGACTCGGTCAGCGTCAATGCCGCGACCGCGAAGAAATACGGCCTGACCGCCGAGTCGACCCTCGCCGACCTCAAGGACATAGCCCCCGACCTGGTCATCGGAGGCTCGCCCGAGTTCCAGACCCGGCAGCAGGGGCTGAAGGGCCTGGAGTCCGTCTACGGGCTGAAGTTCAAGTCCTTCAAGGCGCTGGACGCGGGCGGCCCGCTGACCCAGGCGGCGCTCGCCGAGAACGAGGTCCAGGCAGCCGACGTCTTCACCACGGACCCGACCATCGTGAAGGAGAAGTTCGTCGTCCTGAAGGACCCGGAGAACCTCTTCGGGTTCGCCAACGTCACCCCGCTGGTGCACAAGGACGGCCTCCCCCAGGAGGGTGTGGACGCGCTCAACGCCGTCTCGGCGAAGCTCGACACCGAGACCCTTCTCGACCTCGACGCCCAGATCCAGCTGGAGAAGAAGGACCCGCTGGACGTGGCCAAGGCCTGGCTGAAGTCGGCCGGTCTGGACTGACCGCCCCCGGGGTGCGGCCGACGGCCGCACCCCGCGCGGGGGTTCAGCCCGCCCAAGCCGCCTGGGCGATCAGCCGGTCGATCAGCGCGATCAGCACGTCCCGGCTCGACTCCCGCTCCCGCGCGTCGCACAGCAGCACGGGCACGCTCTCCGGCAGGGTCAGCGACTCCCGGATGTCCTCCACCGGATACGGGTGCTCTCCGTGGAAGCCGTTGACGGCGATCACGAACGGTATGCCCCGGCGTTCGAAGAAGTCGATCGCGGCGAAACTGGACTTGGGTCTGCGCACGTCCACCAGGACCACCGCGCCCAGCGCGCCGAGCGCCAGGTCGTTCCACATGAACCAGAACCGCTGCTGTCCGGGCGTGCCGAAGAGGTACAGCACGAGATCGTCCGAGACGGTGATTCGGCCGAAGTCCATGGCGACCGTGGTGGCACGTTTCTCCTCGACGCCGTCCAGGTCGTCGACGTCGAGTCCCGCCATGGTCAGCGGTTCCTCGGTGCGCAGCGGGGCGATCTCGCTGACGGAGCCGACCATGGTGGTCTTGCCCACGCCGAAGCCGCCGGCGATCAGGATCTTGACCGTGTCGGGTGCCGAACGGTCGGCGGACGCCTGAGCGGTGGTGTCAGAGCCGGCCAAGGCCCTCCCTCACTTTCTGCAGCAGGTCCAGATCCGGGGTGGTGCGGGTGACGGGGTGCGGCGGGTGCGCGGTGATCCGGCCCGCCTCCAGCAGGTCGCAGAGCATGATGACGACCACGCTCACCGGGAGGTCGAGACGCGCGGCGAGCTCGGCGACCGCCACCGGCTCGGCGCACAGCCGCAGGATCCGCAGATGCTCGGGCTGCGGCCGGGCGGCCGTCTCGGGCTGCGGGTCCGCCGCCGTCACCGTGGTGATGAGCGTGAAGTCGGCGCGGCTGGGCCGGGTCCGGCCGCCGGTCAGGGTGAAAGGCCGTACCAGCCGGCCCGCCGAGTCGCTTCCCCCCACCTCACGCGCCGGGGTCGACGGCGGGCCCTGCGGTGTCCCGGGGTGCCGCGCTGAGGTGCTCGCCGATCTTCTTCACCAGCATGTTCATCTGGTACGCCACCACGCCGACGTCGGCGCCCGGACCGGTCAGCACCACCAGATGGGCGCCGGGCCCGGCCGAGGTGAGGATCAGGAAGCTGTGCGCCATCTCGATGAGCGCCTGGCGCACCGGGCCGCCGCGGAAGTCCATGCTGACGCCCTTGCTGAGGCTCATCAGACCGGAGGCCGTCGCCGCCAGGCGTTCCGCGTCGTCGCGCAGGAAGCCGGTGGACTTGCTGACCACCAGTCCGTCCTCGGAGAGCACCACGGCCTGGTTCACGTCGGCGACCCGTTCCACGAGTCCGGTCAGCAGCTGGTCCAGCTGGGTGTGGGTGGCGGGGATGGGGCGTGTCATGGCGGTGTTCCTTCGTCAGCGGTCGGCGTCAGCGGTCGGAGTCGGGTGCCCGGGAGCGGCCGCGGGCACCCGTGACGGGTCCGTCGGGCCGCCCTCCGGCGGCGCCGGGGACCGTCCGTCCCCGGTGCGGGCGTCCTGCGGTCGGCGTGCCTCGTCGGTGTCGTCGTCCCGTGCCTGGAGCGTGCCCTGCTGGAAGCAGGCCAGGGAGGAGGCGGCGCGTTCCGCGGTGAAGTCGTCGACGGACTCGTCCTCCGTGTCCGGGGCGGCCTCCTCGCGCAGTTCGGCGGCCAGGCTGGTCTGCGGCACCCGGCGGGGGAGCGGGGTGAGTCCGTCCGGGCGGGGCGCCGCCTCGGCGAACGGTGCGGGGGCGGTCCGTACGGCGGTGGCCGGCCGGGGCGCCGTCTCCCGCGCGGCCGCGCGGTCCTGCGCACCGGCGGGGGAGCCGTCGCCTTCCTGCTCCGCCGGGTCCTGCGCGGCCCCGGTGTCCGCCGTGTCCCGGACGTCCTGGCCGGCCGGTGCGTCGCGCACCACGATCTCGTGCGGGATCAGCACGATGGCCGTGGTCCCGCCGTACGGCGACGGGCGCAGGGTGACGGCGATGCCGTGCCGGTGCGCGAGCTGCGCGATCACGAACATGCCGAGCCGGAGGTCGTCGGCGAGCGCCACCACGTCGAACTGCGGAGGCTTGGCCAACTGGGCGTTGAGGGAGGCGTAGTCGTCCTCCGACATGCCGAGGCCACGGTCCTCGACCTCCACCGCCAGGCCCTTGGCGACCATCGCCGCCCGCACCCCGACGGGGCTGGGCGCCGGCGAGTACACCGTCGCGTTGTCGATCAGCTCCGCCAGCAGATGGATCACGTCGGCCACCGCGGGTGGGGCGAGCGAGACCTCCTCCTCGGTGAGCACCTCCACCCGCTGGTACTCGGCGACCTCCCCGACGGCGCTGCGCACGATGTCGATCAGCGCGACCGGCTCGCTCCAGGTACGGCCGGGCCGCTCCCCGCTGACGATGACCAGGTTCTCCTCGTACCGGCGCAACTGGCTGGCCGTGGAGTCCAGTTCGTACAGGCCCTTGAGGACCTCGGGGTCGGTGTGCCGGCGCTCCAGCGCGTCGAGCTTGCTGAGCTGGAGGTTGACGAGGTTCTGGCTCTGCCGGGCGATGCCCAGGATGACCTTCTGGAAACCCCGTCGGGTGTCGGCGAGTTCGACCGCGGTGTGCACGGCGGTGCGCTGCGCGGTGTTGAACGCCTGTGCGACCTGCCCCAGTTCGTCGTGCCCGTAGTCCAGCGGGGGTGCCGCCGACTCGACGTCGACCTTCTCGCCGCGCTCCAGCCGGGCCACCACGTCGGGCAACCGCTCCTGCGCCAGCCCGAGGGTGGCCATCCGCAGACCACGCAGCCGACGGGACAGCGAGCGGGTGATGCGCCACGACAGGCCGACGCACAGCAGCAGCGCGAGAAGTCCGGCGGCGCTGAGCGAGGCGGCCGTCACCAGCAGGCTGCGGGCCTCGTCGGCACTGCGGTCGAGCAGCGCGTCGGTCTGCTGCCGGATCATCGTGGAGTACTGCGGTGAGACCTTGTCCAGGGCCTCGTTCCACCGCTCCTGCAGCTCCGGGAGTTCGACGCTGCGGTCCTCGCCCTCCGCCGCGGTGGCGAGCACCTGGTCCTCGACCGCCTCCAGGGCGCGCCACTCGGGGCTCTGCAGGATCCGCTCGGTCTGGGTCTTGGTGCTGCCGGTCAGGGAGGGCATGATCTGGTCCTTCACCAGCCAGCGGCGGGTGTGGACCATCTCCGCGAACTCGCCCCAGCTCTCCGCGTCGAGGCGTCCGGCCGGCCAGGCGAGGGTGAGGTGCGCGTCCTCCTGGGAGACCAGCTCCGCCGCGTGCTCCAGCGCGACCAGCGGCTGGGCCTGCGAGGTCAGGTCCCCGTCGTCGACCTGGGAGAGCTCCCGGAAGGCGTGGATCTGGTCGTCGATGATCGAGGTGTACTGGTCGAGCGCCTGCTCGGCGGTGATGTCGCTCGGGTTGTCCACCTGGTCCCGGTAGTACTCCAGGCTGCCCACCGAGCCGAGCACCGAGTACAGCCGGTCCGAGACGCGGGCCGGTGCCTCGGCGATCGCGTCCGCCTGGCCGACCAGCTCCGCCACCGCCTCGTCGGTCTTCCGGCGCTGTGCGTCGAGAGCGGTCCGGGACCTCTGCGGCTCGGCCAGCCAGGCGGCGGTCAGCCTGCGCTCCTTCTGCAGGGCGAGCGTGGCGTGCGTGCCCATCGCGCCCGTCGACCGGCTCAGCGCCGTCTGGGAGCGCAGTTGGAGACCCTCGGAGAACATCTGGATCGTCGTCAGGCCCCACATGCCGGCGAGGGTGACGCTGGGCACCAGGGCGAGGAGGAACAGTGAGAGACGAATGGAGCCGAGACGGCGCCGGGCACCTGTCCGTGGAGACATCGTGGTCCTAGAGCGGTCGGATGGTGGGAGGGGTACGCACGGGCCGGCCCGTCACCGGGTTCCCCCGGCGGCGAACTCGGCGACGGAGTCCGCGTTGGCCTTCGTGACGAACGCCGGTCCGGTGAGCACGGGCGCGACCCCGCCTCCGCTGACGTTGCCGTTGGTCCGGTACAGCCACAGCGCGTCCACGGCGAGATAACCCTGCAGATACGGCTGCTGGTCGACGGCGAACTGGACGTTGCCGCCGCGCACGGCCTCCACGAGGTCGTTGCTGAGGTCGAAGGTGGCGACGTCGGCGTCGCTGTCCGCCTCCGCGACCGCGTCCACCGCGGTGAGCGCGAAGTCCGCCCCGTTGGTGACGATCTCGTCGATGGTCGGGTCCTGCCGCAGCCGTGCGGTGAGGATGCCGGAGACGGCGCGCATGTCGGTGCCGTCCACGTAGAGGTTCTCCGTCGTTCCGCCGAACGCCTTCTTCACTCCCGCGCAGCGGGCCTCCAGGCCGACGTTGCCGCGCTCGTGGACGACGCACAGCGCGTGCTCGGCCTTCAACTCGTTCAGCTTCTCGCCGACGGCCCGGCCCGCCACGCTCTCGTCCTGCCCGAAGAACGCCGACAGCCCGGCCGACTTCCAGGCGTCCATACCCGAGTTGAGTCCGACCACGGGGATGTCCGCGGCCCGTGCCTCGTTGACCGGGCCCTTCATGGCCTGGGGCTTGGCCAGGGTGAGTGCGATGCCGTCGACGCCGTCGCGCACCGCCTCACGGACCAGTCTCGCCTGGCCCGCCGGGTCCGGGTCGCTCACATACGTCAGATCGATGCCGTCCTTGGCGGCCGCCGCCTCGGCTCCCTTCTTCACCCGCTCCCAGAAGGCGTCGTCCTCGCTGCCGTGGGTGACCAGGGTGATCTTCATCCGTCCCGCCCCGGAGCCGTTCGCGTCGTCCGCGTCCGAGGCGTCGTCGGCCGCGCCGAAGGCGGAACAGCCGGTCGCGACGAGACCGAGGGCGGCCGCCAGGGCCACCAGGCGGTGTCTCGGGAAGCGGCGGGACGGGGGACGAGTGTTCATGAAGAGTGCGGACCTCGCTGTGCGGCAGAGCAAGAGCAGGGGAGAGCTCGGACGGCAGCCGCTGGGCGCATGCGCCGACCGGGTGACTCTCACTGGCCCGGAGCCAACCGTGTGCGACCACTGGTCGTCAAGTGAAAGGCCACGTGAAGTGAGGTGATGCTGCCGCATTGTGATGAAGCGTGAGAACGGGGCATCGAACGCGGCATCCCGAACCGAACGGACGGTACGGCGCGGCGGCGACCTTCTCGCGCGCGCTCCGAGTTCAGCGCCGGCGCAGCCGCAGGGCGAGCGCGGCGCCCCCGGCGAGCACCAGGACGGCGAGGGCGCCGCCCGCGAGCAGCGGGGCGGAGGGGCCGGAGGACGCGGCGGCGGTGGTCCGGGCCGCCGGGGTGCTCGCGGGCTCCGGGGCGGAGGCGGCCGGGGCGCTCGCGGCGGGAGCGTCCGAGGCGCGGGGGCTCGCGGTCCCCTGCGCCGCACCGCCGTTCGGAGTCTCCTCCTCCGTTTTCCTGTCGTCCTGGCCGCGCTCCTCCGGTTCCGCGGACGCCGGCTCCCTGCGCTGCGGGAACTCCACGTCCGAGCACGAGTAGTACGTGTCCGGAGTACTGCTGTTCTGCCAGACCGTGAAGAGCACATGACGTCCCGTCCGGTCCGACGGCAGGGTCACCCGGAACCGGTACGCGCCGTCGGTCAGCGCCGGGTCGCTCACCTCGGCGAGCGGACGCTCCGGCAGGTCGGACCAGGTGAGCGGGCGCGCCGGGTCGTAGCCGGGCTTCGTCAGGTACACCCGGAAGGAGCCGGTGTGCGGGATCGTCGAGACATACGTCATCGGCAGTGTCCCGCCGGGCGCCACCCGGGTCGCCGGCCAGTCGGCGCGGGCGAGGTCGAGGCCCTTGTAGGCGGGCAGGCCCCCGCTGCACAGTCTCCCGTCCGGGATCCGCTGCCGGTCCCTGCCGCCGACGTTCGCCACCCGCAGGTTGTCCCACGCGGTGAACGGCCCGCCGTTCGCGGAGACCGCGGCACGGCACGCCGCCGACCCCGCGCGCCCACCGCCCTCCGGGGAGCACGCCACGACCCGGCTCACCGGATCGGTCGGCGCCCCGTGGGCGTGCGCCGGCGCCGCGGACCACAGTGGCAGCAGCAGCGGGGGCACGAGAGCCGCCGCGAGCGCGGTGCGGTGTGCGGTCGTCCGGGACATCCGGGACGCCTCCTTCGGCGGGGCGGGAACGCGTGGGTCCTTCCCGTGCAGTACGGATGAAACGCCTGGCGCGTTCACGTCCGTACCGATGCGGGGCATAGCGTCCCGTTCCTGGTCAACCGCCTTTCGTCGAGGGTGGGTTCCCGGCCCGATCGAGGGTTTCCCCCGTATCCCGGCGGGCCGCGCGCTGCCTATCGTTCGAGCGCGGCCGGCCCCCGGGTGACCCCCGAACGGGCCGCCGCCATCGCGCCCGGCCGGCCGATCTGCCGCACGTCGATTCACCCCCCGCTTCGAGGACGAAGCGAATCGATTCCTCTCCCCACACTCCGCGCTGCCCGGAGTCCCGGCATGAAAGGCACACCCTTGCGTACCTCGTCGAACCCTTCCCGGGGATCGTCCCCGAGACGGACGCTGATATCCGTCGCCGCACTCTCCGCCGCCCTGCTGACGGCCGCCTCCGGCCAGGTCGCCGTGGCCCAGGAGGCACCCTCCGACGCGCCGGCCGTCCCCACGGCCCGTACCGAGGCCGCCCCGGGGACCCCGGCCGAGCGGCTCATCGTCGGCTACAAGTCCGGTGCCGCCGAGGCCCGGTCGGACAAGGCCGCCGCCGTCGATGCCGCCGCCAAGGGCAAGCAGGCGGGCGAGGACGTCGGCTTCCAGCGCCGCCTCGGCACCGGAGCGGCCCTCGTCGACCTGGGGGAGCGGCCCACGGGCGCCGACGTCGCCGACGTCGTCGCCGAGTACAGCGCCGACCCGCAGGTCGCCTATGTGGTGCCGGACCGTCTCAACAAGCCGCTGGCCACCCCGAACGACACCGAGTACGCCAAGCAGTGGGACCTGTTCGAGTCCACGGCCGGCATGCGGGTGCCGGGCGCCTGGGACCTCGCCACCGGCAGCGGTGTGACCGTCGCCGTCATCGACACCGGCTACGTCGCCCACTCCGACCTCGCCGCGAACGTCGTCGGCGGCTACGACTTCATCTCCGACACCGCCGTCTCCGTCGACGGCAACGGCCGCGACAGCAACCCGGCCGACCCCGGCGACTGGTACGCCGCCGGAGAGTGCGGCCAGGCCACCGGCAGCGACTCCTCCTGGCACGGCACCCATGTCGCCGGCACCATCGCCGCCGCCACCGGCAACGGCAAGGGCATCGCCGGCATCGCCCACGGCGCGAAGATCTCCCCGGTGCGCGTGCTCGGCAAGTGCGGCGGCTACGACTCCGACATCATCGACGCCATCACCTGGGCGTCCGGCGGCACCGTCTCCGGGGTGCCCGCCAACGCCAACACGGCGAAGGTGATCAACATGAGCCTCGGCGGGGGCGGCGCCTGCTCCACCGCCACCCAGAGCGCCATCAACGGTGCCGTGAGCCGGGGCACCACGGTGGTCGTCGCGGCCGGCAACGAGAACCAGAACGCCGCCAACTCCTCTCCGGCGAACTGCAACAACGTCATCACCGTCGCAGCCACCAACCGCGCCGGCGGCCGCGCCTACTACTCCAACTACGGCGCCACCGTGGACATCGCCGCCCCCGGCGGCGAGACCCGGACCAGCGCGGCGAACGGCATCCTGTCCACGCTGAACTCCGGCGCCCGCACCCCCTCGACCGAGAACTACGCCTTCTACCAGGGCACGAGCATGGCCGCCCCGCACATCGCCGGCCTCGCCGCGCTGATGAAGTCGGCCGCCCCGGCCCTCACCCCGGCGCAGACCGAGTCGGCGATCAAGTCCAACGCCCGTGCGCTGCCCGGCACCTGCTCCGGTGGCTGCGGCGCGGGTCTCGCGGACGCCGCGAAGACCGTCCAGGCCGTCAAGGGCGGTACGTCCACGGGCTCCACCTACGCGAGCTCCACGGCCGTCGCCGTCCCGGACAACGGCTCGGCGATCGAGTCCCCGATCACCGTCTCCGGACGCAGCGGCAACGCCCCGGCCGCCCTCCAGGTGGGCGTGGACATCACCCACACCTACCGCGGCGACCTGGTCGTCGACCTGGTGGCGCCCGACGGGACGGTGTACCGCCTGAAGTCCGCGAGCTCCTCGGACTCCGCGGACGACGTCCGCACCACCTACACGGTGAACGCCTCCGCCGAAACGGCCAACGGCACCTGGAAACTGCGGGTGCAGGACACCGCGTCCTGGGACACCGGCCGGCTCAACGGCTGGCAGCTGACCTTCTGAGCGACCCCACAAGCAGGCGGGTCGGCCGGTGCGGATGGGGCACCGGTCGGCCCGCCGTTCTCTTTTTCGCCGGCACCTGACACACTTAGATACCGGACGCGCTGTTTTCTTTCGAGTAGCGCGTTTGTTTTGCCGGATGTGCCCAAATGCGGTCGCACACCAGGGTGATGAACATCGCCGGAGGGTGAGTTATCGTGTACGGGGCGTTAAAACAAACGGCATGACCCGTTCCTTTCCGGCTCAGGAGTTCAGTCGATGGCGAGGCAGGTACGCGCCGAGCAGACCCGCGCGACGATCATCACGGCCGCCGCCGAGCTGTTCGACCGGCAGGGGTACGAATCGACCAGTCTCAGCGACATCGTCGAGCACGCCCATGTCACCAAGGGCGCCCTCTACTTCCACTTCGCCGCCAAGGAGGATCTCGCCCACGCCGTCCTGGAGTTGCAGTCCGCGACCTGCCGCAGACTGGCCCGGGACACGGAGATACGGGGGCACACCTCCCTGGAGGCGCTGATGCGCCTCACCTTCTGCATAGCCAGGATGTCGGCCGAGGACCCCGTACTGCGGGCCGGTCTGCGGCTCGCCACCGGCGGCACCCGCCCGCGTCCGCCGCTCAGCCATCCCTTCACCGAGTGGCTGGACATCGTCGCCGCGCGGCTCCTCGGTGCCGTCAAGGAGGCGGACGTCCATCCCGACGTCGACATCGACGTCGTGGCCCACTCCCTCGTCTGCTTCTTCGTCGGCACCCGCGTCGTCGGCCGCTCCCGGGAATCCGTCGCCCGCCAGCCCCGCCGGACCGCGGAGATGTGGCAGATCCTCATCCGCGGTCTCGTCCCCGTGACCCGGCGCGCCCGCTACCTCAGCCTGGCCGCACGGCTGGAACGGGAGATCGCCCCGGTGTGACGCACGGCGGGCGCGCGTTACCGTGAGCCGCATGTCCGACATCCCCACCGCGCCCGTGATCGTCGCCGACGAGCCCGGCACGTTCCCCCACAGTGTGCTGGCCGAGCGGCACCCCGCGATCATCCGGCAGGTGCGCGAGGCCTTCCCCTACGGACCCGGGCAGCGCGCCGCACTCGACGCCCTGCTGGCCAACTGCACCGAGGGCACGATCGAACCCCTCCCCACCCACGCGCACGACCGCGAGCGCTGGGCGGCCTGGGGGATGGACGCCTACGCCGGCCGCGCCTGGTACGACGTGCCCTGGCTGTGGTCCGAGAGCTGGTTCTACCGCCGGCTGCTGCACGCGGTGGACTACTTCGAACCCGGCCCCTGGCAGGGCATCGACCCGTTCCGCCCGTCCAAACTCGCCGAACTCCACTCGCCCGCCACGGACGAGGAACTGGCCGCGCTCGACGACCTCACCGGCCGCCCGGAGGAGGAACAGGCCGCGGCCCTCCTGCACGGCTCCCTGTGGGGCAACCGCGCCGACCTCGGCTTCCGGCTGTCCGCCGAGGGAGCCGAGGAGACGGCCGCCGTCCCCGCCCTGGTGGCCGACGACAGCGAGCGGCTGTGGCCGCTGCTCGGCGTCTCCGGCACGGGCACGCTCTGCCTGGTCGCCGACAACGCGGGCCGCGAACTCGTCCCCGACCTGCTGCTCGTCGCACACCTGCTGGCCCACGGCCGCATCGGCCGGGCCGTGCTGCACATCAAGCCGTACCCGTACTACGTCTCCGACGCCACCACCGCCGACGTCCTCGACGCGGTCCGCCGGCTCACCGGCGCCGGGGGAACGGCGGCCGCGTACGGACGCGGCCTGTGGGACGCCCTCGAGAACGGCCGCCTCACCCTGCGCGCGCACCCCTTCTCCTGCTCGCCGCTGCCCTACGGGGAGATGCCCGACGACCTGCGCGCCGACTTCGCCGCCGCCTCGCTCACCGTCGTCAAGGGCGACCTCAACTACCGCCGTCTCGTCGGCGACCGGTACTGGTCCCCGACCACCCCGTTCGCGGACGTCACCGCATACTTCCCGGGGCCGGTCGCCGCCCTGCGCACCCTCAAGTCCGACGTGATCACCGGACTGAGCGCCGCGACCGAGGCGGCGCTGACGGCCGCCGAGGAGCAGCGCTGGCGCACCGGCGGCACCCACGCGCTGATCCAGGTACGGACCTGAACTCCACGACTCCCGTACGGAAAAGGGTTCACGCGAAGGTGTGATCACGTCCCGGCCGGTGGATGTCGCCACCGGGCCACGGGTAGCTCCCGGCCATGACGCAGCCGTTCGAACTCCCGCACTTCTACCTGCCGCACCCCGCGCGGCTCAATCCGCACGTCGATCAGGCCCGTGCCCATTCGACGGCGTGGGCACGCGAGATGGGCATGCTGGAGGGAAGCGGGGTCTGGGAGCAGGCCGACCTCGACGCGCACGACTACGGCCTGCTCTGCGCCTACACCCACCCCGACTGCGACGGCCCCGCCCTCTCCCTCGTCACCGACTGGTACGTGTGGGTCTTCTTCTTCGACGACCACTTCCTGGAGAAGTACAAGCGCACCCAGGACCGCGCCGCCGGCAAGGCCCACCTGGACCGGCTGCCGCTGTTCATGCCGCTCGACCCGGCGACCCCCGTCCCCGAGCCGGCGAACCCGGTCGAGGCGGGCCTGGCCGACCTGTGGGCGCGCACCGTGCCGGCGATGTCCGCCGGCTGGCGCCGCCGGTTCGCCGTCGCCACCGAGCACCTGCTCAACGAGTCGATGTGGGAGCTGTCCAACATCAACGAGGGGCGGATCGCCAACCCCGTCGAGTACATCGAGATGCGTCGCAAGGTGGGGGGCGCCCCCTGGTCGGCGGGACTCGTGGAGTACGCCACCGCCGAAGTCCCCGCCGCGCTCGCCGGGACGCGGCCGCTGCGGGTGCTGATGGAGACGTTCTCCGACGCCGTGCACCTGCGCAACGACCTGTTCTCCTACCAGCGGGAGGTCGAGGACGAGGGCGAACTCAGCAACGGCGTACTCGTCCTGGAGACGTTCTTCGGCTGCACCACCCAGGAGGCCGCCGACATCGTCAACGACGTCCTCACCTCACGGCTGCACCAGTTCGAGCACACCGCGTTCACCGAAGTCCCCGCGGTCGCGCTGGAGAACGGCCTCACCCCGGACCAGCTCGCGGCCGTGGCGGCGTACGCGAAGGGGCTCCAGGACTGGCAGTCCGGCGGCCACGAATGGCATCTGCGCTCCAGCCGGTACATGAACGAGGGCGCGCGCTCCGGCTCCCCCTGGCAGGCGCTGTCCGGCCCCGGCACGTCCGCCGCCGACGTCGGCGCCCTGCTCGCCACCACCGGGGCCCGGCGTCTGCGCGCCTACACCCACGTGCCGTACCCGAAGGTCGGCCCGTCGGTCATCCCCGAGATCGAGATGCCGTTCGCGCTGGAGCTCAGTCCCGCCCTCGACGGCTCGCGCCGGCATCTGCTCGAGTGGTCCCGGCGCATGGGCATCCTCAGCGAGGGCGTCTGGGACGAGGACAAGCTGGCGAGCTGCGACCTGCCGCTGTGCGCGGCGGGCCTCGACCCGGACGCCACCCAGGAACAGCTCGACCTCGCCTCGGACTGGCTGGCCTTCGGCACCTACGGCGACGACTACTACCCGCTGGTGTACGGCCACCGCCGCGACCTGGCCGCCGCCCGGCTGACCACGGCCCGCCTCGCGGCCTGCACCCCCCTCGACGACGGGCCGGTGCCACCGCCCGCCAACGCCATGGAACGCTCCCTGATCGACCTGTGGGCGCGCACGACGGCCGGCATGACCCCCGAGGAGCGCCGCCCCCTGAAGTCGGCGATCGAGGCGATGACCGAGGCGTGGGTGTGGGAGCTGTCCAACCAGATCCAGCACCGCGTCCCGGACCCGGTGGACTACCTGGAGATGCGGCGCGCCACCTTCGGCTCCGACCTCACCCTGGGGCTCTGCCGCGCCGGACACGGGCCGGCGGTGCCGCCCGAGGTGTACCGCAGCGGTCCCGTACGCTCCCTGGAGAACGCGGCGATCGACTACGCCTGCCTCCTCAACGACGTCTTCTCCTACCAGAAGGAAATCGAGTTCGAGGGCGAGATCCACAACGCGATCCTCGTCGTGCAGAACTTCTTCGGCGTCGACTACCCGACCGCGCTGCCCGTGGTGCAGGACCTGATGAACCAGCGGATGCGCCAGTTCCAGCATGTCGTGGCGCACGAACTGCCGGTGGTCTACGACGACTTCCAGTTGTCGGAGGAGGCGCGGAAAATCATGCAGGGCTATGTGACGGACCTGCAGAACTGGATGGCGGGCATCCTCAACTGGCACCGGAACGTCCCGCGCTACCAGGACGCGTACCTGTCCGGCCGGGTCCACGGCTTCCTGCCGTACCGCGCACCGGCTCCACCGGTTCTGACCTGACGGCCTGGCACTTCTGTCGGAGGGGAACCATGGAACGACCCGCGCTGCGGCCCAAACCCCTGCCCGGGGACCCCGGTGGAGCCCAGGAGCCCTCCGGGACCGCCCGGGAGCCCTGCAAGTCCTGGCAGCACACCGGGCGACGGCGCGGACGGCGGCTGGTGACCGCGCTGCTCGGTGTCACGACCGGCGCCGTCCTGGTGCTGTCCGGGGTCGGGCTGGGGGCGATGGGCGCCACCGTCGTCGGCGCGGGCGGACTCGCCGAGCTGAAACGGCAGACGGGTACGGTTCCCCTCGTCGGCCCGTCCGCGTCACCGCCTCGCGACGCGACCGCCGCGCCGGCGTCGTCCCCCGCGCCCGTCGTCGCCCGGCTCGGGGTGGAGGTGGCCGACGACCGGAAGCCGGGGGCACGGGTCGTCGGCGTGCACATCCCGGGCCCCGGCTTCTCGGCGGGCCTGGTACGGGGCGACGTGCTCCTCGCCTTCGCCGGCCGGCGCGTCGACTCGGCCGCCGACCTGGCACGTGCCGTCGCCCGGGCCCGCCCGGGCGACGAGGTGAAGCTGACGGTGCGGCGGGTCGGCGGCGGCCACCGGCAGCTGACGGCCGTCCCCGGGATCGTCACATGACCACGCGGAAGTGGCTGGTGAGCCGCCCCTCGTCGGCCAGGACGTGGAAGGCGAGCCCGACCGGCGCGTCCCGGTCCGCGATCTGCTCGCCCTCCCAGGGCAGCCGCAGCGTCCACGTCACGCCGGGCCCGACCAGCACGGGGCGGCCCGCGAACGTGGTGGCGGCCGGGGTGTGGGCGTGACCGGTGATCAGCCCGGCCACCCGGGGCCGGCGCGCCAGCAGGTCCGCCAGCCGTTCCGGGTGGCGCAGGGGGTAGGAGTCGGGCAGGGGGTGGTGCAGCGGCACCGGCGGATGGTGGAAGGCGAGCACGGCCGGAAGACCGTCCGGGAGTCCGTCGAGCGTCGACTCGATCCAGGCGCAGGTCTCGGCGTCCAGCTCGCCCTCGTCGTGTCCCGGGATGCTCGAGTCGCACATCAGCACGGCGCCGCCGTCCAGCACATGCGCGCTGTTGACCGGCCCGTCGGCGGCCGGCTGTCCCAGCAGCGCCTTGCGGTACGGCCCCCGGCTGTCGTGGTTGCCCGGACAGGTCAGCACCGGGAACGGGGCGGTCCCGTCGCGCAGCCCGAGCAGGCGGGCGGCCTCCTCGTACTCGGCCTCGGTGCCGTGGTCGGCGATGTCACCGGTCACCAGCAGCGCGTCGGGCCGGACCGGCAGCTCCCACAGCCGGTCGCGCACCCGCCGGGCGCGCTCGGTCGCCCTGGCGGTTCCGTCCAGATGCAGATCGCTGATGTGCGCGAGTACGAGCACGGTCGTACGCCTCCTCGGCCAGGACAACGGTCGAAGGTGATCTCATCATGAGATCTAATGGTTGGGAAGTCAGCAGCCATTAGTTGGAGCGGGCGCCGGGGCGAACACGGCGAACCGGCTCGCGCCGCCCCCGCCCGCCGGGCAGGATGCTGCCCGTAGCCCCGATGTCCGCCCTGGGAGGCCCTCGGATGACCGGCACCACGCCCGCGTCCTTCACCGCCGACGACTACAAGGCCCGCATGGAGCGGGCCGCGCGGCAGGCCGCCGACGCCGGACTCGCCGGACTGCTCGTGGCGCCCGGCCCCGACCTGGTGTGGCTCACCGGCTACACCCCCACCGCGGTCACCGAGCGGCTCACCCTGCTGGTCCTGGCGGCCGGCCGGGACCCGGTGCTCGTCGTCCCCACCCTGGAGGCCCCGGACGCCGAGCACGCCACCGGCGCCCCCGCCCTCACCCTGCGCGACTGGACCGACGGCAAGGACCCCTACGCCGCCACCGCCGCCCTGCTGGACGCGGACGGCCGGTACGGCATCAGCGACAACACCTGGGCCATGCACCTGCTCGGCCTGCAGAAGACGCTCCCCGGCACCTCCTACGCCTCCCTCACCGAGGCGCTGCCCATGCTGCGCGCCGTCAAGGACGCGGCGGAACTCCGCCTCCTCGCCGCCGCCGGAGCGGCCGCCGACGCCGCGTTCGAGGAGATCAAGGGCGTGGCCTTCGCCGGCCGCCGCGAGTCCGACGTCGCCGCCGATCTCGCCTCCCTGCTGCGCCGGTTCGGACACTCCCAGGTCGACTTCACCATCGTCGCCTCCGGCCCCAACGGGGCCAACCCGCACCACGAGATCGGCGACCGCGTGATCGAACGCGGCGACATGGTCGTCCTCGACTTCGGCGGCCTCAAGGACGGCTACGGCTCCGACACCTCCCGCACCGTGCACGTCGGCGAACCCACCGACGAGGAACGCCGGGTGCACGACCTCGTGCGCGAGGCACAGGAGGCGGGCTTCCGCGCGGTGCGGCCCGGCGCCGCCTGCCAGGACGTCGACCGTGCCGCCCGCGCGGTCATCGCCGGCGCCGGGTACGGGGAGTACTTCATCCACCGCACCGGGCACGGCATCGGTGTCACCACGCACGAACCGCCGTACATGATCGAGGGCGAGGAGCAGCCCCTCGTCCCCGGCATGTGCTTCTCCGTCGAACCCGGCGTCTATCTCCCCGGCCGGTTCGGGGTGCGCATCGAGGACATCGTCACCGTCACCGAGGACGGCGGGCGGCGGCTGAACACCACCGGGCGGGAGATGGTCATAGTGGACTGAACGGCCCCCGACGTCCCCTCCCTGCCTCCCCGATCGGCAATGGCGTGACATGACCCAGGCACCGACACCCACCGCGGACACCGTCCGCCGACTGGCCCGCTCCCTGCTGAAGGGCAGTGGCACGGGCGGCGCGGCCGGACCCGACGTCAGGCCCGTCACCGAAGGAGCCGGGCCCGCCGCGTGGTGGGTCGGCGCCCATCATGTGCTGCGGCTCGCCCCGGACCGCGAGGCGAGCGCCCGCAGACGCCGCGAGGCGCGGCTGCGCGACCTGGTCCGACCGCACGTGCCGGTGGCGCTGCCGGCCGCGGTGGCACAGGGCGAGTGGGCGACCGGACTGCTCTGCACCCTCGACACCCGGCTGCCCGGCGGGACGGCGGAGGAGCACACCGTCTCCGCCGTCGGCGAGACCGACCTGTCCGGGCTGCTCACGGGGTTGCGCGAGGTGCCGGCCCGGCAGGCGGAGACACTCGGCGTGCCACGCGTGGCCCCGCGATCACTCGAGGCCCTGCGCCGGGCCGCCCAAGAGGCGGCCGAACGGCTTGCCGGGGCCGACGAGTTCGACCCCGGGCGGCTGGACCAGCTCACCCCGCCCGCCGCGCTCCAGCTCGCCGCCCAGCCCGGCACGGCGGTCCTCGTCCACCGCGCGCTCACCGGGGAGCACCTCGTGGTCGGCGCGGACGGCCGGGTGCGCGGCGTCCTCGGCTGGGACGCGGCGGTCGTCGGCGACCCCGCCGAGGACATCGCGGGCCTCGCGGTCGCCGTCGGCGCCCCGGCCGCCGTCCGCGCCGCCACCCTCGCCGGGTACGGCGCCCGCCCCTGCCTGCGCGGCCTCTGGCTGGCCCGCTGCGACGCCGTCGTCCACCTCGCCGACGCCCTCGCCGGCCGCGCCGCCGGCCCGCCGCCGCTGCTGCGCACCCGGCTGCGACGGGCCTGGGAACCGATCATGCTGGAGCGGGTGACGGATCTCCGGGACGGCGACGACGTGCCCTGACCACCGGCCCGTCATTCCTGCAGCAGCACCACCGCCGACTCCGCGGGCAGCCGCAGCACCCCGTCCGCGCCCGGCGTCTCCACGGGCTCCCACGCGGCGAGGATCCGCGCCCCGGGAACGCCGAGGGGGACGGTGGCGGGCCGGTCCCCGAGATTCACGGCGACCCGGACGTCGCCGCGCCGGAAGGCCAGCCAGCGGTCCTCCTCGTCGTAGGCCACCTTGGTGTCGCCGAGGTCGGGATCGGTGAGGTCGGGCTGTGCGTGACGCAGGGCGACCAGCATCCGGTACCAGGCCAGCACGCGCGCGTGCGGATCGCGGTCCGGCTCCGACCAGTCCAGGCAGGAACGGTCGCGGGTGGCCGGATCCTGCGGATCGGGCACGTCCTCCTCGGCCCAGCCGTGCGCCGCGAACTCGCGCCGCCTGCCCGCGCTCACCGCCTTGGCGAGCTCCGGGTCGGTGTGGTCGGTGAAGAACTGCCAGGGTGTGCCCGCCGCCCACTCCTCGCCCATGAACAGCATCGGGGTGAAGGGGGCGGTCAGCGTCAGCGCCGCCGCGCAGGCCAGCAGCCCGGGGGAGACCAGCGAGGCCAGCCGGTCCCCCTGGGCGCGGTTGCCCACCTGGTCGTGGGTCTGGCTGTAGCCGAGGAGCCGGTGCGCGGCCACCCGGTCGCGGTCCAGCGGGCGGCCGTGGTGCCGGCCCCGGAAACTGGAGTACGTCCCGTCGTGGAAGAAGCCGCCGGTGAGCGTCTTGGCGAGGGCCGCGAGCGGAGCGCGGGCGAAGTCGGCGTAGTAGCCGCGGGATTCACCGGTCACGGCGGTGTGCAGGGCATGGTGGAAGTCGTCGTTCCACTGCGCGTGCAGCCCGAAGCCGCCGTTCTCGCGCGGGGTGATGAGCCGGGGGTCGTTCAGGTCCGACTCGGCGACGAGGAACAGCGGGCGGCCGGTGTCGGCGGCGAGGGCGTCCACCGCCCCGGACAGCTCCTCCAGGAAGTGGGTTGCGCGCGTGTCCACCAGCGCGTGCACCGCGTCCAGCCGCAGCCCGTCGATCCGGTAGTCCCGCAGCCACGCCAGCGCGCTGTCCACGAGGTAGGCGCGCACCTCGTCGGAGCCGGGCGCGTCCAGATTGACGGCCGCGCCCCAGGGGGTGTGATGGGTGTCCGTGAAGTACGGGCCGAACTGCGGCAGATAGTTCCCCGACGGCCCCAGATGGTTGTGCACGACGTCCAGGACGACGCCGAGTCCCAGGGCGTGCGCCCGGTCGACGAACCGTTTCAGCCCCTCGGGCCCGCCGTACGGCTCGTGCACGGCCCACAGCGACACCCCCTCGTACCCCCATCCGTGCCGGCCCGGGAACGGGCACACCGGCATCAGCTCCACGTGCGTCACGCCCAGGTCCGCGAGATGGCCGAGCCGCTCGGCGGCGGCGTCGAAGGTGCCCTCGCGCGTGTACGTGCCCACGTGCAGCTCGTACAGCACCGCTCCGGCGAGCGGCCGCCCGGCCCACTCCGAGCGCCAGGCGAAACGGTCGTGGTCCACGACGGCACTCGGTCCGTCCGGCCCGTCCGGCTGGCGGCGCGAGCGCGGATCGGGCAGTACGGGACCGTCGTCCAGCGCGAAGCCGTACCGGGAGCCGTCGTGCGCCTCGGCCTCCCCCCTCCACCACCCCTCACGCCCCGGATCGCGCTCCAACGCGCGCGTGACGCCCTCGCACTGGAGCGTCACTCTGCCGGCCTGCGGTGCCCACACCTCGAACTGCACGGACGGTTCCCCTTCGTCTGCTCACCGTGATGTAGCCCGTCCATCGTGCGTCATCGGAGATCAATTCGCCGGGGGATCCTCCCTTTTGCGGCGGGTGTCGCCGGGCGTCCCCGTGTCCCGGCCGTTTCCCCGGTTTCTGGACAGTCCGGCCGTCACTGACCGACAATCAACAGCGTGACGTCGTCCTTCGAGTTCCACACGTACCCCGCGCGGCTGTCCGACGCGGAGCGCGACAAGGCGCTGAGCGTGCTGCGGGACGGTGTCGCCATGGGCCGCCTGTCGCACGACACGTTCATCCGGCGCATGGAACTCGCGCTCGCCGCGCGGCGTTCCGACGAACTCGCCGCGCTCACCGCCGACCTCCCGAGGGAAAGCCGTTTCTCCCGCCTGGTGTTCGGCACGGTCGAGGCGGTGTCCGGCTTCACCGTACGGCTGCGCCGGGCCTGGCAGGCCGAGAAGCTGCCCAAGCTGCTGCTGCCGCACCCGGCCGCCGGACACCCGCTGCGCATAGGGCGCGATCCCGCCAGCGGGCTGCGCATCAGTCACGAGACGGTCTCCCGTGTGCACGCCGAGCTCCGTCACCAGGGGGGCCTGTGGGTGCTGCGGGACCTCGGCTCGACCAACGGCACGACGGTGAACGGACGCCGGGTGGTCGGCGCGGCCGTCGTGCGCGAGGGCGACCAGGTCGGCTTCGGCCAGATCACCTACCGGCTCGCGGCGCACTGACCCCCGCCACATCGCTGTGCCTGCCGTGGTGTTGACGTACCCCCCGAAGCCGTGACTCACTGTGCGTACCCCCTGCACTCCCGGTGAGAAGACGGCACCACTTCGTGGAGGTGTGCCCTGCCGCCCCTCCTGCGCTATCCGACCGTCGACGAACTGGGCGCGCGGGCCGCCGCCTTCGTCGCCCGGCATCCCCGCGTGGCCCGGCTGCGCCGCGTCGGCGCCTCCCGCGCCGGCATTCCCCTGTGGCTGCTGAGCATCGGCCACGGCGACCGCCAGGCCCTCGTCGTCGCCGGACCGCACGCCAACGAGCCGGTGGGCGGCGCCACCGTACTGCGCCTGGCCGAGCGCGCCCTGGCCGATCCCCGGCTCACCGAGGGCGCCGACGCCACCTGGAACCTGCTGCTCTGCCTGGACCCCGACGGCCTGCGCCGCAACGAGCGCTGGCTGACCGGCCCGTACACCCTCGGCCACCACTTCCGGAACTTCTTCCGGCCCGGTTTCCTGGAACAACCCGAATGGCTGCCCGACGGCGCCGCGGCCGCCGCACTGCCGGAGACCCGCGCCCTGCTCGCCCTCCAGGACGAACTGCGGCCGTTCCTCCAGTGCTCGCTGCACGGCGTCGACGTCGGCGGCGGCTTCGTCGAACTCACGCATGACCTGCCCGGCCTGGACCGGCGGGTCGCGGGCATCGCCGGCCGCCTCGGCATCCCGCGCGAGCTCGGCGCCTACGACGCCCTGTACTGGCCCGGCCTCGGCCCCGCCGTCTACCGGATCCCGCCCCCGCACCGCCGTGACCTCGCCGCGGCGATCACCGAGGCCGCCGTCGAGTCGACGTGGTACCACCCGCACCGGTACGGCACCGTCACCGCGGTCGTCGAGGCGCCCATGTGGGGCGTGCCGGCCGTCGGGGACGGCTCCCCGCACGCCGACGCGGAGGCGGAGCTGCGCTCGGTCAGCCGCACGCTGCGCGAGGACACGCGGGTGCTGGGCGGTCTGACGGCCCGGATCCGGCCGTGCCTCGCGGGTGTGCCCGACGCGGCGCGGCTGCTCGCCCCGGTCGACGACTATTTACTGGTCTGCCCCGGACTCGCCGACGCCTGGGACCCCGACTGCCAAAACGATTCTGCGCATCCGTTGCCGCCCATGGACACCGCCGGTCTCACCGCCCTGCGCCTCGCCGGACGGCGGCTGGCCCTGCGCACCGCGGGGCTGCTGCACCAGCTGGTGACCCGCGCGGGGCGCGATCCGGCGGGGGCGCTGCCGGAGCTGGACCGGCTGATCGACGCGCGGTGCGCGGACTACCGGGACGCCCTGGGGGCGCGGTGGATCACCGTCGCGCGTCAGGCCGAGTACCAGACACGGGTCGTACTCGCCGCGTTCGCGCTGGCCGCGCGGCGCACACCGGAACCCTCCCGTTCGGGTGAGCAGGGGTGGGGTTCGGGGACCTCCGTGCCGATGCAACGGGAATGACGCACACCTCAGTGAAAGCGGTACGGGCGGCACTGGCCGCCGCCCTCGTCCTGCTCGCCTGTGCGGCACCCGCGCGGGCGAACTCCGCGCGCCCCGCCCAGGAGAGCTGGCTGATGCTCACGGTCAGCCACGGAGAGACGCCGTCCGCGTCGGAGGACGGCACGATGCTGCGCTGCGACCCGCCCGGGGGCGAGCACCGGCGGGCCGCGGACGCCTGCGCGTCGCTGGCCGCGGCGGACGGGCGCATCGCCGACGTCCCGTCGCAGGACGCCATCTGCCCGATGGTCTACGCCCCGGTGACGGCGCACGCCCACGGCATGTGGCGCGACCGCCCGGTCGACTACACCGAAACCTTCCCCAACACCTGCACCCTGACCGCCCGAACAGGCCCCCTCTTCGACCTGCCCCAGCAGTGATCCGCGGGCAGCTGGGGGCGGCTATGTGTGGTCGCGGGCGTGGTGGGCTGCTGCCAGGACGGTACGGGACTGGTGCTCCACCTGATGGCGCACGGGAACCCACCGCGCCCGGAACCGCGCGGCGAACGCGTCGCTCCACAGCGCGACCAGCCGCTCCAGCCGCACCGCCGCCCCCGCGTCCGTCGCCCCCAGCGCCCGCCGCAGCATCGCCGCCGCCCTGAGCGGCACCCGCCGCGCGAACGCGTCCACGCTGCCCACGTACGCCCGCGTCCCGTCGGCGGCCGGCGTGCGGGCCAGGTCGGCCGCCAGCCCCGGCACCAGCTCCAGCACCCACGTGGCGGCCCGCAGCAACGGACCGTCGGCGTCTCCCGCTCTCGCGTCCACGTCCTCCAGAACTCGCCGCACCTCCTCCGCGTCCCGCAGCAGCCGTTCCGCCAGACGGTGCATCGCCGCGTCCGGTGCCGGATGGGGTGCCGGGTCGTCCACCAGGTCGCTCGCCCACATCGGCACCTCGATCACCGCGGTCAGTCCCCCGTACCGGTGCGCGTGGTACCAGGTGCTGTGCCGGGCGTCGTCGGTCAGGCTCGGATAGGCCGGCGCGGCCTCCGGCGCCGGCATCACATGGACCCCGGGACCGGACGCCGGCCAGCCCGCCGCGTCCGACGCGCCCGTCTCCACCGGAATGTGCAGCTGCGCCGCGGACTTGGCGAACGGCTCGGCCAGCCCGGGCACGTCCCTCGTCAGCTGCACCCAGCTGCCGCCCAGGTCGGTGCCGTGCAGGGACACCTGCAGATAGGGCTGCAACTCGTCGATCACCCCGGTCAGCGCGACGGTTTCGGGCGGCAGCCGCCCGGGCGGCAGGACCGAGGGCGCCCACTCCGGCTGCTCCGGCCCCGCAGGACGGAAGAAGCTCATGTGATAGTCGTACAGACTGCGCGGCGCAGGCGTCACATGGAGACTCGCCCCGTCGGGGTCCGCGCACAGCAGGAAGTGCCACGACGTCCCGTCGCGCAGTTCCCGCTCGTGCAGGACCCGCTGGGCCAGCGCGAGCAGTGTGCCCCCGCCGGCCGGTTCGTTGGCGTGGGCGCCGGCCACCACCAGAACGGCGCGCCGGGCGCGGCCCACGGACAGCAGGTGCAGCGGCCGCCCCGCGCGGGAGACGCCCACCTGCCGCAAAGCGCACAGACCCTGCCACTGCAGGGCCAGCGCCCGGGCGGAGAAGACCAGTTCGGCCACCGTCGGATAGCGAGACTCCAGCAGCGGACTCACCCCCCGTCACCGCCCGAATCCGCACTGCGCAGTACCCCACGGCGGGGAGACGGTGTCAAGAGCGCGACGGGGGAGCCCCCAGGGGGCGCCCGGGGGCACGCCCGCCCCCGCTCACCGCGCCCGCGTCACTGCTGGTGCAGCCCGCGACCCGCAAGCGTCAGGAACACCTCACCGACCGCCTCGGAGAGCGTCGGATGCGGGTGAATGTGCCGCGCCACGTCGGACGGCTCCGCGTCCCAGCCGACGACCAACTGGCCCTCGGCGATCATCTCCGACACATGCGGCCCCACCAGGTGCACGCCCAGCACCCGCCCCCCCACCTCGGCGACGACCTTCACCGTGCCGCCCTGCCCGTGCACCATGCCCTTCGCGACCGCGGTCAGCGGCATGCTGTTGACCTCGACCTCGTACCCCTGCGCGCGGGCCTCCGCCTCGCTCAGCCCCACGGCGGCGGTCGCCGGCGACGAGTACGTGACCCGGGGCACCGCCGCGTAGTCCACGGGCGCCGACGGCACCCCCGCCAGCGTCTCCGCCACCAACAGGCCCTCGGCGAACGAGGCATGGGCGAGGCCGGGAGACGGAGGCGGCACCAGATCGCCCACGACATGCACCCCGGGCACGGCCGTCTCCAGCCGGTCCCAGTCGGCCGGCGCGACGAACCCGCGCCCGTCCGTCGTCAGCCCGGCGGCGGCCAGATCCAGTCCATCGGCCACCGGAACCCGCCCGACGGCCACGAGGAGGCGTTCGGTCGCGACCGTACGGACCTCACCGCGGGTGGTGCGCACCCGCGCACGCACGCCGTCGCCGGTCACCTCGGTGTCCAGCAGCCGGGCACCCGGCAGCACGTCGATGCCCCGCTTCCGCAGCCCCCGCGTCAGATGCCGGCTCACCTCGGTGTCCTCCGACGGCACGATCCGGTCGGCGGCCTCGACCAGGGTGACCTCGGCGCCCATGGAACGGTGGAACGAGGCGTACTCCACACCGATCGCGCCCCCGCCGAGCACCAGGACCGACCCCGGGAACCCGGGCGCGAACAACGCGTCGTCGCTCGTCACCACGCGCCGTCCGTCCGGCTCGAGCCCCGGGAGCGTGCGCGGACGTGAGCCGGTCGCCAGCACGATGCCGCGACGGGCGGTGAGGCCGTAGGCACCTTCGGCCGCTCCCTCGACCCGCACGGACCGCGGCCCCGTCAGGCGCGCGTGCCCCCGCAGCACCCGCACGCCCGCATGGGCGAGATGGGCCTCCACGCCTCGGTGGTTGCGCGCCACGATGTCGTCCCGCGTGGCGACGAGCGCGGGCCAGTCGACGGCGTCCAGGGTGGCCTTCACCCCCCAGCGCTCGCGCGCTTCGGCGATGCCGTCGACGAGTTCGGCCGCGTGCAGCATCGCCTTGCTGGGGATGCAGCCGCGATGCAGGCACGTGCCGCCCACCTTGTCCCGCTCCACCAGCGCCACTTGCAGGCCGAGAGCGGCAGCGCGCAGGGCGGTGCTGTAGCCGCCCGTACCGCCTCCGATGACGATGACGTCCGTTGCGTTCATGTCCTCAGCGTCCGCCCGGCCCTTGCCATGAGTCCAAGGCAATGTTCTTGTGGTATCGATGCAGGACCTCTATGGCGGGGGCGGAATGAGTCTGCGGCAGATGGAGTACTTCCTGACCGTCGTCCAGGAGGCGTCGTTCACCCGTGCGGCGGAGGTGCTGCACGTCTCCCAGCCCGCGCTGTCCCACCAGATCAAGGCGCTCGAACGGGCGACCGGCGGTCCGCTCCTGGAACGCATGCCGCGCGGGGCGCGGCTCACACCGATGGGGCGCGCGTTCCTGCCGCACGCCGAGGTCGCCGTCCGCAGTGCAGCCCAGGCCCGCCGCGCGGCGCGTGCCGCCGCCGGGGCGGAGGGCGGCGAACTGCACATCGCCGCCGTCCACTCCTTGGCCGTCGGCATCCTGCCGGACGTCTTCGCACGGTGGCACGCCGCCCACCCCGGCGTCCTGCTCCATCTGCACGAGTACGCCACGACCGACGCCCTGGAGGAGGAGGTGCAGCGCGGCACCGCCGACCTGGCCGTGGGCCCGGCGCCCAGCGGCTGGCCGGGCACCGTGGTGCCCGTCGGCGAGGAGGAGATCGTCATCGTCGTCCCCTTCGCCGACCGTTTCGCCGGCCGCACCACGGTGACGCTGCCCGAACTCGCCGACCGCCCCTGGGTCCGCTGCGCCATGGAGCCGGTCGTGCACGGCGAACGCTTCCTCGACCGGGTCTGCGGGCAGGCCGGGTTCACGCCCCGCACCGCGGTCTTCACCGAGCACACCTCGACCGCCGTACGCATGGCGGTGGCCGGGGTCGGCGTCACCACCGCGCCCGCGCACATCGTCCGTGGCGCCGTCGGCGAGGACTGCGTGACCCTCTCCCCGGACCCACCCTGGAAACGCGCCCTGACCGCCTTCACCCGCGTACCACCGACCGGCCCCGCCGAGACCTTCGTCGACCTACTGAAGGCCACGTTGCAGCTCACATCGTCCCCCGGCCCGGTCCCCTCATCCCCCTACCCGGACTGCCCAGCACCCCACCGGGCCCCCACCGGGACGGCCCCACCCACGTGAGCCCGCCACGGCCCCGCCCCGCCCACTCACCGCGGGCGCGGCGACGGGACCCTCAGTCCGCGATCCGCTCCAACAACGCCACCGGCAACCGCCCGAACAGCTCCGCCAGACCCGCGTGCCCCTCGAACTCCCGCCCCGGCCCCGGCTCCAGCACATTCACCCACCGCCCCGCCGGCAGCGGCAGCCGTGTGTCGCGCCAGCCGCCCTCCTCCGCCAGCCGCAGCGACAGACGGGTCACGGCGGTGAGCACCTCGCCGGAGCGGACGAACGCCGTGCAGTGCGCCGCCGCGGGCCCCTCGGCCGCCACCGGCTCGTACGACGCCGTGTCACCGAAGACGTCCGGCCGCCGCGCCCGCAGCCGCAGCGCCGCCCGGGTCACCGCCTCCTTGTCGCTCCCGTCGTCCTCGAACCGCACGGTCCGCCGGTTGTCCGGGTCGACCAGCGCCCGGTACTCGTGCTCCGTGCCCTGATAGAGATCGGGCACCCCGGGCATCGTCAGATGGACGAGAGCCGCGCCCAGCACGTTCGCCCGGACGTGCGGCTCCAGCGACGCGCGGAACGCCGCCACCCGCTCGCCCGGCACCCCGCACGGCCCCGCCGCCACGAAGCGTGCCACCGCCTCCTCGTACGACGGGTCCTGCTCCGTCCAGCTGGTGTACAGGCCGGCTTCGCGCACATGCTTCAGCAGCGCCCCCTGGACCCGCTCCTCCTCGGCCGGCCCCAGCCCGAACACCGTCTGCCAGGCCGCCCACGCCAGCTGCGCGTCGGGTACGCCCTCACCCGCGCGCGTCACCTCCGCGAGGACGTCCGCCCAGCGCTCCGGGCACTCGGTGAGCACGTGCAGCGCCGCCCGCACGTCGGCGCTGCGCTTGGCGTCGTGCGTGGAGACGACCGTCCCGGTGGCCGGCCAGTCGCGCTGCACGCGCGCGCAGTACGCGTGGAACCGCTCCGGTGACACCGCCGGAGCGCCGGGGTCGCCGCCCACCTCCGTCGCCGACAGCAGCGGTACATACCGGTAGAACGCGGTGTCCTCGACGGACTTGGCCCGCAGAGCCGACGCCGTCTGCGCGAACCGCGTACGGAACTCCACGTGCTCCGGCGCGTCCCCGTACCGTCCGAGCACCAGATCCCGTACGACATCCACCGCCCCGGCCTCCTCCGGGACGGCGAAGGCGAGCCGGGCCTCGGCGGCCGCCTGCTCGGTCACCACACCGGAGGCGTCGACGGAGGAGTAGGGGCGGTAGACCTCCAGCCGGACCAGCAGCTCCTGGAGCGCGGTCCGCAGCGCCCAGGGCGCGCGGTCGCGCAGCGCGGTCTCCGGCGAGGTCGCGCACAACCGGCTCGTGAGCCGGACCAGCCGGTCCACCTCGGCGGCCAGCTCGTGCGTGAGCACCTTGTACGCCGCGCGCCGTACCGTCCCGTCCCAGTCGCCGCCCCGGTCCGTCTGCGGGGCCGCGAACCGCCGGTACTGGCCGAGCAGCTCCCCGAACCCGGCGGGGTCCGTGAACAGGCCGTCCACGTGCCGGAGGGCGTCGTAGCCGGTGGTGCCCGCGACGGGCCAGGAGGCGGGCAGCGTCTCGCCCTCGGCGAGGATCTTCTCCACGACCGTCCACCGGCCGCCCGTGGCCTCGTGCAGCCGCCGCAGATAGCCGTCGGGGTCGGCGAGCCCGTCGGGATGGTCGACGCGCAGCCCGTCGATCACGCCCTCCCGGAGCAGCTCCAGGGTCTTGGCGTGGGTCGCCTCGAACACCTCCGGGTCCTCCACGCGCACCCCGATCAGCTCGGAGATGCTGAAGAACCGCCGGTAGTTGAGCTCGGTCCGGGCCAGGCGCCACCACACGGGCCGGTACCACTGCGCGTCCAGCAGCTGGGGCAGCGGCAGCCCCGCGGTGCCCTCGCGCAGCGGGAACACGTGGTCGTAGTAGCGCAGCACGTCGCCGTCCGCCTTCAGGTGGCCGGCCTCGCCGCCCAGCGGCCCGCCGAGCACCGGCAGCAGCACCTGCCCGCCCTGCGCCTCCCAGTCGATGTCGAACCACCGCGCGAAGGGCGAGGACGGGCCGTCGCGCAGCACCTCCCACAGGGCGCGGTTGTGCCGCGGGACCATCGCCATGTGGTTCGGGACGATGTCCACGACCAGCCCGAGCCCGTGCTCCCGCGCGGTGCGCGCCAGCGCCCGCAGCCCCTCCTCTCCGCCGAGTTCCTCGCGCACGCGCGTGTGGTCGACCACGTCGTAGCCGTGCAGCGAGCCGGGTACGGCCTCCAGGACGGGTGACAGATGCAGATGGGACACGCCGAGCGAGGCCACGTACGGAACGGCGTCCGCCGCCGCCTGGAACGGGAAGCCGGGCTGCAGCTGCAGCCGGTACGTGGCCGTGGGCACCGCCGGGTCAGGTCGCTCAGGGGTCATGGGAACCTACGTACCCGCGTGGCCGCTTCTCGTGTCATCGATCCGCCGTTCGGGACGTGAGTGGGATGTTTTCCGCCCCCGCCGCCCCTTCCCTTCCCGTCCCTGGGGGCTGCGCCCCCAGACCCCCTTTCGGCGCTTCGGGCCTCGTCCTCAAACGCCGGACGGGCTGGATCCCCTACACCGGCCGTTGCAATACCGTCAGACTCCGGTCCGCCAGGGTCAGCCGCGTCCCCGCCGTCACCTTCGGCCCGGTGCCCGGCGGCACGCCGTCCGCGCGGGCGGTGTCGACGACCACCTGCCACTGCCGGCCGTGATCGACCGGTACCACGAAGTCCAGGGGCTTGGGCGAGGCGTTGAACATCAGCAGGAACGAGTCGTCGGTGATGCGCTCCCCACGCTGACCGGGCTCGGAGATCGCGTTGCCGTTGAGGAACACCGTCAGCGCCGACGCCCGCGCGGAGTCCCAGTCCCGCTGGGTCATCTCCGCGCCCTCGGGAGTGAACCAGGCGATGTCGGAGAGATCGTCGTGGGTACCCTCCACCGGCCGGCCGTGGAAGAAGCGGCGCCTGCGGAAGACCGGGTGGTCCTTGCGCAGCCACACCATCGCGCGGGTGAACTCCAGCAGCTGCCGGCGCAGGTCCTCCTCGGCTTCGTCCTCCTCGCCTGACGCGGGCCAGTCGAGCCACGCCAGCTCGTTGTCCTGGCAGTAGGCGTTGTTGTTGCCGCGCTGGGTGCGGGCCACCTCGTCGCCGTGGCTGATCATCGGCACGCCCTGGGAGAGCATCAGCGTCGCGATGAAGTTGCGCATCTGCCGGGCCCGCAGCCGCAGCACGTCCGGGTCGTCGGTCTCGCCCTCGGCCCCGCAGTTCCAGGACCGGTTGTGGCTCTCGCCGTCCCGGTTGTCCTCGCCGTTGGCCTCGTTGTGCTTGTCGTTGTACGACACCAGGTCGTGCAGGGTGAAGCCGTCGTGGCAGGTCACGAAGTTGATCGAGGCCAGCGGACGCCGGCCGTCGTTCTGGTACAGATCGGACGAGCCGGTCAGCCGGGAGGCGAACTCCGCGAGGGCGCGCGGTTCGCCCCGCCACAGGTCCCGCACGGTGTCGCGGTACTTGCCGTTCCACTCGGTCCACAGCGGCGGGAAGTTGCCCACCTGGTAGCCGCCCTCACCCACGTCCCACGGCTCGGCGATCAGCTTGACCTGGGAGACCACCGGGTCCTGTTGGACCAGGTCGAAGAACGACGACAGCCGGTCCACCTCGTGGAACTGCCGGGCGAGGGTCGCCGCGAGGTCGAAGCGGAACCCGTCGACATGCATCTCGGTGACCCAGTACCGCAGCGAATCCATGATCATCTGCAGCACGTGCGGGGACCGCATGAGCAGGGAGTTCCCGGTGCCCGTGGTGTCCATGTAGTAGCGGGGGTCGTCGGTGAGCCGGTAGTACGAGGGGTTGTCGAGCCCTTTGAAGGACAGCGTCGGTCCCAGATGGTTGCCCTCGGCGGTGTGGTTGTAGACCACGTCGAGGATCACCTCGATGCCCGCCTCGTGCAGGGCCTTGACCGCGGACTTGAACTCCAGCACCTGCTGGCCGCGGTCGCCCCAGGACGCGTAGGCGTTGTGCGGGGCGAAGAAGCCGATCGTGTTGTAGCCCCAGTAGTTGTTCAGGCCCATGTCCACCAGTCGGTGGTCGTTCACGAACTGGTGCACCGGCATCAGTTCCAGCGCCGTCACCCCGAGCTCGGTCAGATGCTCGATCACCGCCGGGTGCGCGAGACCCGCGTAGGTGCCGCGCAGCTCCTCCGGCAGCCCCGGATGGCGCATGGTGAGGCCCTTCACATGCGCCTCGTAGATCACCGTGTGGTGGTACTCCGTACGGGGGCGCCGGTCGTCGCCCCAGTCGAAGTACGGGTTGACCACGACCGACGTCATCGTGTGCGGCGCCGAGTCGAGGTCGTTGCGCCGGTCGCGGTCGTCGAAGTGGTAGCCGTACACCTCCTCGCCCCACTGGACCGCCCCGCTGATCGCACGCGCGTACGGGTCGAGCAGCAGCTTCGCCGAATTGCAGAGCAGCCCCCGCTCGGGGGCGTACGGCCCGTGCGCACGGAAGCCGTACCGCTGCCCGGGCATGACGCCGGGCAGGTACGCGTGCCGTACGAACGCGTCGCTCTCGCGCAACTCGATCGCGGTCTCGGAGCCGTCGTCGTGCAGCAGACACAGCTCTACTCGGTCCGCGGCCTCCGTGAAGACCGCGAAGTTCGTTCCGGCGCCGTCGTACGTGGCACCGAGCGGATACGCCTCGCCAGGCCAGACCTGCATGGATAGGACTCTTTCAGGTGTACGGCGCCGGTGGGGCGCCTTGGCTCCGAGTGTTCCCGTGTCTCCCCGAAAGGGCGGGAACCACCTTCTACCCATGCCCGCTCGGACCACGACCCGCGCATCCGCCGCTCCTGGTATGAATCCGCTCACTCCCGGTACCCGTTCGGACGGAACGGTCGCACGGCACCGGGAAGTTGAGAAACGACCCGGTCCATCGGGCTGCACCGTGTGCCGCTTGCGGAGTACTCTCCTTGATCGTTGGGACGGGGAGTGCTCGGGGGAGCGGAAGGCGGTGCGCGGGTGGGCTCGGGAGGGCTGGAACTGCCCCCTGGTGACGAGGGTCACGAGGGGAGCAGTTCCACGGACGTCCCGCCCGGTGCGGTGTCCCTGGCACGGCCGATGGACGCGGGCTCGATCGGGCCGGAGCTGGACTGGGGCGCCGACGCCTGGCGTGAGGTGCGCACCCGCGCCCAGCGGGCAGGCCGCGCCTACATCTGGCTGAACCTGGTGGAACAGCGGCTCCGCGCGGTCGTGGCGGCCGTGCTGCGGCCCGTGTACGAGCCCGTGCACGGGGACGACTGGGTGGTCGCCGCCGCCGGACCGGCCGGACAGGAGTGGGTGCAGCGCGCGGTCGCGGTCCGCGAGGTCAGCCGCCGCAAGGGCTATCTGCTCGATCCGGCCGACGACAACGTGCTGTCCTTCCTCACCCTGCCGCAGCTGCGCGAGCTGATGGTCCAGCACTGGCCCTGTTTCGAGCCGTACTTCGACGACCGCCGGGACGTCGAGCTCGCCCTGGACGAGCTGGAGGTCACCCGGAACGTCGTCTCCCGCAACCGCGCGCTGTCGGAGTCGGTCCTCGCCCAGGCCGAGCGGGCCTCCGCGCGGCTGCTGGAGATGCTCGGCGCCGGCGGCGACGTGCCGTCCGCGCGGCGGCTGCCGGTGGACGCGGTGGAGGACCTGGTCGGCGACCGGTACGCCGACGTCGTCGCCGTCCATCCGGACCGGGTGCGGCTGCTGCGCACGTTCCCGGCCGAGGACATCTTCGGCGGAGCCCGCCGGCTCGACGCCATCGGTATCGGGCTCAACCTGCTGGTGCAGAACTTCTCCGGGCGCCGTCTGGTGCGGCTGGCCGAGTCCGGCTGCCGGGTGCGGCTGCTGTTCCTCAACCCCGCGTCCAGCGCCGTCAAGCGGCGCGAGCGTGAGCTCGGCATCAAGCGGGGCGAGCTGGGGCGCGCCGTCGAGATGAACATCCTGCACATGCGCCGCGTCCGCTCCCGGCTGCGCGACCCGGGTGCCTTCGAGATCCAGGTCTACGACGAGACGCCCCGCTGCACCGCCTACCTCGTGGACGGCGACGGGTCGGACGGCATCGCGGTCGTGCAGAACCATCTGCGGCGCGCCCGCGGGATGGAGGCGCCCGTGCTGGTCCTGCGCAACGGCACCAAAGTGGTCAAGCCCGGCGAAGTCGAGGAAGGCGGACTGTTCCCCACGTATCGCGAGGAGTTCGAGCTGATGTGGGCGGATTCGCGGCCGGTGTCGTGAACGCCCGGTTCCGGCGCCCACCGTTCCGGCAGTAAGCGGAAGGCGATCCTCTGATTGTCAGTGGTGCGTGCGAAGGTGGGGACCACTGGGGGAACGCACCACACATGAAGGGGGGCAGCCCATGGGCTGGCACCGGGAGCTGCTGATCGGCTTCGACCTGGAGACGACGGGCACGGACCCGCGCGAGGCACGGATCGTCACGGGCGCCGTGATCGAGGTCAGGGCGGGGGAGCCGATGGGGCGCCGCGAGTGGCTGGCCGACCCGGGCGTGCCGATCCCCGCGGAGGCGGTGGCCGTGCACGGCATCAGCAACGAGCGGGCGGCCGCCGAGGGCCGCCCCGCCGACCAGGTCGCCGACGGCATCGCCGGCGTTCTCACCGCCTACTGGAAGACGGGCGTACCGGTCGTCGCCTACAACGCGGCCTTCGATCTGAGCCTGCTGGCCGCCGAACTGCGGAGGTACGGACTGCCGTCCCTGCGTGAGCGCCTGGGCGGCATCGACCCCGCCCCCGTCATCGACCCGTACACCATCGACCGTTCCGTCGACCGCTACCGGCGCGGCAAGCGCAACCTCGAAGCGGTCTGCGCGGAGTACGGCGTGATCCTCGACTCGGCGCACGACGCGACCGCCGACGCCCTCGCCGCGGCCCGGCTGGCCTGCGCGATAGCCGTCCGCCACCCCAAGGTCGCGGTCCTCGGCCCGGCGGAGCTGCACCGCCGTCAGATCGAGTGGTACGCCGAGTGGGCGGCGGACTTCCAGGACTTCCTGCGCCGCAAGGGCGACGTCGGCGCGGTGATCGACGGCACCTGGCCGCTGCGGGAGCCGGCGGGCGAGCCGGTCTGACCCGCCGGGCGTCCGGGGCCGGAAGGGACGCCAGGTCAGAAGGGATACCAGCGCACGCTGTCGTCCCCGTCCCGCAACGACGCCACCCGGCGTTCGAACTCCGCCAGCGCCTTGGGGTTGCCCGGCGCGTGCTGGGCGACCCAGGCACAGCTGGCGGTCTCCCGCGCGCCGCGCAGCACCGAGCAGCCCTCCCAGTCGCGCACGTCCCAGCCGTAGGCGGCGGTGAAGGACGCGTACTCCTCGTCCGGGAGCCCGTAGCGGTCGTGGGAGAGGGCCATCACCACCAGGTCGTGCTCGCGCAGATCGGCCGAGAAGGTCTCCAGGTCGATCAGGACCGGCCCGTCAGGGCCGATGTGCACGTTGCGCGGCAGCGCGTCGCCGTGGATGGGCCCCGGTCGCAGCCGGGGCGTCAGCTGCGCGGCGGACGCCGCGAATCCGTCGCGCCGCTCGCGCAGATACGCCGCGTCCGCCGGGTCGATCGCTTGGCCCGCGAGCCGCAGCCAGCGTTCCACCCCGCCGAGCAGCTCGCGGGGCGGCAGGGCGAAGGGAGGAGCGGGCAGTGCGTGGACCCGCCGCAGCAGTTCGGCCAGATCCCGTGGTCCGGCGGGCCGCACCGCCTCCGGCAGCCGGTGCCACACGGTCACCGGGTGCCCCTCGACCAGCAGTGCCTCCGGTTCGGCCGCCCGCACCGCCGGCACACCCTCCGACTCCAGCCATCCCGCGACGTCCAGCTCCCGGCGGGCCCGGTCCATCAGCTCGGGGTCACGGCCCACCTTGACGGCCAGGTCACCGGCGGCGAACACCGCGTTCTCGCCGAGGGCGAGCAACCGCGCGTCCCCCGCCGCGCCGGGCAGCACCCCCGCCGCCGCCAGGACCTCCCGCGCCCGTGCCTCGTCCATCCGTCCCTCCAGGTCCGTCCGCCTCCGGCCGCCGTAATCCGGCCATCCGCCGGCCAGTCTCGCATTCGCCCAGGTCGGCCGGAGTGCGCGGTGTCTTGACGAGGCAGAACCCCTTCACGACCATGACCGGGCCCACCCGCGCCGTGCAAAGGGGCTGATTCCGTGACGTCGGTGACCGAGGCGAGGAGATCCGCGCCCCGTGCGCCCGGCCCGGGCACCGCACCGGGGCGCGCCCTGGGCCACGGCCCGTGGTTCCTGGTGCTGCCCGCGCTGATCCCGATCCTCGTCCTGAGTGTCGGTCCGCTGCTCTACGGCATCCTGCTGGCCTTCACCGACGCCCAGTCGGGGCGCACCGAACCGACCCGGTGGATCGGCACCCTCAACTTCCAGGACCTCCTGCACGACACGCTGTTCTGGGAGTCGTTCCGGATCGGGCTGGTCTGGGCGGTCGGGGTGACGGTGCCGCAGTTCCTGCTGGCGCTCGGTCTCGCCCTGCTGCTCCACCAGGACCTGAAGCTGCGCTGGCTCGCCCGCGCCCTGGCGATCGTCCCCTGGGCGATGCCCGAGGTGGTCGTCGGCATCATGTGGCGGATCGTCTACAACCCGGACGCCGGCCTCCTCAACGAGACGCTCCGCGACTTCGGCCTGGGCAGCGGCCGGGACTGGCTCAGCGGGCTCGCCACCGCCCTGCCCGCGGTGATCGTCGTCGGCGTGTGGGCCGGCATGCCCCAGACCACGGTCGCGCTGCTCGCCGGGCTGCAGAACACCCCGCGCGAGCTGCACGAGGCGGCGGCCGTGGACGGCGCCGGAGCATGGCGCCGCTTCTGCACGGTCACCTGGCCCGCCATCCGCCCCGTCGCCCTCGCCATCACGGCGCTCAACCTGATCTGGAACTTCAACTCCTTCGCCCTGGTCTATGTGCTGACCAACGGCGGCCCCGGCGGACGCACCCGGCTGCCCATGCTCTTCGCCTACGAAGAGGCGTTCCGCTACGGACAGTTCGGCTACGCGGCGGCGATGGGCTGTGTCATGGTCGCCGCGATCTCGATCGCGCTGGCCGTCTTCCTCGCCGGCCGGCTCCGGGGAGGTGACAAGGCGTGAGGACCTCCACCGGCGCCCGCGTCGGCCAGTACGCCGCGCTGCTCGCGTATCTCGCCTTCCTCGCCTTCCCGTTCCTCTGGCTGGTCTCGACCGCGTTCAAGCCCCCGGCCGAGCTGGCCGCGCTCCACCCGACCTGGATCCCGAGCGACCCCACCCTCGACAACTTCCGCCAGGCCTTCGACGAGCAGCCGCTGCTGCGGGCCGCCCTCAACTCCCTGCTCGCCGCCTTCGCCGCGGCCGTGGTCTGCGTCGTCGTCGCCACCCCGACGGCGTATGTGACGGCCCGTCACCGCACCGCGCTCGCCCGGGTCGCGACGGGCTGGGTCGTGGTCAGCCAGGCGTTCCCGTTCGTGCTACTGATCATTCCGCTGTTCCTGGTGCTGAAGAATCTGCGGCTGATCGACTCCGTGCCCGGTCTGGTGCTGGTCTACGTGGTCTGGGCGCTGCCCTTCGCGCTGTGGATGCTCACCGGCTACGTCCGTGCCGTACCGGCCGAGCTGGAGGAGGCGGCGGCCGTCGACGGGGCCGGGCGGCTGCGGACCCTGGTGTCGGTGACCGCGCCGCTCCTCGCGCCGGGCATCATCGCCACCGCGCTGTTCGCCTTCATCACCGCGTGGAACGAGTTCTTCTTCGCCCTCGTTCTGCTCAAGACCCCCGAGAAACAGACCCTGCCGGTGATCCTCACCCACTTCATCGGCGCCGAGGGAGTCGCCGACCTCGGCCCGCTGGCGGCCGCCGCGTTCCTCGCGACGCTGCCCTCCCTCGTCGTCTTCGCGATCATCCAGCGGCGGATCACGGGCGGCATGCTCGCCGGGGCGGTGAAGAGCTGATGCGCACCAGAATCCTCGTGACGGCCCTCGCCGTCGTCCTGCTCCTCGCGGGCTGCTCCTCCGGCGGCACCCGCGACGACGGACGGATCACCCTGCGCTTTCTGTCCCTGGCCTGGCAGGAGGAGTCGGTCGAGGCCACCAGGGACCTGGTCGAGGAGTGGAACGCCGCCCACCCGGACGTCCGGGTGGAGTACGTCCAGGGCAGCTGGGACAGCGTCCACGACCAGCTGCTCACCTCCTTCGAGGGCGGGGAGGCGCCCGACATCGTCCACGACGCCTCCGACGACCTCGCCGACTTCGCGTACGGCGGCTACCTGGCCGATCTGACCGAGCTGCTGCCCGAGCGGCTGAAGTCCGACATCCCGCCGCGCAGCTGGCGGACCGTCGCCTTCGGGGACGGCGTCTACGGCGTGCCCTTCCTCCAGGAACCGCGCGTCCTCGTCGCCAACGCCGCCTGGCTGAAGGAGTCCGGCGTCCGCGTCCCGACGCCCGCGGACCCCTGGAGCTGGACGGAGTTCCGGCAGGTGACGAAGGAGCTGGCGGGCGAGGGGAGGTACGGTGTCGCCTGGCCGCTCAAGGAGCCCGTGTCCGCCACCCTCAACCTCTCCCTCTCCGCGGGCGGCCGGCTCTTCCACCGGGGCGCCGACGGCAAGGTGACCGTGCGGTTCGAGGAGGGCGACGAGGTCGTCCCGCGCACCGTCCACGAGCAGGTGACCACCGACCGCAGCGCCTCGCCCACGACGCTCGGCAGCGGCGGCTCCGACACCCTGCCCGGTTTCTTCGCCGGCAAGTACGCGATGGTGCCGCTCGGGTTCTCCTACCGCCAGCAGATCGCCCAGCAGGCGCCGGAGGGCTTCGACTGGCAGGTGCTGCCCGCCCCGGCCGGAGCCGGCGGACTCACCCAGGGTGTCAGCCCGCAGACCCTGTCCGTCGCCGAGGACTGCCCGCACAAGAAGGAGGCCGTCGCCTTCCTCGACTTCCTGCTCCGGCCGCAGAACATGGTCCGTCTCGCCCTCGGCGACTGGATGCTGCCCACCGGCAGCCGGGCCCTGGCCGACCCCGCCCTGCACACCGACGAACACGGCTGGGCCACCGGCACCGCGCTCGCCGCCCATCTGCGCCCGGCCCCCGCACAGACCGTGCGGGGCTACCCCGAGTGGAAGGACAAGGTGGCCACCCCGGCGCTCCAGGAGTACTACAGCGGGGCGATCGGCCTCGACGAGCTGCGCGCCCGCCTGGAGGAGGACGGCAATCTGGTGCTGGCCCGCTACCAGCGCTGAGTGCCCCGCCCCGAGAACCCGTTGCGCCGGGCTTCTCCGGAGTCGGCGGCTCGCTGCACGCCTCCCCGCGCCGGAGCGGTGGCTGCGGCTGCACGAGGTGCCGGCATCGTGATCACAAACAGATTGCACGAGACGTCTCGTCTCGCATACGATCCCGACATGACCAGTCCCGCTCACATCGCCATGTTCTCCATCGCCGCCCACGGGCACGTGAACCCGAGCCTCGAGGTGATCCGCGAGCTCGTGGCACGCGGCCACCGCGTGACCTACGCCATCCCGCCCCTCTTCGCCGAGAAGGTCGCCGGGACGGGCGCCGAACCCAAGCCGTGGAACAGCACGCTCCCGGGCCCCGACGACGACCCGGAGGCCTGGGGCTCCACGCTGCTGGACAACGTGGAGCCGTTCCTGGACGACGCGATCCAGGCGCTCCCGCAGCTCCTCGAGGCCTACGAGGGGGACACCCCCGACCTCGTCCTGCACGACATCACCTCCTATCCGGCGCGCGTGCTCGCCCACCGCTGGGGGGTGCCCGCGATCTCCCTCTCCCCCAACCTCGTCGCCTGGGACGGGTACGAGCAGGAGGTCGCCGAGCCGATGTGGGAGGAGCCCCGGAAGACCGAGCGGGGGCAGGCGTACTACGCCCGCTTCCACGCGTGGCTGGAGGAGAACGGGATCACCGAGCACCCGGACCCCTTCGTGGGCCGCCCCGCCCGCTCGATCGTCCTCATCCCCAAGGCGCTCCAGCCCAACGCCGACCGGGTCGACGAACGGGTGCACTCCTTCGTCGGTGCCTGTCAGGGCGAACGCGGCGCCGAGGGGGACTGGCAGCGGCCCGCGGGTGCCGAGAGGGTCGTCCTGGTGTCACTCGGGTCGTCGTTCACCAAGCAGCCGGACTTCTACCGGGAGTGCGTCAAGGCGTTCGCCGGCCTGCCCGGCTGGCATCTGGTGCTCCAGATCGGCAAGCACGTCGACCCCTTGGAGCTGGGGGACGTACCGGAGAACGTGGAGGTGCGGGACTGGGTGCCGCAGCTCGCGGTGCTCCGGCAGGCCGACCTGTTCGTCACCCACGCGGGGGCCGGCGGCAGCCAGGAAGGGCTGGCCACGGCCACGCCGATGATCGCCGTACCGCAGGCGGTGGACCAGTTCGGGAACGCGGACATGCTCCAGACGCTCGGTGTGGCCCGGCACGTCCCCGCCGGCGAGGCGAACGCCGAGGTGCTGCGGGCGGCGGCCCTCGCCCTCGTCGACGACCCGGAGGTCGCCCGCCGGCTGAAGGACATCCAGTCCGAGATGGCGGATGAGGGCGGCACCCACAGGGCGGCCGACCTCATCGAGGCGGAACTGCCCTAGCGCGGCCACACCCACCCGTGCCCGAAAGGGCCTGGGAGGTATCCCCAGGGCGATGGGGGTACCTCACGGGGGAGGGTGGGCGCGGCGGCACCCCGGAAGCGCCGGGCGGCGCGACCTCCGCCCCTGCGCACGAGGAAGGGCCCGGGAGCATCGCCGGGCCCTTCTCGCAACGCGTCTACCGGATCACACCGGCACCCGCTCGTCCTTGTCGTCCCGCGTCACCGGCCCCGCCACCGCCTCCGGCGACTCGTCGTGGGTCAGGTCCGGCATCCGGTGCAGCCACTTCGGCAGATACCAGTTGCGCTCGCCGAGCAGCGCCATCACCGCCGGGAGCAGCACACCCCGGATGATCGTCGCGTCGATGAGCACCGCCGCCGCGAGGCCGACGCCCATCTGCTTCATGGACTGCATGGACAGCGTCCCGAAGATCGCGAACACGGCCACCATGATGACCGCGGCGCTGGTGACGACACCGGCCGTGGTGACCACACCGTGCTGGATCGCGTCCCGCGTCGTGCGGCCCCGCAGCCGTGCCTCGCGGATCCGGGAGACCACGAACACGTGGTAGTCCATCGACAGGCCGAACAGGATCACGAAGAGGAACAGCGGCAGCCAGGTGATGATCGCGCCGACGCCCTCCGCGCCCACCAGGGACGCGCCCCAGCCGTGCTGGAAGACCGCCACGAGGATGCCGTATGCGGCGCCCACCGACAGCAGGTTCAGCACGATCGAGGTGATCGCGACCGTCAGCGAGCGGAACGACAGCAGCATCAGCAGGAAGGCGAAGACCACCACGAAGGCGAAGACCGGGACGACGGCACCCACCAGCTGGTCGTTGAAGTCCTTGGAGCCGGCGATCTGCCCGGTGATCGGCGCCTCGACGCCGTCGACCTCGCCGAGCGTGGCCGGCCGTACCTCGTCGCGCAGCTTCTCCAGGCTCGCGCCCGCCTTGTCCTGGTCGGAGCCGCCGACCAACGGCACGTAGACGAAGGCGACGTTCTCCCGGTCGTGCACCTTGATCTCGACCGGGCCTTGCGAGGCGCCCGAATCAACCGCCTGCTCACGGAAGTCGGCGAGCGCGGCCTTGACCTCCGGCGCGTTGATGTCGTCGGCCCTGACGACCACCTCCGCCGGCTCGGAGCCGCCCGGGAACGCCTCGTTGACCCGGTTGTAGGTCTGCACGATCGGCAGCGAGTCCCCGAACTCCTGGTCCAGCGTGAGGTTCTGCGTCTTCATCCCGACCGCGGGCGCGGCCACGGCGAGCAGCGCACCGGTGGCCACGACGACGGCAAGCACCGGCTTGGCGAGCACCCGCTTCAGTACGGCCGTCCAGAAGCGGCTGTCCGTGCTGCCGTTCGTGCGGCGCCTGCGCAGGAACGGCACACGGCCCTTCTCGACCCGCTCGCCCAGCAGCGACAGGAGCGCGGGCAGCACGGTGACGGAACCGACCATGGCGACCGCCACGACCATCAGCGAGGCCAGGCCCATCGCCTCGAACTCCGCGAGTCCGGTGAACAGCATGCCCGCCATCGCGACACACACCGTGACACCGGAGACGACGATCGCCCGGCCGCTGGTGGCGGCGGCGATCCGCAGCGCCGTGTGCGCGTCCCGTCCGGCCGCCCGCTCCTCGCGCTCGCGGCGCAGGTAGAACAGGCAGTAGTCGACACCGACGGCCAGGCCGACCAGCAGCATCACCGAGTTCGCGGTATCGCTCATCGGCTGCAGATGGCTGACCAGGCCCATCAGACCCATCGTCGCCATGATCGCGGTGAGTGCCAGAACCAACGGCAGCAGCGCCGCGACCAGCGCGCCGAACGCGATCAGCAGGATGCCGAACGCCACCGGCACCGCGGAGTACTCGGCCTTCTTGAAGTCGTCGCCGAACGCGTCGCCGAAGGTCTTCATCATGCTGGCGCCGCCGATCTCCTCGATCCGCAGCGAGCCGTGGTCCCGCTGGACGTCCTCCACGGCCTTCAGCACCGGTTCGACCCGCTCACCGGCGGTGTCGGAGTCGCCCCGCATGTCGAACTGGACCAGCGCGCTGCGCCCGTCCTCCGAGATGGTGTCGCTCTCGTACGGCGAGGTGACAGCGGTGACCTCGCCGGTCTCCTCCACCGCCGCGACGACCGCGGTGACCGCCGCCCGGAACTCCTCGTCCGTGGCCGTCAGGCCCTCGTCCTTCGCCTGGACGAGCACGGTCTCACCGGCGGGTTCCTCGATGCCGGCGTCCTCGATGATGCGGGCGGCGGTGCTGGTCTCTCCCTTGAGCTGGTCGCTGTTGCCGACGTCGACCCGGCCGGCGGCCGAACCGAGTCCCATCGCCAGCACCACGAACAGCACCCAGATGCCGACGGCCGCCCAGCGGTGCCGGGCGCTCCAGCCGCCGGCCCGGGCGGCGAGGCCCCGTACCCGCGAATCTCCGTTCCCCATGACGGGCTCGCTCCCTCGTGCTCGGCAGCGACCCCCTGCCGCCACCTGACGTTTTCGAAGGTATGGGCCGCGTAAGCGCGTCTCGTCGTGCTGACCGGTGAAGCTCGAAGGACCGTCCTCATCCCATCGGCGTCCACCTCCTCCCCACTGAGGAGGACAGTGGCCCCCTACACGGACCCGGAGAGGTGGGGGACGATGATCAGGGTTGCGGGGGCGCCGCACGCGTTTCCGCAACCTTGTTGAATAAATCACAGGCGCGTGTAGTGGTTGATCCCGCACCCACCGGTCGGCCAGTCTTTCGCGCAGTCCGCCCCACGCGGACCCAGCCGTCGTGCCCACCCCCACGGGGCACGACGGCTTCTCTACGCTGTGCCCATGGCGACGAGATACGCGGCGCTGCTGCGCGGGATCAACGTGGGCGGCAGCAGGAAAGTCCCGATGGCCGAACTCCGCACGCTCATCGAGGGCCTCGGTCACGAGGACGTGCGCACCCATCTGCAGAGCGGCCAGGCGGTGTTCACCTCCGGGCCCGGCGACGAGGAGTCACTGGCCGCCGTGTTGGCCGCGGCGATCGAGCGGCACTTCGGCTTCGCCGTCGACGTGATCGTGCGCGACCACGCCTATCTGAAGGCGGTCGCCGACGCCTGCCCGTTCCCGGCCGGCACACTGGAGCCCAAGCAGCTCCACGTCACCTACTTCTCCGGGCCCGTCACGGCCGAGCGCTTCGCCGAGATCGATCCGGCCGCCTACCTCCCCGAGGAGTTCCGCCTCGGCGACCGTGTGCTCTACCTGTACGCCCCGAACGGGCTGGGCCGCTCCAAACTCGCCGAGCACCTGTCCAAGCCGCGCATCAACAAGGGCGTCGTCGCCACCAGCCGCAACTGGAACACGGTGACGAAACTCGTGGAGCTCACCCGGGACTGACCTGGCGCCGACCGGGACGGGACCCGTGGCACGGCGGGGAAGTGGACCAGTGGCGGCGCCGCGAAGTGGACCACGTCACCGGGCCCCGCCGCGCCTACGGTCGACGGTATGAGCCATGGATCGCCCACCCGCGTCGACTGCTTCTTCGACCCCGCCTGTCCCTTCGCCTGGATCACCTCCCGCTGGCTGCTCGAGGTCGAGCGGCACCGCCCCCTCGATCTGCGCTTCCGCGTGATGAGCCTCTACCTGCACAACACCGGCAACGAGCTGCCCGACTGGTACCGGGACCTGGTCGACCGCTCCCTGGGCCCGGTGCGGGTGGCGGTGGCCGCCGCCGAACGGCACGGCGAGAAGGTGCTGCGCGACCTCTACACCACCCTCGGCACCCGCATCCACGAGCGCGGTGTCGAGGACTTCGACACCGTGATCGCCGAGTCCCTCGGTGAACTCGGCCTGCCCGCGGACCTGGCCGCCGCCGCGCACGACCCGGCGTACGACGACGCCGTGCGCCGCAGCCACGAGGCGGGCGCCGAAGCGGAGACGGGCGCCTACGTGGGGACGCCCACCCTCCATGTCGACCAAACGGTGTGGTTCGGACCCGTGCTGCGAGCCGTTCCCCGGGGCGAGCGGGCGGCCGAACTCTTCGACAGCTTCCGGGTACTGGCCCGCGACCCGGACTTCTTCGAACTGAAGCGGACCAGGACCGGCGGCCTGAGCTTCGGCTGAGCGGACAGGTCAGGCGCCGACCGCGGCCAGCCGCGGCACCCGCGCCTGTTCGTACCGCTCCAGCAGCACCCGCGCCACCTCCGGCGCGGGACCCAGCACGTCCGCCAGGACGTCCGCCTCCGCCGCGCCCCGGGCGATACGGTCCGGGAGGAAGCCGGGGGCGAGGACGTAGGGCGCCACGGCGACGCGCGCACAGCCCAGCGCCCGCAGTTCGCGGACCGCGTCCTCGGTGCGGGGGAGTGATGCGGAGGCGAACGCAGGCCGCACGGCGCACCAACCGGTGTGCCGCCACTCCCGCGCGATTTCTGCGATCACTGCGATCGCCTCCGGGTCGGAGGACCCCGCCGAGGCCAGCACGACCCCGGTCGAGGACTTGTCGGCGGGCGTCAGGCCCGCCTCGTGCAGCCGCCGCTCCAGGGCCGTCAGCAGCAGCGGGGACGGGCCCAGCACCTCGGCCTGGCGGATCCGCAGCCGCGGCGGGGCCTCGGCCAGCACCGCCGGGATGTCGGCCTTGGCGTGGAAGGCCCGGGTCAGCAGCAGCGGGAGGGCGACCACCTCGCGGACGCCCTCCGCGTCCAGGGACTCCAGCACCCCTTTCACCGAGGGGATGTTGAAGTCCAGGAACCCGGTCTCCACCCGCAGTCCTGGCCGCAGCGACCGCACCCGCCGCACCAGGTCGTGCACGGTCGCGGCGTGCCGGGGATCGCGGCTGCCGTGGGCGACGACGAGAAGTACCGGACGGTTCATGGGGTGCCTCAGCCCTTCACCAGCAGACCGCGGCTGCGCAGCACCCACCGCTCCAGCGGACTGAAGATCAGCAGGTCGATGGCGATACCGACGGTCAGGATCAGCAGGATGGCCTCGAAGACCATGGCCATGTCGCTGGCGTTGCGGCCGTTCTCCAGCAGCTGGCCGAGGCCGATGCCGAGGTCGGGGAAGGACGCGATGATCTCCGCCGCCATCAGCGAGCGCCAGGAGAACGCCCAGCCCTGCTTCAGCCCCGCCACATAGCCGGGCAGCGCGGCCGGCAGCACGATGTGCCAGGTGCCCTTCAGCCCCGTCGCGCCCAGGGTGCGCCCCGCCCGCAGGAAGAGCGGCGGCACCTGGGAGACGCCGGAGACCAGGCCGTTGGCGATCGAGGGGACCGCGCCGAGCAGGATCACCGCGTACATCATCGAGTTGTTCAGGCCCAGCCAGATCACCGCCGGCGGCACCCACGCCACCGACGGCAGCGACTGCAGACCGGACAGGATCGGTCCGATCGCCGCGCGCACCACCTTCACGCGCGCCACCAGCAGTCCCAGCGGGGTGCCGATCAGGAGCGCGAAGAAGAAGCCGAGCAGACCGCGCGAGACGCTGGTCCAGATGTAGCCGAGCAGTTCGCCCTGGAGCCACGCCTCGCGCAGGACGTGCCACACCGCGCCCGGCGAGGGCAGCTTGGTCGGATCGTCGACGATCTTGAAGGAGACCAGGGCCTGCCACACGGCCAGCACCAGCGCCACGGCGACGAGCGGCGGCAGGATCTTCTGGGTGAGGGTCTGCCGGAACGGCGTGCGGCCGGTCTGCACCGTCTCCAGTGCGTCGAGGCCCGCCTCCAGACCGGCGAGGTCGCCCCCGTCCCTGTCCTTCGCGGTCGTCTCAGTGCTGGCCATGACGGCGGATCTCCCCACGGAGTTCTTCGGTGATCTCGACGGACAGTTCCGCCACGGCGGTGTCCTCGATACGGCGCGGATGCGGGATGCCGACCGTCCACTCACGGGCGATCCGGCCCGGACGGGAGGACAGCAGCACCACCCGCTCCGCGAGCCGGACCGCTTCGCGCACGTTGTGCGTGACGAAGAGGACCGACAGACGTGTCTCGCGCCAGATCCGGGTCAGCTCGTCGTGCAGCACGTCCCGGGTGATGGCGTCCAGGGCCGCGAACGGCTCGTCCATCAGCAGCAGTTTGCTCTCCTGGGCGAGCGCCCGGGCCAGCGCCACCCGCTGCCGCATCCCGCCGGACAGCTCGTGCACCCGCTTGCCGTGGGCGCCCTTCAGCCGGACGAGCTCCAGCAGCTCCTCGGCCCGACCGCGCCGCTCGTTCTTCGGCACCCCCCGCAGCTTCAGGGCGAGTTCGATGTTCTTGCCCGCGGTCAGCCACGGGAAGAGAGCGTGCTCCTGGAACATCAGGGCGGGCCGCCCGTCCGTGCTGATCGCGCCGGCCGTGGGCCGGTCCAGGCCCGCGACCAGGTTCAGCAGCGTCGACTTGCCGCACCCCGACGCACCCAGCAGGGTGACGAACTCACCGGGCGCTACATCGAGCGTGATGTCGTCCAGCACGAGCTGCTGCCCGGCCGGGCCCGTGAACGACTTCGAGACATGCTCGATCCGGGCGGCGTGCGTGGCCGTCCCGACGCCGTCGGCGGCCTTGGCAAGGGTCGTGGCCATGGTCGTCACCTCCTGGGAACTCTTCGTGATGCGGGCTTATTCGGCGCCGAGTCCGGCGTCGTCGACGGCGGGTCTGCCGGCCGCCTCGAGGACCTTGTTGAGCAGCCTGAGGTCATAGATGCCGGTCAGGTCCGGCTGCTCCAGCAGGCCCGCCTCGACCGAGTGGTCCGCCTGGGCGTCGAGCGTCGACGCCAGCGGGTCGTCGGTGAACCGGATGGACTCCCACGCCGGGTCGAGCACCTCGGCGGGCAGCGCCTTCCCGGAGTCGGTCTCCAGCTGCTCGTTGGCGACCGTCTTCGCCTCGTCACGGTGGGCGTTGATCCACTCGTTCGCCTCGACGGAGGCCCGCAGCACCGCCTCGACCGCCTTCGGGTGCTCGTCGAGGAACTCCTGGCGCACGATCACGTTCGTGATCACGAACTTCCCGTCCGGCCACAGGGACGTCTCGTCCAGCAGCACCTTGCCGCCCTCGGCGACCAGCCTCGAGGCGGTCGGCTCCGGCACCCAGGCGCCGTCGACCGACCCCGCCCGGAACGCGTCGGGGGTGACCTTGTTGTCGCTGCGGACGACCGTGACATCGCCCTTGCCGCTCTGCGCGTCGACCTTCCAGCCCTGCTCGGCCGCCCAGTTGAGGAACGCGACGTCCTGGGTGTTGCCGAGTTGCGGGGTCGCGATCCGCTTGCCCTCGACGTCCTTCAGCGACTTCACCCGGTCCGGGTTCACCACCAGTTTCACCCCGCCGGACGCCGAACCGCCGACGATCCGCAGGTTCTTGCCGTTCGACCGGGCGTAGCCGTTGACGGCCGGCGACGGGCCGATGAAACCGATGTCGAGGGAACCCGAGTTGAGGGCCTCGATCTCCGACGGCCCCGCGTTGAAGACGGCGTACTTCGCCTCCGTACCGCCGAGCTCCTTCTGGAAGAAGCCCTTCCTGTTGGCCACCAGCGCGGTCCCGTGGGTGAGGTTGCCGAAGTACCCGATCCTGACGGAGTCGAGACCGTCGGTCCTCTCCGCGCCCGCGGCGACCTTCGCGGCGCCGTCGTCCTTCGCCTGGGAGCCGTAGCCGCACCCGGCCAGGGTGAGCAGCAGAAGCACGGCCATCACCGCGAGGGTGCGGCGAAGAGCTGATGGGGCAGGCACGGGAGGCTGTCCTCTCGGAGGCCCGGCGGTCACGTTCTCAGGTCGCGGCCGGGAAGTCGGCGGGTTTTCGTCTACGGCGGTGGGGCGTGAGGGCGCGCGAGCGGTGCGCGTACGTCATCGCACACATCGCTCCACCCCGCCCTGCCCTCCCCCAGACTTCGTCCGGGGGGACCCCCAGCCGAGAGCACCGCTGCCGACCCGGCCGCCCTCCTTCGCGAACTCCGAGTAGAAGTCGGTGGGGGATCCGGCGCGCGACTCATGGGAGTTCATGCTCAGAAGTCCCATCCGTCGTCCTCGGTCCCGTCCTTGACGGGCTCCGGCGCGGCGAAGGACTCACCGACCATGCCGGCGGTCAGCGTCGTGCCGTCGCTGGGGTCGATGAGGATGAACGAGCCGGTGCGCCGCGAGTCCGCGTAGGAGTCGGCGGGCAGCGGTTCGGCGGTACGGATCTTCACCCGGCCGATGTCGTTGGCGCCGAGCGTGCCGGGGTGCGGGTGCAGGGACAGGTCGTCCAGCGTCAGCCGGGACGGGATGTCCTTCACGATCGCCTTGACCGTGCGCGTGCCGTGCTTGAGCAGCACGCGGTGGCCCACGGTCAGCGGCTGGTCGGCGACATGGCACACGGTGGCCTCGACGTCCTGCGAGGTGGCCGGCGCGTCCTTGCTGGGGACGATCAGGTCACCGCGGGAGATGTCGATGTCGTCGGCCAGCAGCAGCGTCACCGACTGCGGAGTCCAGGCGATGTCGACCGGCTTGCCCAGCAGGTCGATCCCCGTCACCGTCGTCGTGCGGCCGGACGGGAGCACGGTCACCGGGTCACCCACCCGGAAGGTGCCCGCCGCGATCTGGCCGGCGTACCCCCGGTAGTCCGGGTGCTCGGTGCTCTGCGGCCGGATCACGTACTGCACGGGCAGCCGGGCGTGGCAGTGCGCCAGGTCGTGGCTGACCGGGACGGTCTCCAGGTGCTCCAGCACCGTCGGGCCGCCGTACCAGTCCATGTGGGCGGACGGCTCCACCACGTTGTCGCCGACCAGCGCCGAGATCGGGATCGCGGTCACCTCGGGGACGCCCAGCTCGGTCGCGTACGCCGTGAACTCCTCGGCGATGCCCGCGAACACGGACTCCCGGTAGTCGACCAGGTCCATCTTGTTGACGGCGAGGACCACGTGCGGGACGCGCAGCAGCGCGGCGATGGCGGCGTGCCGCCGGGTCTGCTCGACCACACCGTTGCGGGCGTCGACGAGGATCACCGTCAGTTCGGCCGTGGAGGCGCCGGTGACCATGTTCCGCGTGTACTGCACATGGCCGGGGGTGTCGGCGAGGATGAACCGGCGCCGGGGCGTGGCGAAGTAGCGGTAGGCCACGTCGATGGTGATGCCCTGCTCCCGCTCGGCCCGCAGACCGTCGGTGAGCAGCGCGAGGTCGGGAGCGTCCTGGCCCCGGCTCGCCGACGCGCGCTCCACGGCCTCCAGTTGGTCGGTGAGAACCGACTTGGAGTCGTGCAGCAGCCGGCCCACCAGGGTGGACTTGCCGTCGTCCACGGAGCCCGCGGTGGCGAACCGCAGCAGCGTGGTGGCCGCGAGCTCCTCGGTCGTGATGGTGCTCATCTCTAGAAGTACCCCTCGCGCTTGCGGTCTTCCATCGCGGCCTCGGAGAGCCTGTCGTCGGCGCGGGTGGCGCCGCGCTCGGTGAGCCGGGAGGCGGCGATCTCGGTGATCACCTTCTCGATGGTGTCGGCGTCGGAGTCCACCGCGCCGGTGCAGGACATGTCGCCCACGGTCCGGTAGCGCACCAGCCGCTTCTCGACCGTCTCGCCGTCCTTCGGGCCGCCCCACTCACCGGCGGTCAGCCACATGTTGGAGCGGCGGAACACCTCGCGCTCGTGCGCGTAGTAGATCTGCGGCAGTTCGATGCCCTCGCGGGCGATGTACTGCCACACGTCCAGCTCGGTCCAGTTGGACAGCGGGAACACGCGGACGTGCTCACCGGGGGCGTGCCGGCCGTTGTACAGGTTCCACAGCTCGGGGCGCTGACGGCGCGGGTCCCACTGGGAGAACTCGTCGCGCAGCGAGAACACCCGCTCCTTCGCGCGGGCCTTCTCCTCGTCCCGGCGTCCGCCGCCGAACACGGCGTCGAACTTCTCGCTCTGGATCTTCTCGGTGAGCGGCAGGGTCTGCAGCGGGTTGCGGGTGCCGTCGGGACGCTCCTTGAGCACCCCGCGGTCGATGTAGTCCTGCACGGAGGCGACGTGCAGCCGCAGCCCGTGCCGGGCGACGGTGCGGTCGCGGTAGTCGAGGACCTCCGGGAAGTTGTGCCCGGTGTCCACGTGCAGCAGTGAGAAGGGGACCGCCGCCGGGGCGAACGCCTTCAGCGCCAGGTGCAGCATGAGGATGGAGTCCTTGCCGCCGGAGAACAGGATCACCGGCTTCTCGAACTCGCCCGCCACCTCACGGAAGATGTGCACCGCCTCGGACTCGAGGGCGTCCAGGTGCGAGAGGGCGTACGGACTGGCCGTGCCCTCCTCGACAGTGGCGACGGCTCTCATGCCAGTCCCCTTTCGCTGAGCAGGGCGTACACCGACGCCGCGGACTCCTGCACGGTCTGGTTCTGCGACTCGATGCGCAGATCGGGCGTCTCGGGTTCCTCGTACGGGTCGTCCACTCCGGTGAGCCCGGTGAGTTCACCCGCGGCCTGCTTGGCGTACAGACCCTTCACATCGCGTTCCGAGCACACCTCGACCGGCGTCGCCACATGGACCTCGACGTACGGTGTGCCGTTCGCCGCGTGCCGCTTGCGGACCGCGTCCCGGCTGTCGGCGTACGGCGCGATCACCGGCACCAGCGCGGTGACGCCGTTGCGGGCGAGCAGTTCGGCGACGAAGCCGATGCGCTGCACGTTGGTGTGCCGGTCCTCGCGGCTGAAGCCCAGACCCGCCGAGATGAACTCGCGGATCTCGTCGCCGTCGAGCACCTCGACCCGCCGGCCCTGCTCGCGCAGCCGGGCGGCCAGCTCGTGGGCGATGGTGGTCTTGCCGGCGCTCGGCAGACCCGTGAGCCAGACGGTGGCTCCGGTCGTCACGTGGTTCTCCTGGTTCGTCGAAGGCGCGGTCATGGTCAGCCGTGCAGCCCGCACTCGGTCTTGGAGCGGCCCGCCCACCGGCCGGCGCGCGCGTCCTCGCCCTGAAGCACCCGGCGGGTGCAGGGCGCGCAGCCCACGGAGGCGTAGCCGTCCATCAGCAGCGGATTGGTGAGGACGCCGTGCTCGGCGACGTAGGCTGCCACATCTTCCTGTGACCACCGGGCGATGGGGGAGATCTTCACCTTCTGCCGCTTCTCGTCCCAGCCGACCACCGGGGTGTTCGCCCGGGTCGGGGACTCGTCGCGGCGCAGGCCGGTCGCCCAGGCCAGATAGTTCTTCAGACCCTCCTCCAGCGGCCGCACCTTGCGCAGTGCGCAGCACAGGTCGGGGTCGCGGTCGTGCAGCTTCGGGCCGTACTCCGCGTCCTGTTCGGCGACCGTCTGCCGCGGGGTCAGCGTGATGAGGTTGACGTCCATCACGGCCTCGACCGCGTCCCGGGTGCCGATGGTCTCCGGGAAGTGGTAGCCGGTGTCGAGGAACACCACGTCCACGCCGGGCAGGGCGCGGGAGGCGAGGTGGGCGACCACCGCGTCCTCCATGGAGGAGGTCACGCAGAAGCGGTTGCCGAAGGTCTCGGCGGCCCACCGCAGGATCTCCGGCGCGGAGGCGTCCTCCAGGTCGCGGCCCGCCTGCTCGGCCAGCGCCTTCAAGTCGGCGGTGGCGCGCTCTTCCTGTACGGCCGTCATGTCCGGTCCCCTCCCGTGTCGGATCGCTCGAGCCCTCGGGCGAGCAGTCCGAGGAACTTCAGCTGAAAGGCCCGGTTGCACGCGCCGCATTCCCAGGCGCCGTGGCCCTGCTCGCCGGGGCGCAGGTCCTCGTCGCCGCAGTAGGGGCAGTGGAACGGCGCGGCACGCTCGCTCACGACAGCGCCTCTTCCGTGGCGCGGCCGACCCAGGCCGCGAACCGCTCGCCGTCCTCGCGCTCCGCCTGGAAGCGCTTGACGACCCGTTCGATGTAGTCGGGCAGCTCGTCGGAGGTCACCTTCAGACCGCGGACCTTGCGCCCGAAGGACGGCTCAAGGCCGAGCGCGCCGCCCAGGTGCACCTGGTAGCCGCCGACCTGGTTGCCCTCGGCATCGGTGACCAGCTGGCCCTTGAGACCGATGTCCGCGGTCTGGATACGGGCGCAGGCGTTGGGGCAGCCGTTGATGTTGATGGTGAGCGGCTCGTCGAAGTCGGGGAGCCGGCGCTCGAGTTCGTCGATGAGGTCGCTGCCGCGCTCCTTGGTCTCGACGATGGCGAGCTTGCAGAACTCGATGCCCGTGCAGGCCATCGTGCCGCGGCGGAACGGGGAGGGGCTGACCCTAAGGTCCAGCGCCTCCAGGCCGTCGACCAGCGAGTCGACCCGGTCGGCCGGCACATCGAGGATGATCATCTTCTGTTCGACGGTGGTGGAGACGCGGCCCGAGCCGTGGTTCTCCGCCAGTTCGGCGACCTTGGTGAGCAGCGAGCCGTCCATGCGGCCCACGCGCGGGGCGAACCCGACGTAGAAGCGGCCGTCCTTCTGGGGGTGCACGCCGATGTGGTCGCGCCACGCCTGCGCCGGCATCTCGACGGCGGGGCCGTCGATCAGCTTGCGGCCCAGGTACTCGTCCTCCACGACCTGGCGGAACTTCTCCGGGCCCCAGTCGGCGACCAGGAACTTCAGCCGGGCGCGGTTGCGCAGCCGGCGGTAGCCGTAGTCACGGAAGACGGAGGTCACGGCCTCCCAGACGTCCGGCACGTCCGCCTCGGGCACCCAGGCGCCCAGGCGCACACCGAACTTGGGGTTGGTGGACAGACCGCCGCCGACCCACAGGTCGAAGCCGGGGCCGTGCTCGGGGTGGACCACGCCGACGAAGGAGATGTCGTTGATCTCGTGGGCGACGTCGAGGAGCGGGGATCCCGAGACGGCCGTCTTGTACTTGCGCGGCAGGTTGGAGAAGCGCGGGTCGCCGATGTAGCGGCGGACGATCTCGTCCAGTGCCGCCGTGCCGTCGATGATCTCGTCGGCGGCGACCCCGGCGACCGGGGAGCCGAGCATGCCGCGCGGGCAGTCGCCGCACGCCTCGGTGGTGGACAGGCCGACCGCCTCCAGGCGCTCCCAGATGGCGGGCACGTCCTCGATGCGCACCCAGTGGAACTGGATGTTCTGCCGGTCGGTGATGTCGGCGGTGCCGCGCGCGTAGGTCTCGGCGACCTCACCGATCACCCGCAGCTGCTCGGTGGTGAGCCGGCCGCCGGTGATGCGCACGCGCATCATGAAGTACTTGTCCTCGAGCTCCTCCGGCTCCAGGAAACCGGTGCGCCCGCCGTCGATCCCGGGACGGCGCTGCGTGTACAGACCCCACCAACGGAAGCGTCCGCGCAGGTCGTTGGGGTCGATGGAGTCGAAACCCCGCTTGGAGTAGATCGTCTCAATGCGTGTCCGCACATTGAGACCGTCGTCGTCCTTCTTGAGCTGCTCGTTGCCGTTGAGCGGGGTCAGGTGCCCCACGGCCCACTGTCCCTCTCCGCGGTGACGGCTCACCTTGCGGCGGGGAGTCGCGGCGGCAGTCTTCTGCGGGGTGGCGGCCATGTCTGATACGTCCTTCGGGACAGGCGAAAATGCGGCTCTGACCTGCGCATACGTGCGCACGGATTCAAGTGCGCGTCATTGCGCGGGGAATGAGGCGAGGAAGAGATGTCGGGCGGTGCTGGGTGCTCTCAGCGCGCCGGACAGATGGCGCTGGACATGCGGCCGAGGTCGACGTGCCGCCGACTCACCAAGGCGATTCCAGTTCCAGGCATGGCGGAAGCCTGGCACGGCCGCTTGGACACAGTCCACCGTTATCCGAAATGTGGACACCCTTGTCTCGGAATGGGAGACAAGGGTGTCCTTGGTCACAAGAGCCGCGCGCGGTCTTGTCGGTGCTGGTCAGGCCGGGTAGGCCCCCGGCCACGGACCCGGCGTCGGCACCTCCGGCTCGTCCTCGACCTTGGTGTCGAAGAGGGTGAAGCCCCGGCGCCGGTAGTTGTCCATGGCGTGCTCACCGTCCTTGCTGCACGTGTGCAGCCACACCCGCGTGGTCGGCTTCAGCCCCGGCCAGCGGTCCGCCAGGTCCCAGGCGCGGGCCGTGCCGCAGGACAGCAGATGTCCGCCGATGCGCCGCCCGCGGAAGGCGGCGACGAGGCCGAAGTAGACGATCTCGACGACCCCGTCCTGCTGCGCCTCCAGTTCGACGTACCCCGCCGGTGTCCCCCGGTCGTAGGCGACCCAGGTCTCCACCCCGGGCCGGTCCAGGTGCTCCGTCCACTGCGCGTACGTCCAGCCCAGCCGGTCGGTCCAGCGGATGTCACCGCCGACGGACGCGTACAGGAAACGGCTGAACTCGGGGGAGGGCACCTCGGAGCGGACCACCCGTACGTCTCCTTCGGGCACGGCGGCCGGGCGGAGGTCGGTGGGCGCGGTCTGCTCCAGGGACCAGGTGGTCACGGAGATGGTCGTCATGTCCGAAAGGGAACCATCCGGTACGCGTTCCTGTCGAACGCCTGATCCGAACGTCTGATCCGAACGCCAGGCCCCTAACGGTCGAGGGACCGGTCGACCGACGCCAGCGGCAGCGCGAACAGCATCCGTCCGGACTGCGACCACACGTCACCGGTCTCCTGCCAGTACGACAGGGACGTCGCCTCGCCGCTCCAGCAGCGGTGCGTCTCGTCCGCGCCGCAGCGGGTGGGCAGGGCCCCGTTCGTGTCCTGCCGCCACAGCGTGCCCCGCTCGTCCGGGGTGCCGGTCATCCGGCCCAGATACCAGCCCGACCGGTACGACAGCACGCTGCGCACATGGGTCAGCTCGGTCTCGTACACCGCGACCGGGTCCGTGTCCAGCAGTCCGGCACGCCCCGGCTCCGTGCTGAACGCATACCGCCACAGCCGGGTCGGCCCGTCCTCCTCGGCGGGTCTCGCCTCGTGTGCGACCAGGCTGTCCGGCGCGGTGCTGCGGTCCAGGGAGATACCGCCCGGCTGCGGGGCGTCCGCACGGCTCGTCCGGTAGGAGGCGACCGCCGGCAGGACGTACCGGGCGCCGGCCGCCGACCAGCCGCCGGGCACCCTGCCCACCGACGTGCCCTCCACGGTGGCCCGCTGCACCCGGTCCAGGTCGTACACGTACAGCGCGCCGCCCTCGCCCCGGCCCGTGGTCACCAGCAGCTTGTCCTGGTACCAGACCATGCCGGTCACGTCGGAGCCCAGCCCGCGGTAGTCGCGGCCGTCGTCCACCGGAACGGCCAGCAGCGCCCAGGTGTAGTGCGGCGCGCGGGAGTCGTCGGCGTCCACGAAGGCGACCCGCGCGAGCCCTTGCTCCGCCGCCGGTCCCGTGGTCCTGCTCCACCCGGAGAGGATCACGCGGTGCTCGCCCCAGCGGCCGTCCTCGTCCGCGTCCCCGGACGTCGTGACCGCGCCGGCCCGCCAGCCTTCGGTGTCGCCGCCCGGCCAGCAGTACGCCTTCGTCGCGGCGGGTTCGACGGGCAGCGCCCGCCGTTCGTCGTCCGAACAGTCCCGCGCGTCCCGCAGGGAGCCGTCGGGGTCGGCGAGCACGGCACCGACGCCGACGGGCCGGCCCATCTCGCCGGCGAGGCGGTCGAGTGCGTCGCCCGGGACACCCTGCTCGGTCAGCCGCAGCGGCGCGGTCTCCGTGGACGCGGTCAGCGGCTTCAGCGCCCCGGGGTCGTCGGCGTCGGTGGCCTGCGAGGCGCTGATCATGGTGGCGGCGGCGGTCAGCCCGAGGGCGGTTCCGGCCAGCGCCGCCCGCAGGGCCCTGCCCCGTCTGCGCCGGCGGTGTCTGCCGCGATGCTTCATAACGTCCTCCCGGGACGAGCCAACTGCGTCCGGTGATCCGCGGGTTGACCGTGGAGCAGATGGGGTGGCCCGTACCCGGATGTTACGACAGCCGGCCGCCGGAGGAGACAAAGACCCTGCAATTATGCGAACCAACCGCCACCGGGCACGTACCCACGTACATGTGTACGCCCCTCGGCGCCCTTGACGGACCGCTCAGCCCGAGCCGCGCGGCAGGAGGACCTCCACCTCCGCCGACTCCGTGAAGCGGTAGGGACGGTGGTCCAGGAGGGACCCGAGATAGCGGCGGACACGGGACATCTCCGCGCGGACCGTCACTGTACGGCCCGGGTCGCCGAAGACGTCCCGGGCGAGGTCGGCGGCGCTCCGCCCCGCGCGGTGCACGGCCAGCAGATGCAGCAACTCGCCGTGCCGGGGACTCAGTTCGCGGGACCAGGAGCCCGCCCCGCCGGACACCTCCACGGACCAGCGGCGCGGCTCCCGGAAGTCCAGCACGATCCGCGTCGCCGCCCGCGCCACCGGTTCGTCCGCCGCCCGCACCAGCCAGCCCCCGGCCAGCGGCTCCAGCGAGCACCGCCCCAGCGCCGGCAGCCACCGCATGCCCGCCGACGCCGACTTGGGCAGCGCCAGCCGCTGCGTGTAGGGCATGCCCGTCACCGCGGCCGTCCACCCGTGCCGGTCCACCACCAGCGCACGCCCGTCGACCCGCGCCAGCACCGGGGCGGCCACCGCCCGCAGCCGCTCCAGCGACCGCACGTGCCACTCCCGCAGGCGTGCCTCGGCGAGCTTCGCCACCGAGTCGACCCACGCCAGCGTGGCCGGGTGCATCGTCTCCAGCGGGCCGCTCACGTCCACCACGCCGATCAGACGCCCGTCCCGGGGGTCGGTGATCGGCGCCCCGGCGCACGTCCAGGCGGCGTGCGACCGTACGAAGTGCTCGGACGCGAACACCTGCACAGGGCGCCGCGTCACGGCCGGCGTGCCCACCCCGTTGGTGCCGACGACGTCCTCGCGCCAGTCCGCCCCGACTTCAAAACCCAGCCCGTCCGCCTTGCGCAGCACCGGCGCGCTGCCCTCCCGCCACAGCACCCGGCCCTCCTCGTCGGCCACCACCATGATGTGGTGCGCGACGTCCGCGACCGACAGCAGCCCCTCCCGCAGCACCGGCAGCACATGCCGCAGCGTCGAGGCCTCCCGCCGCCGCTGCACCTCCTCACGGGACAGCAGCCCGCTGCGCAAGCCGTGGTCGGGGTCCACCCCGCTGCGCAGCATCCGCTCCCACGACTGTCCGATCACCGGACGGGGAGCCACCGGCGCGCGTTGTCCGGACAACGCGGCGGAGCGGACCTCGTCGAGCACCCGCGCCGCACGCGCCGTGTCGACGGCGGCCAGATGCGTCACGTCCATCGGCGAGAGCGCCACCGGACCTCCCGGAAGAAATGCTGTCGGATCCATACTGCCGTCTGCCCCCCGGTGAAGACGCTCAGTACCGACACGGGAACAGCAAGTTGCAACCCCCTGCAACTCTGGTGGACGGGCTCCCCACTCGTTGAAGCTTGACCGACACGCCGTCCCGAGCGGCGTCCACGGCTCATCAGGGCCTGTGGGGCGGGGGTGGTGCCGTGTCGGCGCAGCACCACCCCCGTGGTGTGCGCGGCACGGGGTGTGGCTTGATGCGCGTCGGCGGCTGCGGGGCGGCGAGGGCGGGTCGCGCAGCTCCCCGCGCCCCTTGGGCGGGTGCGCGCGGCCTTGTCAGAAGACCGGCCGGGCTCGGTCCACGATCGTTGCCAGGTCCAGGGTGTGGGGGAGGGTGCCGAAGGCCGTGCCCGCGTCGCCGCCCAGGCGGGCCGCGCAGAACGCGTCCGCCACCTCCGGCGGCGCGTAGCGCACCAGCAGGGATCCCTGGAGCACCAGGGCCAGCCGTTCCACCAGCCGTCGCGCACGGCCCTCGACGCCCTCCAGGTCCGCCATCTCCGTCAGCAGGTTCTTGATCGCCCCGTCCAGCCGGTGGTCCGCCCCGCGCGCCTGCCCGACCTCCCGCAGATAGGCGTCCAGCGCCGCAGGCTCCCGGCGCAGCGCCCGCAGCACGTCCAGCGCCTGGACGTTGCCCGCGCCCTCCCAGATCGAGTTCAGCGGCGACTCCCGCACCAGCCTCGGCATCCCCGACTCCTCGACGTACCCGTTCCCGCCCAGGCACTCCGCCGCCTCCACCGCGACCGGCGCGCACCGCTTGGTCACCCAGTACTTCGCCGCCGGAACCGCGATCCGCAGCAGCGCCCGCTCCTGCTCACCGCCGTCGTCGTACGCCGCCGCCAGCCGCATCGCCAGCGTGGTGGCCGCCTCCGACTCCAGTGCGAGATCGGCCAGCACATTGCGCATCAGCGGCTTGTCGACGAGCTTCCCGCCGAACGCCTCCCGGTACCCGCAGTGGTGCACCGCCTGCGCCACGGCCTGCCGCATCAGCCCCGCCGAGCCCAGCACACAGTCGAGCCGGGTCGCCGCCACCATCCCGATGATGGTGCGCACCCCGCGCCCCTCCTCCCCGACCCGGCGCGCCCACGTCCCGTCGAACTCGACCTCGGCGGAGGCGTTGGACCGGTTGCCGAGCTTGTCCTTCAGCCGCTGGATGAGGAACACGTTGCGCGTGCCGTCCTCCAGCACGCGCGGCACCAGGAAACACGTCAGCCCCCCGGGCGCCTGCGCCAGCACCAGGAAGGCGTCCGACATCGGCGCCGAGCAGAACCACTTGTGCCCGGTCAGCTCGTAGGCGCCGTCCTCCGCCAGCGGCCGCGCGGACGTCGTGTTCGCCCGTACGTCGCTGCCGCCCTGCTTCTCCGTCATGCCCATCCCGAACAGGGCACCGGGCTTCTGCCCGGGAGGCCGCAGCTCCCGGTCGTAGATCGTCGACGTCAGCCGGGGCTCCCACGCGGCCGCCAGCTCCGGCTCCGCGCGCAGCGCGGGCACCGCCGCATGGGTCATCGACAGCGGGCACCCGTTGCCCGCCTCCACCTGTGTCCACATCTGGAACGCCGCAGCCCGCCGCACATGACCGCCCGGCCGCCCCCACGCCGCGGTCAGCCCTGCCGAGACTCCCTTGCCGAGCAGCCGGTGCCAGGCGGGGTGGAAGTCGACCTCGTCGATCCGGTGCCCGTAGCGGTCGTGCGTGCGCAGCCGTGGGGGATGCTCATTGGCCCGCACCCCCCACTCCTGCACCTGCGCGGACCCGGTGGTGCGACCGAGCGCCGACAGCTCGGAGAGCCCCTCGTCCCGCACGTCCGCCGCCAGATGCCGCTCCACCGCCTCCACGAGAGCCCGGTCGGAGCCGAAGACGTCGTACTGCACCAGCGGGGGAGCCTGGTTGGTCACGGTGTGCGTGGTGCCTGCCATGTCCCGAACGTACCCCGCGGTCCGGTCCGCTCACCCCCGGTCCCGCCTCTGGGTGAGTGCGACCAGGCACGACGGATACCTTTAGGTCGTGCAGCCAGCAAGTGAATCCCCCGACGAGCCCTCCGGCCGCCTCCACCGTGCCCGGGCCCTCTACCGGAACGTCTCCAAACGCAGGACCGCCTGGCTGCTGCTGAAGGACACCGTCAATTCGTGCATGGAGTACCGCATCCTGGGCCTGGCGGCCGAGGCGGCGTTCTTCACGCTGCTGTCGGTCCCGCCGCTGCTGCTCAGCATGATCGGCCTGCTCGGCTACGTCGACGCCTGGACCGGCGCCGAAACCATCCAGAGCCTGCAGCGCAACCTTCTGGACGCCTCCCGCACGGTGCTCTCCGACCGGGGTGTGTCACAGATCGCTGAGCCGATCCTGCGGGACGTGACGAAGGGCGGCCGGCCCGACGTGATCTCCCTCGGCTTCCTGATCGCCGTGTGGTCGGGCTCCCGCGCGGTGAACGTCTTCATCGACACCATCACCGTCATGTACGGCCTGGACGGCGTCCGGGGCATCGTCAAGACGCGGCTGCTGGCCTTCCTGCTGTTCCTCGTGGCCCTGCTGATCGGCTCGGTCGCCCTGCCGTTGATGGTCGCGGGGCCGGACGCGGTGGTACGGCTCGTGCCCGGGTCGACGACGCTCGTGCAGATCCTGTACTGGCCGGTCGTGATCCTGCTGTCGGTCGCCTTCCTCACGACGCTCTACCACGTCTCCGTGCCTGTGCGCTCCCCGTGGATCGAGGACGTGCCCGGTGCGCTGGTCGCCCTCGGCATGTGGGTGCTCGGCAGCTTCCTGCTGCGGATCTACCTCACCAACACCGTCGAGGGCCCCACCATCTACGGCTCTCTCGCGGCCCCCGTCGCCGTACTGCTGTGGATCGGTGTGTCGGCGTTCGCCGTGCTGGTGGGCGCGGCCGTCAACGCGGCCATCGACCGGGTCTGGCCCGCCGCCGCCACGGCCGCGGCGCGCGAGACGAACGAGCGGCTGCGGCAGGCGCAGGTCGCCGAGTACGTCGCCCGCACCGCGGCGGTGTCCGGCGAGGCGGATCCCGACATGCCGTCGGAGTTCCCGGAACGCTGGTCCCGCTTCCTCCCCCCGGAGGACGTCACGGGCCGCCTGCGCACGCACGCGAAGACCCCGCACCCCAAGAACGGCGAGGGCCCCCCGCCGCGCGAGGACAAGTAACTCTTCCTCGCCTCAAACGCCGGAGGGGCTGGATTGTGCCGGACGGGCTGAACATTTCAGCCCGTCCGGCGTTTGAGGACGAGGCCCGAAGGGCCGAAAGGGGGCTGGGGGCGCAGCCCCCCAGGGACGGGAAGGGGCGGCGGGGGCGAGGAAGCGCGGCTCACGCCGCCCACGTGCCGGACGCCGCCTCCTCCGCCGCGAACTCCGCGAAGTCCCGCGGGCCCCGCCCCAAGACCTGCCGCACCCCGTCCTCCACGCTCGCATTGCGCCCGTCGAGCAACGTCCCGAACACCTCCGTGAGGAACGCCGCCTCCCCAGCCGGCACCCCGAAGCCCACCAGCGCCTCCCCGTACGCCCGCACCGGCACCGCCCGATACACCAGCGGCCTCCCCACCGCCGCCGCGATCTCCGCCACCGCCTCCCGCCAGGTCAGCAGCCGCGGCCCCGTCACCGTGACCGTCCGCCTCGCATACCGCTCCCCACCCACCAGCGCGGCCACCACCACCTCCGCGACGTCCCGCACATCCACGAACGGCTCGGCCACCTCACCCGCCGGGAACACCAGCTCCCCCCGCCGCAGCTCCTCCACCAGCGGCCCCTCGCTGAAGTTCTGCGCGAACCACGCCGCCCGGACGACCGTCCAGTCCGCGCCCGACGCGCGCAGCGCCTCCTCGGTGGGCAGCGCCTGGTCCTCACCCCGCGCGGACAGCAGCACCAGTCGCCGCACCCCCAGCCCCAGCGCCATCCCGGCGAGCTCGCCGACCGCCTCCGCCGTACCGGGGGCGCCCACATCGGCCGGGTGCACCAGGTACGCCGCGTCGGCGCCCCGCAGGGTGTCCGCCCAGGTCGCCCGGTCCGACCAGTCGAACCCGGTCGCCCGCGACGCCGCCCGCACCGTCAGCCCGGCCGCTTCGGCTGCCTGCGCCACCCGCCGTCCCGTACGTCCCGTGGCGCCCGTGACGACGAGGGTCATGTCCTTCGCATGCTGCGTGTTCTCCGTCATGCCACCGAGTCAACTGCCGCACACCGCGCGGAACCATCTCCGAACGGCTCGTTCCCATGTGCGCGCGTCTACGCTGACCCCATGGACGCTCTCACCGGCCTGCTCGAGGGCCCCCGAGCCCGCGGCGCGTTCATGATCCGGGCCTGTTTCGACCCGCCCTGGGCGGTCCGTGTGGAGGACCGCGCCCCGCTGACGGTGATGCTCCTCGTCCGCGGTGAGGCATGGCTCCTGCCGGACGCGGGGGAGCGGCTCCTGCTGCGCCCCGGCGACCTCGCCATCGCGCGCGGCCCCGACGCGTACACCTGCGCCGACGACCCGGACACGGCCCCGCAGGCGCTGATCCTGCCCGGCGGCGCGTGCCACTACCCCGACGGGCGGCCCCTGAACGGTGTCATGGACCTCGGCGTCCGCACCTGGGGCGACCGCGCGGACGGCGGGACGGTGATGCTGATCGGCACCTACCAGATGCGCGGCGAGATCGGCGGCCGGCTGCTGGACGCGCTGCCGCCGCTGCTGTCCCTCACCGCCGACGTGTGGGACTGCCCGCTCACGCCCTTCCTCATGGACGAGATCGTGCGCGACGCCCCCGGCCAGGAGGTCGTCCTGGACCGGCTGCTCGACCTGCTGGTCATCGCCGCGCTGCGTGCCTGGTTCGACCGGCCGGAGGCGGAACCGCCCGCCTGGTACCTGGCCCTGTCCGACCCGGTCGTCGGCCCGGTCGTACGCCTGCTCCAGGACGACCCGGCCCACCCCTGGACGGTCGCCGCCCTCGCCGCGAAGGCCGGGGTCTCCCGCGCCGCGCTGGCCCGCCGCTTCACGGAACTCGTCGGCGAACCCCCGATGACGTACCTCACGGGCTGGCGCCTCGCCCTCGCCGCGGACCGTCTCCGCGACACCGACGACACCATCGGCGCCGTCGCCCGCCAGGTCGGCTACGGCAGCGCTTTCGCCCTGTCCACGGCCTTCAAACGGGCCTACGACGTCAGCCCCCAGGAGTGGCGGACGCGCGCGTCGTAGCCTGGGGGCGTGTACAGGGAGCGGGCGTCGCGGCTGACGGGCGCGGTCGTGTGGACCAACACGCCGTCCAGGGACGGGCAGGGCGCGGTGCTGCCGGACGGCTGCATGGACCTCCTCTGGCACGACGGACGCCTCCTGGTCGCCGGCCCCGACACCCACGCACACCTCACCACGGGACCGCCGACCGTCTGGGCGGGCGTCCGTTTCGCTCCCGGCACCGCCCCCGCCCTGCTCGGCGTCCCCGCCCACGAACTGCGCGACCGCCGCGTCGACCTGGCCGACCTGTGGCCGGCCGCGGCCGTACGACGCCTCACCGCCCGCGTCAACGCCGGAGACGACCCGGCGCGGGGCCTGGAGGAACTGGCCCTGCAACGGGCCGCGGAGACCGCCCCGCCCGACCCCCTGCTCGGCCGTCTCGTGGCCGCCCTCGACGCGGGCCGCCCGGTCTCCGCGGCCGCCGACGAACTGGGCCTGGGCGCCCGCCAGTTGCACCGCCGGTCCCTCGCGGCGTTCGGCTACGGGCCCAAGACCCTGGCCCGCATCCTCCGCCTGCGCCGCGCCCTGGACCTCGCCCGTTCGGGCGTCCCGTTCGCGGAGACGGCGCTCCGTACCGGCTACGCGGACCAGCCCCATCTGGCCCGCGACGTCAAGCAGTTGACGGGTGTGCCGTTGGGCGACCTACTCGCCCGCGGATAGCGGGGCGAACAGGTCCACCCCGTTGCCGTCCGGGTCGAGGACGACGGCGTACCGCTGCCCCCACACCGCGTCCCACGGCTTCAGCTCGCCCTCGCTTCCGGCCGCGGTGAGCTCCGCGAACAGGGCGTCCACCTCCGCGGGACTGTCGCACCGCAGCGCGATTGACGTCCTGCCCCCGCCGGACGGCGGTTCCCATTCCGGGTGGAAGGACCGGACCACCTCCTCCGTGTCCAGCAACAGCCGGAGCCCGCCCGGCAGTTCGGCCTCCACATGTCCTTGTGTCCCGGCCCCCTCCGGAAAGGCGAACCCGAGCCGCCGGTAGAAGGCGACAGAGGCGGCCATGTCGGAGACGACCATCCCGATGGCATCGAATCGTGCGCTCATGCGGCCCACCGTAGGGCCGGCCGGGCGGACGGGTCTTGAAGGAATCGGACACGGGTGGGACCCGGAAGACCGGACCGGAAGACCGGACCTGCGAGCCCATAGGGCACGCCTATGCCCCCTGCTGCCTTTTCGTCTTTGCCCCTCGCCATTTCGCGAACGTACGGTGAAACGGCGTGAACGGAAAAGCAATCGAGAGAAATGAGTGGGTGGCATGGGCACAGTCCGGAGCGAATTCGAAAAGCCGGAACTCGCGGAAAAGCGGGCCGTGGTCACGGGCGGTTCCCAGGGCATCGGAGCCGCCGTGGTGCGCCATCTGCTGGACGCGGGCGCCGAGGTGCTCACGACCGCCCGGTCGGCGACGAGCGGGATACCCGGGAAGGCCCACTTCGTGGCGGCCGACGTGCGGACCCGGGCGGGAATCGACGCGGTCGCCGCGTCCGCGCGGGAGGTCCTGGGCGGGGTCGACATCGTGGTCCACACCGTGGGCGGGGCGCGGGCGCAGGGCGGCGCCACGGGCACCTCCGACGAGGCGTGGCAGGACACGCTGGACCTGAACCTGCTCGCGGCGGTGCGGCTGGACCGGCTCGTGATCCCGGAGATGCGCGAACGCGGCTCGGGAGCGATCGTGCACGTCTCCTCGGCCGCGACGCCCGTGCCGGGCCCCTACTTCCTGCACTACACGGCGGCCAAGGCGGCGCTGGAGAACTACAGCCGGGGACTGGCCACGGAGCTGGCCCCCTCCGGGATCCGGGTCAACACCGTGTCTCCCGGCAGGACCGCCACCCCCGGCGGCGAGGCGACGCGGGAGGAGTGGGCCCGCCTGTACGGGGACGGCACCGCCACCGCCACCCCGCCGCTGGGACGCGACGGCACGCCCGACGACCTCGCCCAGGCGGTGCTGTTCCTCGTGTCCGACCGGGCGAGCTGGATCACCAGCGCCCATCTCGTCGTGGACGGCGGCGAATTCCCCCGGGCGTGACCACGGCGGAATTCCGCAACCGATCTCTGGAATCAATGTCTGACAGATGGACCGAAAGGACTTCGGTATGGGTGCGTACGACGGCAAGAAAGCGGTGGTCACCGGCGGCGGCAGCGGAATCGGATTCGCGACGGCGAAGCTGCTGGTGGACGGCGGAGCGCGCGTGGTGATCACCGGCCGTTCGCAGGACACGCTCGACGCGGCGCGGGAGCGGCTCGGTGAGAACGCGCCGGCCGTCCGGGGCGATGTGGCCTCACTGCCCGACCTGGACGCCCTGGCCGACCGGGTGAAGGGCGAACTCGGCACGGTCGACGCGCTGTTCATCAACGCCGGTGTCACCGTCCCGACGCCGTTCGAGTCGACGACCGAGGAGGTCTACGACGAGCTGTTCGCGATCAACGTCAAGGGCGCCTTCTTCACCGTGCAGAAACTCGCCCCGCTGCTGACCCCGGGCGCGGGGGTGGTCCTCACCACCTCGGCCGCGAACGTCATGGGCCTGCCGGAGAGCAGTGTCTACTCGGCCGGAAAGGCGGCTCTGCGCTCGATGGCCCGCACCCTCTCCGGCGACCTGCTGCCGCGCGGCATCCGTGTCAACGCGATCAGCCCCGGTCCCATCGACACGGGGATCCTGGAGAAGACGATGACCGCGGAGGCCGCCGAGCAGTTCAAGGCGGAGCGGGTCGCGGCCAATCCCATGCGCCGCTTCGGCACCCCGGAGGAGATCGCGCGAGCGGCCGCCTTCCTCGCCTTCGACGCCACGTACACGGCGGGAACCGAGCTGGCCGTGGACGGGGGCGCCACCCAGCTCTGAACCGGCACCCCCGGGTTGGCGCCGGTCGTCAGGCCACGGGGGTGTACGAAGCGGGTGCGGGAACGGACGGGGCCTTCGACGAGGAGCGGGCCTCGGACCCGGACCAGCTTTCCTGCCGCAGCAGTTCGAGCAACGCCGTCTCCGCCGGGCCCGCCTCCTGCCGTACCACGGCGATGACGGGCTGGGACACCGCCGGGGACACCGGGCGGACGAGGTGCTCATGACCCTGGGGCACCGCCGAGGCCGGGACCAGCGTCACCCCCAGCCCGTGGGCGGCCCAGCGCACGGCCGTCGACGTCTGGGACACGCGGGCGGCCGTGACCGGGGCCAGATCGTTGTCCCGCAGCACCTTCAGCAGTGCGCCGTCGAGCACGCTGTCACGGTCGAACCTCACCCACGGCTCCCCGTCCAGTTCCCGCAGCTCGACCCGGTCCGCGGCGAGCTGCGGATGCCCTTCGCCCAGCACCACGACGAGCTCCTCGTCGCCGAGGTGGTGGGCGTTGGCGGGGCTCCGCTCGCACGCCGCCATCAGGGAGAAGTCCAGCGTGCCCCGGCGGCACAGCCGGTCCAGCTCGGCGCCGCTCGGCTCCTCGAAGACACTGACCTCCAGCCGGGGGAAGCGCCGGCGCAGCTCGCCCAGCGCGCGTGGCAACTGGCGGGTGCCGAAGCCCATCTGCACCGCCACCACCAGCTCGCCCACCAGGTCGTCGGCACCGGCCCGCGCCGTCGCCCGCGCCCGCCGCGACGCGCTCACCGCGACCTGCGCCTCCCGCAGGAACGCACGGCCGACCACGGTCGGCACCAGCCCGGTCGGTGTGCGGGCGAACAGCTGCACACCGAGCTCCCGTTCCAGGCCGCGGATCTGCTGGGACACCGACGGCTGGGCGACGTGCAGCCGCTCCGCCGCCGCCGTCACCGAGCCCTCCTCGGCGATGGCCAGGGCGTACTCGAACTGACGAAGGCTCATCGGCTCCCGTCCCCTCTCCGCGGCGGACCGCCGGCCCGCCCCGCTGTGGTCGTCGTAGGCTCCGGCTATGGCCGCGCCCGCACTTCTCGTCTACACCCGCACAACCGACTACCGGCACGAATCCATCCCGGCCGGTGTCGCCGCCCTGCGCGGCCCGGGCGGCTTCGACGTGCACGCCACCGAGGCCCCGGAGGCCCTCGAAGACGCCCTCGACCGGTATGCGGCCGTCGTCTTCCTCTCCACCAGCGGAACGGTGCTCACGCCGGCCGGACGCGAGCGGCTCACGCGGTACGTCGAGTCGGGCGGCGGGTTCGTCGGGGTGCACGCCGCCGCCTGCACGGAGTACGCATGGCCGTACTACGGGGAACTCCTCGGCGCCCGCTTCGCACGCCACCCCGCCCTCCAGCCGGGCCGGGCGGTGGTCGAGGACGGCGACCACCCGGCCACCCGGCACCTGCCCCCCGTCTGGCACCGCACGGACGAGTGGTACGACTTCCGCACCAGCCCGCGCGGGAAGGCGCGGGTCCTGGTCTCCGCCGACGAGACGTCGTACGACGGCGGCGGCATGGGCGAGGACCACCCGCTGGTCTGGTGCCGCGAGCAGGGCGCGGGCCGGGTCTTCTACACGGCCCTCGGCCACACCGCCGAGGCCTATGCCGACCCGGACTTCCGCGCCCATCTGCTCGGCGGCATCACCTGGGCCGCCGGCCGTTGATCACGGCTTGCACGAGGAGTACGTGTCCACGTCCTCGGGGTCGGGCCGGAAGCGGTTCTCCCAGTCGCCCGGATAGGCGGCGACCAGCGCGGGCAGCTGGGCCTTCACATCGCTGGCCCATTCCTCGCTGATGTAGTCGCGCAGGGCCTCGCGCAGCTTGTCGCAGTCGCCCCGCCGGTCCTCCGGCAGCGCGATGCCGTACCGGTTGATGTTGCCGAAGGAGACGTCGGGCACCACCCTCACGGGTGTGCTGCTGTTCTTCTGCTGTTCCACGTACCCGTAGAGCAGCGCCTCGTCGGTGAACACGGCGTCGATGTCGCCCTGTTGGAGCTTGCGCACGCAGGTCGAGTAGTCGCTCTCCGTGTGCGGCGTCGCTCCGCCGGGCAGCGCGGCGAGGGCCGACGTCGAACCCTCGACGGTGCAGATCACCTTTCCCGCCACGTCCTTCTCGGTCCTGATGCCCTGGTAGTCCTCGCGGACCAGGAAGCCCTGCCGGGTGACGAAGTAGGGCCCCACGAAGTCGACCTGCTCGTCCCGCTGCGGGGTGATGGAGTAGGTGGCGATGACCAGGGCGGAAGCCTTGTCGACGAGTTCCTGCTCCCGCTTGGCGGACACCACGTCGTGCCACTTCGGTGCGAAACCGATCCGCTTGCCGAGGTAGGCGGCCAGGTCCGGTTCGAAACCGCGGTCGGTGTGCCCGCTGTGGAGGTTGAAGCCGGGCTGGTCGTTCTTGCCGCCGATGAAGACATGGCCGATCAGGGAGGACTTCTCGTCCGCTCCGTCCGCCGTCCAGCCGCAGCCCGCGAGGGCGAGCAGCAGGGCCGCGGCAGCGACCCGCGCGCACCGGTGACCGAGGGAGCGGAGGGGGCGCGGGCGGCGTGGCTCGTTCGTCACTGGGCCTTCTTCCTAGTCGTCCAGGTGCGCGGAGGCGACGGACAGGTTCACTTCGCAGCCGGGCTCCGCGTGGAGCAGGACGGACAGCTCGACCTCGCGCATGCCCCGTCCCAGGTCGAAGGTGAACTCCTGACCGGGGACGCCCGTACGCGCCTGGTCCTTGCCCGCGCCCGCCTTGGAGGTCACGGTCAGCTTCGTGCCGGGCACGCACACCGGGGCGGCGGGGTCGTGCGGGGCCACGTCGAAGGCGATGGTGAGCCGAGGCCTGGGGTCGTCGGTGCGCACGGTGGCGACGACGGTGTCGCCGTGCGCCAGCGGAGGGGTGCCGTCGAGCGTGACGCGATGCCTCACGTCCACGGGACGGCTGTCCAGGAACATCCACGTGCCGAAGGCGGGCAGGCCGACGGCCAGCACCGCCAGCGGAATCACCACCAGGACGAACGGCGGCCACAGCGGCGGCTGTCCGTCCGGACCCCGGCGCGCGATCAGCGGCAGCATCGCGGCGGCGAAGGCCAGCAGGGCCGCCGCCGTCACGCCCACCACCGCGGGGTCCCCGCCGAGCGTCAGCCAGACCGCGCCCGCCCCGAGGACGGTCACGAGATCGGCCAGCAGCAGGAGGGTGATCACCCAGGCTCCGGCGGCGGCGTCGCGCACCCGCAGCGCGGCGCGCCGCAGCCACGGGGGACGCGGTGTCCCGTCGCCCTCCGGGGATCCGGTCCCGGCGGACGCGCCCGGTATGGCGCTCGTCACGTCGTTCGTCACGCGCGCAGGATATGGGGAGGGACGGGGACACAACGGGCCATGTCACCGGCACGGTTGATGGCGGGCCGAAACGGTCCTCCCACGTGTTCCGCCGTGCTAAGGAAGCCTCCCCGCCCCGTCGGCCGGACCCTGCGGCCGTGCCGTGCTGGCCCGCTGCACGAGCCGGGTCGACAGTTCCGTACGGGTGCTCTCCGGGCGGTGGCCGTCCATCATGCGCAGGAGGAGGCGGAGCGCCGTCGCCGCCATCTCGGAGAGGGGCTGGCGGACGGTCGTCAGCGCGGGGGTGAGCCAGCGGGCCTCGGGCAGGTCGTCGAAGCCGACCACGCTGATGTCGTCCGGCACGCGCAGACCGCGCTCGGCCAGGGCCGCGTAGACCCCGAGCGCCATGCGGTCCGAGCAGACGAAGACGGCCGTGGGCGGCTCGGGCAGCGCGAGGAGTTCACGCATGCGGCGGCCGGCCGCGCTCTCACCGGAACCGGCGTGCCGCACGTACTCGGGCCGGTGCCGTACGCCCGCCGCGGCGAGCGCCGAGCGGTAGCCGGCGATCCGCGCGTCGGCGCCCAGCGTGTGGCGGTGCCCGGCCATGACCGCGATGCGCTCATGGCCCAGCGACAGCAGGTGCTCGGTCGCCGTCACCCCGCCCCGCCAGTTCGCCGCCCCCACCGAGACCACGCCCGCCGGCGGTTCGCGCGCCGGGTCGATCATCACGTACGGGATGCGGTGCTGCTCGAGCCACGCGTACTGCGGGTCGCTCAGCTCGGCCAGGTGGAACAGCACCCCCGACGACCCCCGCAGGACGAGCTTGTCCAGCCAGCTCCGCTCCGGACGCTCCGGCGGCTCCGGACGTTCCGGACGGCTGCGCGGCAGGGCGGCCGAGACGACGAGCTCCAGTCCCGCGTCGTCGGCGGCGTCCTCCGCGCCGTGCAGCACCGCGCCCGCACCGGAGGTGTCCAGCGAGTGCACGACCAGATCCACCAGACGCGGCGGCCTGCCGCCGTCGAACCGGGGTCTTCTGACGTAGCCGAGCCGGTCCAGTGCCTCGGTGACGCGGCGGCGGGTCTCGGGAGCCACGTCCTGACGGCCGTTGACCACCTTGGACGCGGTCGGCACCGACACCCCCGCCTCCCGGGCCACCACCGCCAGCGTCGGCCCCGCCGTCGCGCCGGCACTCCCCGCACGGGCCATCGAGTCCCCACCCCTCACCGATCGGACAGCGCGATAGAAAGCGCTTCCTATTGTGCTCCTACTGTAGATCCGGCGTACCGGGGCGGGAAGAACGCCGACATGCCCCCAGGAATACCGGGGGGCGCAGAGGTGCTTCTCTGTTACCGGCGGGTTCGGCCGGTGCGCGAAGCGGCGCGGCGCCATGAAGGGCTGGTGGGCACACATGACGGCAGACCGTGAGAACCCCGTGATCAGAACCCCGTACGGAGCCGTGCGCGGCCGCTGGGAGCGGTCCGTGGCCGTCTTCCGGGGCATCCCCTACGCGGCACCCCCCTTCGGTCCCCGCCGCTTCCGCCCGCCGGTCCCGCCGGACCACTGGGACGGCATACGCGAAGCAGCCGCCTTCGGCCCGACGGCCCCCAAACCCCCGTACTCGGACGCCTTCGCCCAGTACCTCTCCGACCCGGCGATCCCCGGCGACGACTGCCTCAACCTCAACGTGTGGACCCCCGACCCCGGCCCCGGCGCCCGCCTGCCGGTCTTCATATGGCTCCACGGCGGCGCCCTGACCAGGGGCTCCTCGGCGGTCCCCGTCTACGACGGCCACACCTTCGCCCGCGACGGCGTGGTGTTCGTGTCGCTCAACTACCGCCTCGGCGTCGAGGGCTACGGCCTCTTCCCGGACGCCCCCGCCAACCCCGGCCTGCGCGACCAGCTCGCCGCGCTCCGCTGGGTGCACGACTCGATCGAGGCGTTCGGCGGCGACCCGGACCGCATCACCCTCGGCGGCCAGTCCGCCGGAGCGATCAGCACGGGTGCGCTCCTCGCCGCCCCGCAGGCCCGGGGGCTGGTCCGACGGGCCGTGCTGCAGAGCGGCCCGCCCGAGGTCACGGACCGCGACAAGGTGCGCCGTATGGTCCGCCGCATGGCGCACCGCCTGAAGGTCCCCGCGACCGCGGAGGCCTTCGCCGCCGTCGACCGCGGCCACCTGCTGCGCGTCCAGGCCGACATCGGCCGCCGCAGCAGCCCGATACTCGGCGGCCCCGCCTTCGGCGTCGTCGTCGACGGTGACCTCGTACCGCGCGACCCCCTGGAGGCCCTCACCGACGGCGCGGCCCGGGGCGTCGGCCTCCTGACCGGCTGGACCCGCGACGAGTACCGTCTCTGGCTCGTCCCCGGCGGCCTGGTGGAACGCGTCGACCGCCTGGGCGCGGTCGCCCTCGCCGGCGCGATGGCCCGCTGCCGTGTCGGCAGCGAGGTGCCGCGCGGCTACCGCGCCCTGCGCCCGGACGCCGGCACCGCGGAACTCGTCGGCCAGATGGTCACCGACCACCTGCTCCGCATCCCCCTGCACCGCCTCGCCGACGGCCGCGAAGAGCCGTCGTACGTCTACGAGTTCGCCTGGCCCTCGCGGCGCCCCGGCATGGGCGCCTGCCATGCCCTGGAACTGGGTTTCGTCTTCGACAGCGGCGACGAGCCCGACGCCCGCAAGCTCGCCGGCGAGGGCGCGCCGCAGGACCTGGCCGACGCGATGCACGGGGCGTGGGTACGGTTCGTCACCGACGGGTCCCCGGGGTGGGAACGCTGGAACGAGGACCACCCGGTCCGCGTCTTCGGCGACGGCACCCCGCACACCGTCCACGGCCCCCACGACCGCGAACTGGCCCTGTGGACCGCGCCCACCCCCGGGGAGCCCGCCCCCGCGCCGACCCCCGAACTCCGCTCCGTCGTACGCCGCCTACGCCGCAGCGGCGCCCTCCGCCGCACCTGACCCCCGGCGGACGACAGCCCCCGTCCAACCCTCTACTGGCCCACCCGTCCGTCGACGCACTCACGCAACAGGTCGGCGTGGCCGCAGTGCCGGGCGTACTCCTCGATCCGGTGCACGAGCAGCTCCCGGACCGCGACGCCCTCCTGCCCCAACCGCTCACCCAGGTCCGGGTGTCCGGCCAGCGCGGCGTCGGTCGCGGCCTGCTCGCGCTCCAGATCGGCGTACGCGGCGTCGACCACGGCCTGATCCGCCACGGCCCCGTCGAAGTCCCCGTCGCGCCTGCCGTACAGCTTCGGCAGCGGCTCCCCGTCGCTGATCCAGTTGCGCCAGTCCCGTTCCGCCTCGGCGAGGTGACGCAGCAGCCCGAGCAGCGACATCGTCGACGGCGGCACCGACCGCCGCGCCAACTGCTCCGCGTCCAGGCCCTCGCACTTCATCCGCAGGGTCAGCCGGTAATCCCTGAGGACCCCCTCCAGTGTCGGCAACTCCCCGTCCGGGCCCGGCCCTTCGTTGTTCCGGGGATCGTCGTCCGGGTCGGCCCACATGTCGGGGTAGACGGTCGCCTTGGTCCATCGCGCGGGTTCATCAGTCATGGGCCACATGCTCGACGCCGCGCCCATGGGACCGCCATTCCTTTTCGCCGCCCGGGGTGGGGCGAAGCCGCTGGAGCTACTCACCCTGCTGCCGGCGCACCATCTCATCGATCCAGACCGGTGCGAACGGCGATGTGCAGCCCGGGGACGTCGGGTAGTCCTTGAGCACCTCCAGACGCTCACCGATGCCGATCGCGCGGGCGCGGTGTTCGGCGTGCTCGATCCCGATCCGGGCCAGACAGTGGTTCATCGCCCACTGCAGACGGTCCGGGGCATGTTTCATCTCCGCCTCGACGACGTCGAGCAGCGCCGGTAGATCCAGTCCCTCGGGCTTCTTCGCCACACGGTCGGTGGTCAGCGCCCAGCCGGCGCTCGCGACGACCGGATCGGGATCGGCGAACCAGGCGACGCGCAGCTCCTCGGCGTGCGGGCTCTTCTTCACCACGTAGTTCACGAGCCAGTCGTGCACCTTCGGCGTGCGCGCCTCGCGCAGCATGCCGTCCAGCTCGTCGCGCTCGAACGCCTTCGGGCGGCAGATGAGCAGCGCCAGCAGCCGGGCCGCGGTGTCCCCCGTGCCCCAGAGCTCGCGGGCGAGGTCCTGCTGCGTCTTCAGCCGCTTGGCGAGCGCACGCAGCTTGCCGAGGTTCACCCCGTGGTCGTCGCCGTGCTTCTCGTTCACCGCACGGACCTTCGGATCCTCGAGCGCGGCCAGCTCGGCCATCACCTCGGCCACCGTCGCCGTCGTCGTCCCGGTCATCGGGGCCCTCCCGTCCCTCGCCGGCGGGCCTCAGCTTATGACGGGGGCTTCGCCCGGCGCCTGCGGTAGTTGCCGGGGGACGTTCCCATGACTCGCTTGAAGGCGACGCTGAGGGCGCTCTCGGATCCGTATCCCACCGAGTGGGCGATGGAGGCGAGCGTGGCGCCGCCGTCCCGCAACTGCCGGGCCGCGAGCTCGATGCGCCACCGCGTGAGGTACTCCAGCGGCCCCTGTCCGACGGTGGACTTGAAGCGGGCGGCCAGCGTGGACCGGGACACCGCTGCGGTTCGTGCCAGGTCGGCCACGGTCCAGGAGCGCGCCGGCTCGCGGTGCAGCGAGGCCAGCGCCGCCGCGATCACCGGATCCGCGAGGCCGGCCAGCCACCCCGACACCGCGTCGGGCTCGCGCGCGAGGTGCAGGCGCAGCACGTGGACGAGCATGACGACGGCGAGGTGCTCGGCCACGAGAGTCGCGGCCATCCGCCCGCGCGCCAGTTCCTCGTCGATCGTGGTGAGCGCCCAGTGCACCGTCTCCGCGTGCTGGGTGCCGGCCGGAACGAGGATCACCGGTGGCAACCGGTCCAGCAGCAGCTCCTGGGCGCGGGCGCCGAACGAGAACCGCCCTCCGACCAGGAACACGTCGTCGCCCGAGCCCACCCTCGCGACGCCGCCCTCGGCCCGGGCGAACACGGGACCGGCGGCCACCGGGGTGGTCCCCGGATCGCTGCGCAGGGTGAAGCGGCGCCGGTGCGCGAGGAGGTAGCAGTCACCCTTCGCCAGTGCGATCGACTCGTCGACGCCGTCGACCTCCAGCAGGCAGGAGCCGCGCCGGACGGCGTTGAACTTCACACCGCCAGGCGGTGCGAACCGCACCGCCCAGCGCCCTCCCGCCGCCAGGCTCGTCGAGAGATGGCTGCGCGTCTCCAGCAGGGTGAGCACATCCTCGAGCGGATCCACGAGAGACCTCCCTGTTGGACGATGACTAAAGGATGGCGGACGCTCACCCATGGAGCGTCCAGTCCACCCACCGTAGCGTGAAGGCATGACGACGACCCCTCAAGCCGGCCGGCCCGTACCGAACGACCCCGGTCCCGCCCTCCTCACCACCCCCTTCACCTCCCGGTCCGACGCGCAGGAGGTGATCGACGGCGTGGACCTCGCCGGCCGACGGGCCGTGGTCACCGGTGGCGCCTCCGGCCTCGGCGCCGAGACCGTCCGGGCTCTGGCCACCGCCGGCGCGGAGGTCACCGTCGCCACGCGCCGCCCGGAGTCCGCCGAACCGCTCGTCCGGGAACTGGCCGCCGTACCCGGCGCGGGAACCGTGCGCGCGGCCCCCCTGGACCTCTCCGACCCGGCGTCCGTCGACGCCTTCGCGCGGGCGTGGCACGGCCCGCTCGACGTCCTCGTCGCGAACGCGGGGATCATGGCCCTGCCTGCGCGCACCCTCACTCCCGGCGGCTGGGAGATGCAGCTCGCCACCAACTACCTGGGCCACTTCGCCCTGGCCGCCGGCCTGCATCCGGCCCTGAGGTCCGCCGGTTCCGCCCGCATCGTCGTCGTCAGCTCCGGCGCCCACCTGGGCGCGCCCTTCGACTTCGAGGACCCCCACTTCGAGCGGCGGCCGTACGACCCCTGGGTCGCCTACGGGCAGTCGAAGACCGCCGGTGTCCTCCTCACCGTGGGCGCCGCCCGCCGCTGGGCGGCCGACGGAATCACGGCCAACGCCCTCACCCCGGGCTACATCCTCACCGGCCTGCAACGGCACCTCGACGACGACACGATGCGCGCGTTCGGTGTCATGGACGACGAGGGCAACCTGCGGCCGCTGCCGTACTACAAGACCCCCGCCCAGGGCGCCGCGACCTCCGTCCTGCTGGCCGCCTCGCCCCTCGTCGAGGGCGTCACCGGCCGCTACTTCGAGGACAACCAGGAGGCGCGCACCGTCCGGGGCGACGAGAACCCGACCGCCGGCGTGGCCACCCACGCGCTCGCCCCACAGACAGCGGACCGCCTCTGGGAGTACGGCACAGCCGCACTCCGCAGGCCCTGACGGACCGTCAACCAGGCCGCACCCTCTGCCTTCGAGCGCAAGGTGACCGACGGGGCGTCGATGTTCCGCTACGACGGCGGTTCCAACGCACCGCGTCCCGCGCCTCCACGAGATCGGGCTCCAGCGGCTGCGGGCGGGTGAAACCGCCGTGGAGGACCGGGTCGAAACGCATGTCCCTCAAGCGCAACAGTCGTACCTCGTGCCCGCCCTCCCCGGCGCCCTCGACGTAAGCGTCCGCCAAGGCGGCGCAGTAACTGCCGGCGTCCGGATGGCCGTCGATGACGAGAATGCGTCGCACCCTTGCTCCCGTTGTACGGAGGGTCCTTTCCAGGGACCTACCACGTGCCCTCGGCGGCCTGCCCTGTCCACGGGCGGACTCATTCGTTCGGAGGAACCGCCCGTTTGCCCTCCACGACGTCGCGGAAATCGCCGAACGGCCCGACGGGCCGGTGGGTGAAGCTCAGGCCGCCTGACAGGCCGAGTCACCGTGATCGTTCTTCCAGGATCGCGATTCAGCTGAGGCCGGCAACGAGCAACAGCACTGCCGAGCCGGTCAGCAACACTGGGCAAACCTTGAACCAGACGACCTTCGTGCGGGCGCCGGTGACAGTTGTCAGCACCGCGAGGACGAGCAACGTTCCCGAGATCACGCGGTATACCCAGTCGGCCACGGACGTCCCCCCACCGACCACGGTGACCACGATGACCAGCGCAGCAAGAGACCACATGGTCACCGCCTCAGCCAGCCACTCCTGGACCAGTACGCGACGGTTGTCCGCGGAGATCTCCCCGAATCCGTCGACGACGGCCCGCGTCGGGATCACATGCGAGACCCCCCACAACCCCACCAGACCGGCGGCGGCATACGCGAGCGCCTCTTACAAAGCGTCCGCCGGGAGTGGCCGGTCCTCGGCGAGTGAGGGTTCGGAAGAACCGAACCTCCGATCCGGGTGCCTTCCCCATAGCGGCCCTGAGCTGGGGATTCGTACCGTCGGAGACATGGAAACCGTTCTTGAGATGGAGCGCGTCGGGCGCAGTTACGGGCGTGGGGCGCGCAGTGTGCACGCGCTGCGGGAGCTCGACGCGACCGTGTACGCCCGCTCGCTGACCGCCGTCATGGGGCCCTCCGGCTCCGGCAAGTCGACCTTTCTGCAATGCGCCGCCGGGCTGGACCGGCCGACCCACGGGACCGTCCGGCTGGCCGGGCGGGAGATCAGCCGCATGGGGGAGAAGGAGCTCACCCGGCTGCGGCGGGAGCGGATCGGGTTCGTCTTCCAGTCGTTCAATCTGCTGCCCACCCTCACCGCCGAGCAGAATGTCCTGCTGCCTCTGCGTCTCGCCGGACGGCGGCGGGACACGGCGGCGGCCCGCCGCATGCTCGCCCGTGTCGGGCTGGAGGGACGGGAGAGGGCCCGGCCCGGGGAACTGTCCGGCGGCCAGCAGCAGCGGGTGGCGATCGCCCGCGCGCTGATCACCGACCCGGACGTCGTCTTCGCCGACGAGCCCACCGGTTCGCTCGACCAGGAAACGGCGGCGGAGGTGCTGGCCCTGCTGCGGGAGGCGGTGAGCGCGCACGGCGCCACGGTGGTCGTCGTCACCCACGACCCCGCCGTCGCCGCCCGCGCGGACCGCGTACTGCGGCTGGCGGACGGCCGGTTGGTGCAGGACACGGCGGGGGCGACGCCGGTATGCGCATGAGGCCGCTCCGCTCCACCGGTCTCGCCACCGCCTCCGTCCGCGCCCGGCCGTCCGCCTTCGCCGGGACGTTCGCCGCGCTGGTCTTCTCCGCGACCGTCGTCACCGCGTGCGTGGCCATGGCGGTCTCGGCGGCCGGGGTGCCGGCTTACCCCAAGCAGGCGAACGTCTCCGAGATGGGGGTCGCGTTCACTCTGGTCACGGTCTACATGTCGGTTTTCGTGATCGGGCAGGTGATGTCCCTCGCCGTCGCCCAGCGGCACCGGGAGAGCGCCCTGCTGCGGGCCGTCGGGGCCGGGCCCTGGCAGATACGGCGCATGGTGGCGACCGAGGCGCTCTGGGCGGCGCTGCTCGCCCTGCCCGTCGGGTACGGGCTGGGGGCGCTGCTGGCGCGGGTCTGGTTCGACGGCATGGCGGGGGAGGGGATGATCCCGGACGGGATGACACTGGACGTGGGGCTGCCCCCGTTGTACGCCGCGGGTGGGGTGCTTCTCGTCTGTTCGCAGCTCGGCGGGGTGGTCGGGGCCTGGCGCGCGTCCCGGACCCGGCCCTCCGCCGCGCTCGCCGGCTCCGCCGTGCAGGGCGGCGAACGGCCGGGGCGGGTGCGGGGAGCGGCCTCGATCGTCTTTCTCGTCGGCGCGGGGGCGCTCACCGTCGCGGCCGCGGCCGGCCCGGCGGAGGACGCGGCCTCCGTGATCCCCCTCGTGCTTCTGGCGTATCTCGTCGCCATCGGGCTCGCCGGCCCGTGGATCGGCCGACTGGCGACGGCGCTCGCGGCTCCGCTGCTCAACCGTCTCGGCGGGGTCGCCGGGGAACTGGCCGTGGCGGGCTGCCGGGCGCGTGCGCGACGGCTGTCGGCGGCCATCACTCCGGTCGCCCTGGTGACGGCGTTCGCGGTGGCCAAGTTCGTGTCCCTGACAGGTGTCGGGGAGCCGGACTGGATGGAGATCTTCGGCACCCTGCTGTACGCCGGTTTCGCCGGGCTGGTGGCCGCGAACACGCTGGTCATGCTGACGCTGGAGCGGCTCCGGGAGTTCTCGCTGCTGCGGACGGTGGGTGCCGGGAAACGGCAGGTCGTCGCCGTGGTGGTGGCCGAGGGTGCCGTGATCACGCTGGCCGGGGCGGGATCGGGGGTGCTCGTCGGCTGCGCGGTGATGGTGCCGCTGGGGGAGAAGACCGGGACGCCCGTCTCGGGGCTGCCCCTGTGGGCGTGGGCCGCGGTCCTCGCCTGTGGTGCCGCGCTGGTGTGGGCGGCTTCGTGTGCGCCGCTCGGGCGGCTGCTGCGGGTGCGGCCGGTCGAGGGGGTGACGCGGCGCAGCAGTTGAGCCGCCTGCCGCCCGGCGGCGGTCCCACCGGTCACCATGGACCCGACGACCCCCACGAAAGCCACCCATGCACTCTGTCCTCCGCCGACTGCTCGGCAGCCCCCGCGACGCTGTGTACGCACTCCTGGCCCCGGTGCCCGGCTTCGTCTGCGGTGTCGCCATGCTGGCGCTGCTCGCGGTGTCCCTCGTCGCCTCCGTCACCCAGATCGGGCTGATCCTGCTGGTCGGCGTGCTCGCCGTCGCCCGCGCCACCGGCGCGCTGCACCGGGCGATGCTGCGGGGGATGCTCGGCGAGGACATCGCGCCGCCGCCACGACGGTCCCAGCCGCACGGCCTGTTCGCCAGGCTGCGCCGCCCTCACCGACGGCGACGGATGGCGGGCGGCGGCGTTCGCCGTGGCGTTCGCGCCCGTCGGGGTGCTCCTGCTCGTCGTCTCCGTCGGCGTACGGCTGTACGGGCTCGCCGCGCTGACCTACCCGCTGTGGTGGCGGCAGGTGGAGGAGAACGGCGAACGGGGCATCGGACTGGCGGGCGACATCCGCATGGACAACTGGCCGGCCGCGCTGCTCACCGCCCTCGCGGGCCTGGCGGTGCTGGCCCTGTCCGCCTGGTCCACGCGGGGGCTGCTCACGCTCGTCGTACGTCCCCTGGCGCGGGCGCTGCTCGGGCCGGGGCGGCTCGACGAGCGGGTGCAGGTGCTGGAGGAGACCCGCGCGCTGGCCGTGCAGGACTCGGCGGCCGTACTGCGCCGCATCGAACGAGACCTGCACGACGGGACCCAGTCACGGCTCATCGCCATCGCCATGGCGCTCGCCGGGGCGCGGGACCAACTGGCCCGGACCCCGGGCGACGCGCCCCAACTGGTACGTGGCCGGGAGCTGGTGGGCTCCGCGCTGGACAACTCCCGTGCGGCCATCGCCGAGTTGCGCGACCTCGTACGGGGTATCCATCCGCCCGCCCTCAACGACGGGCTCGACGTGGCCCTTGAGACGCTCGCCGCGCGGGCCGGGCTGCCGGTGACCGCACGTGTCGACCTGTCGACACGGCCGTCGCAGGCCATCGAGTCCATCGCCTACTTCTGCGCGGCCGAGCTCGTCGCCAACGCCGCCCGCCACGCGCGGGCCACACGCGCCGAGATCGAGGCGTACGACCGCGACGGCGTCCTGCGTCTCGTCGTGCGCGACGACGGCCGGGGCGGCGCTCGCAAGGGGGCCGGAAGCGGTACGGGCCTCACCGGGCTGGCGGAACGGGTGAGTACGGTGGACGGACGGCTGCTGATCGACAGCCCGGACGGCGGACCCACCACCGTCACCGCCGAACTGCCGCTCGGGTAGGAGCACTCCACGCATGCGCATCGTGATCGCCGAGGACGCGGCCGTCGTCCGGGAGGGCCTGGCGCAGTTGCTGCGCGACCGGGGGCTGGAGGTGGTGGCGGCCGTCGCGGATGCCGAGGCGCTGCTGGCGGCCGTGGACGAGTACCGCCCGGACGCCGTCGTCGCCGACATCAGGATGCCGCCGGGACACCGTGACGAGGGCCTGCGCGCGGCACTGCAGCTGCGGGAACGGCATCCGGGGCTGGGGGTGCTGCTCTTCTCGCAGTACGTCGAGACGCGGTACGCGGACCGGCTGGCGGCGACCGGGATGGCGGGCTTCGGCTATCTGCTCAAGGAGCGGGTGGTCGACGTGGACGAGTTCGTCGAAGCGCTGCACCGCGTGGCGGCGGGCGGCACGGCGCTGGACCCGGAGGTCGTCGCCCAGCTCTTCGCGGCCCGCCGCGCGGGGGAGGGCCTGGCGGCCCTGACCCCCCGTGAGCACGAGATCCTGACCCTCATGGCCGAGGGCCGCACCAACGCGGCCGTCGCCACGGCCCTCGGCATTTCACAGCGAGCGGTCGAGAAGCACACGGCGAGCATCTTCACGAAGCTCGACCTTCCTCGCACGGAGGAGGGGCATCGCCGGGTGCTGGCTGTGTTGCGGTACTTGGAGGCACCGCGCGGGTGAGAACGCCGCTTACGGTGCGTCCGACTCCGTGGGTACGGAGAGGAAGGCGGCCCACGCCACCGCCATCCACATCCGCGACTCCAAGACCCCGCACGCCCCCCACCTCACCGATACCCCATCGGCGTGGGCCGAGCGTGGCTGCGCGGACGCCGGGCACGACGGTGTGGTGCGAGTTCGTCACCGCGTCCGCCGCGTCCCGCTTTCGGCGCGACCGTCCGGCCGACCCGGGCGCGGCCCCCGTGCCGTCACGTGCCGCGGGCCGGCAGTTCGATCTCCGCCCAGATGGTCTTCCCCCGGGCGCGATGGCGCGTCCCCCAGCGCCGGGAGAACTGGGCGACCAGCAGCAGGCCCCGGCCGCCCTCGTCGAACTTGCGGGCCCGCCGCAGATGCGGGGCGGTGTCGCTGCTGTCGTACACCTCGCAGGTGAGGGCGGATCCGAGGATCAGCCGTAGCTGGAGGGGCGGTTGGCCGTAGCGGATGGCGTTGGTGACGAGTTCGCTCACCACGAGTTCGGCGGTGAACGCCACGTCCTCCAGGTCCCACGCGGCCAGCCGGGCCGCCACGTCCGCTCGGGCGTCGGCCACCGCGGCGGGGTCGGACGGCAGGTCCCAGGTGGCGACGTGGTCCGCGTCGAAGGTTCGGGTGCGGGCGAGCAGCAGGGCGGCGTCGTCCTGGGGCTGTGCCGGCAGCAGCGTGCGGAACAGGTCGTCGCCGATGGCTTCCAGCGATGCGGCGGGCCGCTCCAGGCAGTGGCGCAGCCGGGCGAGGCCGCTGCCCAGGTCGTGGCGGGTGCCCTGGACGAGTCCGTCCGTGTACAGCACGAGCAGGCCACCCGGCGGCATGTCCCACTCACGGGTCTCGAAGGGCAGACCGCCCAGGCCGAGCGGAGGACCGGGACGGATGTCCACGAAGTCCACCGTGCCGACGGGCGTGACGACCGCGGGTGCCGGATGACCGGCGGAGGCGGCCGTGCATCTCCCCGACACGGGGTCGTGGACGACGTACAGGCACGTGGCGACGAGGTCGGTGGGCACCTCCAGGTCGGGCCCGCGGGGCGCCGGCGTCTCCTCCTCGGACACCACGTGGGTGACCAGGTCGTCGAGGTGCGTCAGCAGTTCGTCGGGGGGCAGATCGACGTCGGCCAGGGTGCGGACGGCGGTCCGCAGGCGCCCCATGGTGGCCGAGGCCCGCAGCCCGTGGCCCACCACGTCCCCCACCACCAGCGCGACCCGGGCGCCGGACAGCGGGATGACGTCGTACCAGTCGCCGCCCAGCCCCGCCCGTGTGCGGGCCGGAAGGTAGCGGTGAGCCACCTCGACCCCCTCCTGGGCGGCGGTCCGCCGGGGCAGCAGGCTTCGCTGCAGGGCCAGCGCGGTCTCGCGTTCGAGGGTGTAGCGGCGGGCGTTGTCCACGGCCACGGCGGCCCGCGCGCCGATCTCCTCGGCCAGCACCAGGTCGTCCTCCGTGAAGGGCTCCTCGCGGCGGTGCCGGACGAGGAGTGCCACGCCGAGGGTGATGGCGCGGGCCCGCAGCGGAATGACCATCACCGAATGGACCCCGAAGGTCCGCAGCACTCCCGAGCGGGCCTCGTCGACCCGCTGCCAGGCCCTGATGGCCGGGTCGACGGTGCGGTGCAGCGAGGCCTCTCCGGTGGCCAGGCACCGGGCGGGAGGTGTGGACGGAGGGTAGTCGTCCACGTCGCCGGGCCGGTACAGCGCCTCGGGGACCCCGGGCAGCACCGACTGCTGCGCCGCGCGCCGCAGAGTGACGGCGCCGGAGGGGGAGGGACGCGGTTCGATCCCGCGGAACAGGGAGTCCAGCAGGTCGACGGTGACGAAGTCCGCCAGATGGCCCACCACCAGGTCGGCCATCTCCTGCGCCGTCCGCATCACGTCCAGGGTGGTGCCGATCCGGGTGCTGGCGTCGTTCAGCAGGGTGAGCCGCTCCCGGGCGAGGTGCTGCTCGGTGACGTCGAGGGCGGACACCTCCACCTGCCGTGTCCGTCCGTCGGGGCCTTTGAGCGGTGACACGGTCATGGACCAGACGCCCTCGCGCAGTGCGGGCCGTGCCCTGCCCCGCACCCGGAACTGCTCGGTCTCGCCGGTGGCGAGGACACGGCGCATGCTGTCCTCCACCTGCTGGCAGGCATGGTCGTCGGGCAGGAGGTCCGCGACCCGCACGCCCGCCATGCGCTCCTCGCTCCGGCCGAGCTCGTGCTGGGCGCCGGCGCTCGCCCGTACGGCCCGCAGCGAGGAGTCGAACACCATGACCGGCAGACGGCACTGCGCGAACGCCGCCGCCTCCTCGGGCGCCGGGGCCGCGCTCGGCGGCTCGTCCGCCTCGGGCCCCCCGGGCGGCGTCGCCACGACGAGCCGCCGAGCGCGGCCCTCGCCGTCCACCCAGGGATACGCCCGCAGCCGCACCTCCAGCCGCCTGCCGTCCCGGTGCCGGAGCAGGGCCGTTGCGTTCCGCCCGTCGAGGGCCGCGCGGACCGTCGCCCCGTTGTCCGTACCGGCGTCCGCGCCGAGCAGACGGTCCACGGGATGCCCGATGGCCGCCTGGGGCGGGTACCCGAACACGCGCTCGGCGGACGGGCTCCACCCCACCACCACCCCCTGGGCGTCGACGACGGCCAGCGCGGGGGCCGCCCGGTCCGGGAGACCGTCCGCATCGCCGTCGAACGAGATGGCGTCGCGCATATGATCATCGCCTGTTCTGGCCTCGAGGCCGGCGCCCGGGCACGGGGGCACCGGCACTACCGCGGACCGTCCCGCCCCGCCGCGACGATCCCGTCCCGCCGACGTCCCACGCCCGTCGTCTCGCCTCCTCACTCCACTCCTACCGTCCCTCACCCGTGACCGCGCGTCATGCGCGGAGCGGGGCGACGACGGCCTGCGGCCGGCCACCCTCCTCGCCCGGCACCCGCCCTGGTCACAGCGCTCCAGCGTGGCCCACCCCTGGTGCCGTGCGGGGCGGATGCCCAGGTATTGCGCGCTATTTAGCATGGTATGAGCCGTTGGATGCGGCGGGTGTGCCATCCGTCAGGGATGAGAACGCGGTGACGAGACAGCAGCGCGCGTCCGGACTGCCCGGCGTACAGGGGGCGGAACGGGCCGACGGCCTGCCCTTCCACCCGCCCGCTCTGGCGGCCGCCCGCGCGGCGGCCGCGGTCATGGCGCTGCTCGCCGCTCTCCTGGGTCTGGTGGGCCTGACCGGGTGGATCCTCGACCTCGACGTGCTGAAGAGCGTGCTGCCCGGTGTCGCGGTGTCCATGAAGGCGAATTCCGCCGTGGCCGTCGTGGCGCTCGGTGCCTCGTTGTGTGTCGTCGCACGCGGCCCGGTGCGCCCGTGGGCGACCGCGGCGGCCCGTGCGGGGGCAGGCTTGGCACTGGTGCTCGGGGTGCTCACGCTGGTGGAGTACGTCGCGGGGACGAATCTCGGCATCGACGAGGTCCTCGTCGAGGACGACACCGCCGACGTCCAGACGACGGCGCCGGGACGGATGGCGCCGAACACCGCCGTGGCCGTGGCGCTCGCGGGTGCCGCGTCCCTGGGCTTGAGCGCGCGCCGGCTCCCCGCGTGGTTCGGTCAGACACTGGGGCTGGCCGTCGGGGCCATCGGCATGCTGCGGTTGTACGGGGCCGCCTACGCGGTGCCCGAACTGGAGCGGTTCGGCGCCTACACGGGCATGGCCCTGCATACCGCGCCGGCCCTGGTCCTCCTGGGCGCGGCCGCCTTTCTGGCCCGGCCGGACGAAGGGCTGAGCGGGCTCGTCATGAACGCGGGCACGACGGGGGCGCTGGGGCGGCGCCTGATCGTCATCGCCGTGGTCGTGCCGCCCCTGCTCGGCTGGGGCGTCCTGGCGGGCGAGACCGCGGGGCTCTTCGGGCCGAGGCTGGGGACCGCCCTGTTGGTGTGGGGCCACGTGGCCGCCCTCACCGTGGTGATCTTCCCCGTCCTGGCCGTGGGCCGCCGGATCGAGGTGTCCCACGCCCGTCTCGAGTGGCAGGTGCGCCAGAACGCACTGCTGCAGGACTTCATGGACCACACGCCCGCGGTGGTGTTCATCAAGGACCTGGAGGGCCGCTTCCTGGCGGTGAACACGCGGTTCGAGGAGAGTCTGGAGCTGCCCCGTGACCGGGTGCTGGGCCGCCGCGACGTGGACGTCATGCCGTCCGGCCTCGCCCGCCACGCGCGGGATGCCGACCTCGCGATGCTGGCCCGGGGCAGGCCCGTGCAGCGGGAGGAACTGCTCACCCTGCCCGACGGTCCGAGGGAGTTCTTCACCACCCTCTTCCCGCTCAACGACGCGTCCGGTGACCCCTATGCCGTCTGCGGGGTGGTCACCGACATCACCGAACGTGTCGCCGCCCAGCGCGAGGTGGAGCGGGCGCAACGGCGGTTCCGCGCGCTGCTGGAATCCGCACCCGACGCCACGCTCATCACGGACGGCAGCGGCATCGTCGTCATGGCCAACGCCCAGGTGGAGCGTGTCTTCGGCCGATCGCCCGGCGACCTCGTCGGCACCCGGGTCGCCGACCTGGCGCCCTCCTCGACGCGCCGGCGGCAGGGGGCCCTCCTCGACGCCTACCTGCGACGGCGTGACCCGCAGCCGGCGGTCGTGGACCGGGACCTTTACGGGCTGCGCGGCGACGGCTCCTCCTTCCCCGTCGAGGTCAGTATCAGCAGTCTCCAGACCGAGCGGGAGACCCTCGCCGTGCTGTTCGTACGGGACATCACCGAGCGCAGGCGGGCGGAGGCCGAGCGCGCCGAACGCTACGAGCAGCAGCGGCGCATCGCCTACACCCTGCAGCACAGCCTGATGGGGGAGCCGCCCACCCTCGCGTACCTGCCCAGCGCGCGCCGGTACCTGGCCTCCGTCCAGGATCCCGGGGTCGGCGGCGACTGGTTCGACGTCATCCCCCTCGGCGGTCGCCGCACCGGCGTCATCATCGGCGACGTGATGGGCCGGGGACTGGAGGCGGCGGCTGTCATGGGCCAGCTGCGCGCCGCCTCCCACGCGCTGGCCCGTACGGGCGCTGCGCCCAGCCGCCTGATGACCTCACTGGACGCCTTCGTCGGCGACCTGGCCGGTCAGCTCGTCACCTGTCTCTATCTGATCCTGGACCAGGACACCGGCGAGGTCACCGTCTGCTCCGCGGGTCACCCGCCCGTCGTCGTCCTGCCTCCCGGCGGGCCTCCGGGCCGGCTGCGGGCACCGGTCGGCGTGCCCCTGGGAGTCAACGACCCGGCCGGCGGTGGGGTGCCGTTCGAGGAGGTGACCCGGCCGCTGCCGCCCGGCAGCGTCCTCGTCCTCTACACGGACGGGCTGGTCGAACAGCCCGGCACCGACATCGAGGAGCGGATCGACGTCCTCGCCACTACCGCCGGCGCCGCACTGGAGGGCGTCCGCGCGGACCCGGAGGTCCTTGACCGAGTGGCGGACCGGCTGATCAGTACCCTCATCCCGGCCCCGGCCGACCACGACGACGACGTGACCCTGCTCCTGCTCGCCGTGCCCGATCCGGACGGGCCGGGCACCGACCGCTGACGGGGCGGCGGGGCGTGTGCAGGTCGAGGCGAGACGCGTCCGGCCGGTGGGGGTTGGTGGCGGTGTAGGTGCGTTGGACGGTGCGGGGGGCGTGGGGCGGGGCGTGGGGCGTTGGAGGTGTGGATCCCTGTCCGGTCGGAACGCGGCGCTGCGTGGTGCGTGGGGCGTCGGGGCGGTGTGGGACGTGCCGGGGCCGGCGTGAGGTCGCTACGGCTGCCCCCGCAGCGCCTCGGCGACCGTCGAGATGGTCTCCGGTCCCACCCGGCAGCAGCCCCCGATCAGCCGGGCCCCCGACGCCCGCCACCCCGTGACCCGGGAGGCGGTGAACGTCGGAACGCCGGTCCACGCTCGCGCCCCGGCGTCCCACGCCTCCCCGCTGTTGGGGTAGACGACGACCGGCTTCCCCGTCACCCGGGCGGCGAGTGCGACCGCGTGGTCCGCGTCGTCCGGCGTGCAGCAGTTCACGCCGACCGCGATCACCTCGTCCGCCCGCGCGGCGAGCGCGAACGCGTCCTCCAGCGGCCGGCCCGCGCGGGTGCGGTCGCCGGCCGCCGAGTAGGACAGCCAGGCCGGTACGTCCAGCCCGCGCAGCGCGCGCAGCAGCGCCTCCGCCTCGTCCGTGTCGGGGATCGTCTCCAGGGCCAGGACATCGGGTGCGGCGGCGGCCAGGACCTCCATCCTGGGGCGGTGGAAGCGTTCCAGCTCCGTGACGGACAGCCCGTACCGGCCCCGGTACTCGGAGCCGTCCGCGAGCATCGCCCCGTACGGGCCGACCGAGGCCGCCACCCACAGCGGTCGGGAGACGCGCGCCCGCCGGGCCGCCTCCCGGGCGCACTCGACGCTCAGCGCGAGCAACTCGGACGCCTCCTCCCGGCCGATCCCGCGCCGTGCGAAGCCCTCGAACGTCGCCTGGTAGCTCGCTGTGATCGCCACGTCCGCGCCCGACTCGAAGTACGCGAGGTGCGCCGCCGTCACGGCCCCGGGATCCTCGGCGAGCAGCCGCGCCGACCACAGTTCGTCGCTCAGGTCGTGTCCCGCCGACGCGAGCTGGTTGGACATGCCGCCGTCGAGGACGACCGTGCCGTCCGCGAGGGCCGACGCCAGGTCGGGAGTGGTGCTCATACCGGCGACGCTAACCGACCCGCCCGTCACGGCGCGCCCTCCGGCCCCGGTGCTGGGATGCTGAGAGGGAGCACAGCCGAACAGGGGCGGTGAGTGCCATGACCGGCCTCGAAGCGGACGATCACTCGGTGGCGGACGACCTCGCCGACCCACGCGGCGACCCGTTTCTGCGCACCCGGTTCGCCGTACCCGCGCGCCCCGCGACGTACCTGCGGCGGGAGCGGCTGACCAGGCACCTCGACCAGGCGCTGGACACCCCGCTGACCATGGTCAACGGCTCGGCCGGGGCGGGGAAGACCCTGCTGGTCGCGGACTGGGTCGCGGACCGCGTCAGGCTCCCCGTGGCCTGGCTGACCACCGACGTGACCGGGGAGGGGCCCGGGATGTTCTGGGCGTATCTGCTGCGGGCGCTGCGGACGGCCGGTGTGCCGCTGTCCGCCGACGTCGGTGTCCCGGTGGACGCGAACCGGGTGGACCCGGCCCTGCTGACCCGGCTCGCGGCGGAGCTGAGCGCCCGGGAACTGCCGGTGGTCGTGGTGCTCGACGAGTTCGATCGCGTCACCGCCCCCGAGATCGCCGAGCAGTTGGAGTTCGTCCTGCACCACGCGGGGGCCGGGCTGCGCCTCGTCCTGGTCACCCGTACCGAGCCGCTGCTGCCCCTGCACCGCTACCGGGCCGCCGGCGCGCTGACCGAGATCAGGGGCGCGGAGCTGGCCTTCACCCCGCACGAGGCGGCCCGGTTGCTGGAACTGCACGGACTGCGGCTGCCCCCGGCGGCGGTGCGGGCGCTCGTGGAGCGCACTCGGGGCTGGGCCGCCGGGCTGCGGCTGGCCGCGCTGGCGGCCGGGGAGAGCCCGGATCCCGAGATGTACCTCAAGGAGTTCGAAGCCGACCGGAGCACGATCGCCGACTTTCTGCTGGCGGAGGTGCTCAGGCAGCAGGACGCAAGGACGCGGGAACTCCTGCTGCGGGTGAGCGTGCTCGACCGGTTCAAGGCCGGGCTGGCGAACGCGGTGACGGGGTGCGACGACGCCGGGGCCGTTCTGGCCCGGCTGAGCCGGGGCAACGCCTTCGTGGAGCAGCTCGGTCACGACGCGTACCGACTCCACCCGCTGTTCGCGGAGATCCTCCGCGCCCATCTGCGGTTGCGCAGGCCGGGACTGGAACCCGAGCTGCACCGGCGGGCCGCCGCCTGGCTGCGGCGCCCCTCGGCGGAGGAGAGGCCGGGAATCCGGCCCCGTCAGGGCGCGGCGGCACCACGCGGGCGGGTCGGGGGCAGGCCGTCGGCACCCGGCACCAGGGGGCCGTCCCCGAGCCGGCCGGTGCCCCCGCCCCCGCTCGTCGAGGAACTGAGCGGTCGCGAGCTCGACGTGCTGCGGCGCCTGGCGCTGACGATGTCCACGGAGGAGATCGCCGCCGACCTGTACGTGTCGGTGAACACGGTCAAGACCCACCTCAAGAGCGTCTACCGGAAGCTGTCCGTGAGCCGCCGCAACGAGGCGGTGCGCCGCGCCCGCGAGCTGGACCTGCTGTGAAGGGACGGACGCCGTGACGCACTGGAGGGCGCTGATCGTCCTGGGGACCGCGCAGTTCCTCATGGTCCTCGACACGTCGGTCATGAACGTCTCCATCAGCCAACTGGTCGACGACTTCGACACCGAGGTCACCGCGATCCAGGCCGTCATCACGCTGTACGCCCTGGTCATGGCGGCGTTCATGATCATCGGTGGGCGGCTGGGGGACATCCTCGGACGGCGGCGGGTCTTCCTCTCCGGTCTCGTCGTGTACGCCACAGGTTCCGCGCTGACCGCCGTCGCTCCCACGCTGTGGGTCCTCGTCCTCGGCTGGTCGGTCATCGAAGGGCTCGGCGCCGCGCTGGTCCTGCCCGCCATGGCGGCGCTCGTCGCGGAGTCCTACCGGGGCCGCGACCGGGCCGTCGCCTACGGAGTCGTCGGCGGACTGGCCGGAGCGGGGATCGCGGTCGGGCCGCTGCTCGGCGGCTGGGTGACGACGTATCTCACGTGGCGGCTGGTCTTCGTGGGAGAGGTCGTGGTCGTGCTGGCCGTCCTGCTCCTGCGCGGCGCGATCACCGAGGAACCGAGGGCCGGGACGCGTCCCCGGCTGGACGGGGTCGGTGCCGTGCTCTCGGCGGCGGGTCTGGCCCTCGGGGTGCTCGGCGTCCTGCAGAGCGGCACATGGGGCTGGGTGCAGCCGCGCAACCCGCCCTTCACCGTCCTCGGCTTCGCGCCGACGCTGTTCGTGATCGCCGCCGGGGTGGCCGTCCTCGCGGTCTTCCGCCGGTGGGAGCGGCACCGGGACGGGCGCGGCGACGATCCGTTGGTGCATCTGTCCCTGCTGCGACGGCCGGCCCTGGGCTCCGGCCTCTTGTCGCTGGTGAGCCAGAACCTGATCCTGCTGGGCCTGTTCTTCACCATTCCGCTGTACCTCCAGGTCGTCCAGGGTTTCGACGCCTTCGAGACGGGGCTCAGGCTGCTGCCGGTGTCCGCCGCCATGCTGGTCACCTCGCTGGGCGCGGCCCGCCTGGGGCGCCTGGCGGGACCCCGCCGGATCGTCCGGCTGGCCCTGGTCACCGTGGCGGCGGCCGTCGTGTGGCTGCTGGCCACCATCGACCCGGTCATCGACGACGCCCAGTTCGCCTGGGCGATGGCCCTGCTCGGCGTCGGCATGGGACTGTTCGCCTCGCAGCTCGGCAACGTCGTCCAGTCCAGCGCCCAGGAGGACGAGCGCAGTGAGGTCGGCGGGCTCCAGTACACGGCGCAGAACCTGGGCTCGGCCCTCGGCACCGCGCTGATCGGCTCGCTCCTCGTCGGTTCCCTCGCGCAGGCCTTCACCTCGCACGTCGAGGACGACGTCCGGCTGTCCGAGGAGGCCAGACAGGAGGTCGGCGTCGCCCTGGAGGCCGGAGTCACCTTCGTCCCGACCGCGCAGGTGCGCGACGCGGCCACCCGCGCCGGACTGCCGCCCGGCGAGGTGGACGCCGTGACGGAGTCCTATGCGTCGGCGCAGCTCGACGGGCTGAAGGCGGCGATCCTGGCCACCGGCGGTATCACCCTCGCCAGTTTCCTCGTCACATCCCGGCTGCCGGGCCCGGCGTCCGAGCGCCAGGGGACGAACGCCCCGGACCGGTCCGGCCGGAGGAGGGCGTGATGGCCGGCCCCGGACCCACGGCCCCCCCACCACGAACCGCCGGACGGGTGGCGCACGCCGACTACACGGGCGGTGTCTACGGCTCCATGCTCGCGGCGTCGGTGATCGTCGGGGCCGGCACGCTCGGCTCGTTCCCGCGCCTCGAGCTGGTGCTGCTGCTGTTGCTCACCGGCGGGGTCTTCTGGATCGCGCACGTGCACGCGCAGCTGTTCGGGGCGCGGCTGGCGCAGCGCAGCCCGGACCGTGCCGTCGTGCTGCGGGTGTGCCGGGAGGAGTGGACGATCGTCAAGGCCGCCGTGCCGCCGGCGGTCGCCGTGGGCGTCAGCCCCGTGCTGGGTCTCGGGGTGCAGGGCAGCCAGTGGTTCGCGCTGTCCGTCGCCGTGGCGGGGCAGGTGGGCTGGTCGGTGGCGGCGGCCCGCACGGCCGGTGCCACGCGGCGCCTGATCGTACTGTCGGCCCTGGTGAACCTCGTGCTGGGCCTGGTGATCCTCTCGGGCAAGCTCTGGCTGAAACACTGAGGGCCACGGCAGGCGGACGGGCGGTGCCTCACCTGTACGGGGTGAACCGGGCCGGCGCCCGTGGGCGGACGATGGACGGGTACGGGGGCGGCCGGTCCGTTCCAGCCACCCGGGGAGCGGCTCATGCGCTACGAGATCCGTGTGGACGGGCATCTCTCGGAACCGCTGATCAAGGTTTTTCCGGAACTCGACCACGTGACCATGTCGGGGCAGACCCTGCTGTTCGGGCACGTCGTCGACGAGGCCCATCTGTACGGGCTGCTGGCCCGCTGCCAGTCCCTCGGCCTGCGCGTCCTGGAGATGCGCCAGGTGCCGGAGTGAACGTGCCCGCCCTGGGCCTCAGGCGCTCTCGGCACGCACCCGGCCCGAGCGGACGGCGGCGGCCAGCGTCTCGAAGTCGCGCTCGTTCCGGTCGGCGTAGTCCTGCGCGAACCCGGCCAGCGCCCCGTCGAAGCGGTCGCCGCGCCCCAGGTAGGCGGCGATGGCGACAGGGTCCCCGGAGCGCGCGTGGGCCCGCGCCAGACTCGCCCCGCACAGGCGGGCGAAGAGCCGCAGCATGCCCGGGTCCATGGTCTCCGGGCGCGCGATGCCCTTCCAGTCGCGCAGCTGACGCACGTAGAAGTCCCGGGGGCGGCTGTCGAGACCCACGGCGTGCGTCCAGCCGAGCAGGATGTCGCTGGTGGTCTGGATCAGCCGCTGGCCCGCCACCACGCGCCGGCCCTGGTTGTCGAAGCGTTCACCGCCCGCGTACGGGGCGAGCACCGACTCCTGCGCCTCCTTGGCCTGCAGCAGCAGGGGGTCGTCGTCGTCCCTGCCGAGCAGCAGCACGATCCAGCAGCGGGTGCCGACACTGCCGACGCCGACCACCTTCCGGGCCACGTCGACCAGGTGGTACCGGCCCAGGAGATGGCGGTGCTGTGACGACAGCGAGCGCACATAGCCGTCCAGGACCTCGCGCAGGCCCTTCTCCTCGGCGGACGGGTCGTCCAGCAGATCGCGCAGGGGGGTGATCAGCGGCGGATCCGCGGTGATGCGGCGTGCCCCGGCGGAGACGTGGGTGAGCTTGGCGAAGGCCTGCAGGTGGGTGCGGGTCCGGGCGCGCTCCGTCGCCTCCTCGGTACGGCGCCGGGCCTCCCGCGTCATCGACGAGGCCATCAGCTCCCGCAACTGGTCGGCGTCGTCCTGGGCGTACCAGATGTCGAGGGTGCGCATGCCCGCGAACTCCCGCATGCGGCGCCGATACGCCTCCCCGCAGGCGCGCACCGCGCGGTTCTGCTCCCCGGCCGGGAAGCCGTTCGCCCGGCCCGCGATGGCGAAGCTCGCCGCCAGCCGTTTCACGTCCCACTCGAAGGGGCCGGTGTGCGTCTCGTCGAAGTCGTTGATGTCGAAGACGAGACGCCGTTCGGGGGAGGCCAGCAGGCGGAAGTTGAGCAGATGGGCGTCACCGCAGAGCTGCACGGCCAGCCCGGTGCTCGGGGCCCGGCCGAGGTCCTCCGCCATGATCGCCGCAGCGCCCCGGTAGAACCGGAAGGGCGATTCCAGCATGCGGCCGTAGCGGACCGGCACCAGCTCGGGCAGCCGGGTCGCCGACTGCCGCTCGATCACGTCGACCGGGTCCGGCCGGTCCTGCGGCGCCTCGAACGAGCCGTGGGACGAGCGCGGGGCCCGGCCCCGGGCCTCCTTGCCGTACGCGGCGCGCTCGGCCGGGGTGAGGGAGGCGATGAAGGGACTCGGTACGGCCATGGCTGTCTCCCGCCTGCACCGTGGACGACTACCCATCCCACCGCGAGGCGTCCCCGGCCGGATCACCCGTCGGGGGTGACCCGGCGACCGCGGCCGGGCGGGAGGCTGGTCATGCGCTCGTGCGGCGGCCCGCGTGCGCTGCCGCACCGTGCGGGAGGAGGAGCCATGGCTGCGACACCTGGTCCGGCGCCGGGGGCCGGACACGAGGAGTACCTGTCCCGCGGTGCGGCCCTCGGTTCGCCGGATGACCTGCTGGCGGCACTCGGGCGCTCATGGAAGTGGATCCTCGCCTCCGCGGCCGCCACCTTCGTCCCGGGCATCATCGTGCTGGTGTGGCCGGACACCACGCTGCACGTCCTCGCCGTGCTCATCGGCCTGTACCTGCTGGCGGCCGGGGTGTTCCGGTTCGTCGGCGTGTTCGGACGGGAGGAGCCGAGCCAGCGGCTGCCCGAATTGCTGCTGGCGGTGCTCTACGTCCTGGCCGGGGTGCTCTGCCTGCGCAACCCGCTGCAGACGATCGCCGCCCTGTCCCTGATCGTCGGGGTCGTCTGGCTGGTGTCGGGGATGCTCACCCTCTTCACGGCCCTCGCCTCGCGGGATCTGCCGCACCGTGCGGTCGTTCTCGGGGCGGCGCTGCTGGCGGTGATCGCGGGCATCGTGGTGCTGGCCCTGCCCGCCGAGTCCGCCCTGGCACTGACCCGCCTCCTCGGCCTGTGGCTCGTCCTCATGGGACTGGTCGAAGCGGCCGTGGCCCTGGCCTGGCGGTCCGCGCTGCGCAGGTCGGGCATCGGGGCCCACGGCCGGGCCGGCGCGGGCTGAGGAGCCGCCCGACGGAATCCGGCGGCCCCGGCGGGGACGGGGGCCCCGCCCGGTCGCCCTTCACCCGCCCCGGGTGAGGCGGTGTCCGTCCGGCGAGCGGACGCTGAGAACGGGGCCGAACGACCTGTCGGGCGCACGCCCGGGACGGAGGACGAAGATGAGCGGTGTCACGTATCTCGCGTACGACTATCCCCTGCTGAGCGCCTTCTGGACCCTGCTGGTCTTCTTCCTGTGGATCATGTGGATCATCCTGCTCTTCCGGGTCGTCATGGACATCTTCCGCGACGACGACCTCAGCGGCTGGGCCAAGGCGGGCTGGCTGGTGTTCACGGTCGTCCTGCCCTTCCTGGGCGTCTTCGTCTACGTGATCGCCCGCGGCAAGAACATGGGGCGCCGGGAGATCGCGCAGGCGCGGGCGCAGCAGGAGGCGTTCGACAGCTACGTCCGTGAGACCGCCAAGGGCGGAGGTTCCAGCAGCGTCGACGAACTCGCCCGGCTGTCCGAGATCAAGTCCCGGGGCGACATCACGGACGACGAGTATCGCAGGGCGAAGGAACTGGTCCTCAGCGGCCACGGCCCGGCGGACCGGTCGGGTCCGTTCGCTTCGTCCGCAGGGCGCTGACCGCACGACACCGAATCGAGGCATCGGCCATGACAGCGACACACCCGACACACGGAGCGCGCGCGCACGCGCCGTCGGCGAAGCGGCAGTGGGCCGAGGGCCTGACGGTCTTCGCCGCCGTCTCGCTCATGATCGTGGGAGTGCTCGACATCCTGCGGGGCATCATGGGCATCGCCGAGGACGACGTCTTCGTCTCGACGGAGAACTACGTCTTCGAGTTCGACCTCACCGCCTGGGGCTGGACCCACCTGGTGCTCGGCGCGATCGCCGTGCTGGTCAGCCTCGGCCTGGTCCGGGGAGCCCTGTGGGCCCGCATCACCGGCGTGGTGATCGCCGGGCTCCTCATCATCGCCAACTTCCTCTCCCTGCCGTACTACCCGGTCTGGTCCGTCGTGATGATCGCCTTCTCCGGTTTCATCGTCTGGGCCCTGTGCGTCTCGCGCCCGGGCAGCCGCTCCGAGCGCTGACTCCGCACACCATGTTCCGGGCAGGCCGGCCGGGGCGCCGCCCCCGGCCGGCCTCCGGCCGTCGTGGCGCGAGGTGGACGCGTCTGTCACTCCCCGCCCTGGCGGCCGCCGTACTGGTCCCGCTCACCGCCGCGGGTCTGCGCAGCGTCTTCTGGATCCTGCTCGGTGTCGCCGGACCGGCCCTGGTGGCCGTGGGCCTGTGGTGGACGCTCGCCCACTCCGGGGCCGTACGGATCGCCGGCGCGGTGCCGCGCGTGGTGGCCCCGCTCACGGTGCTGGGGCTGTATGCCGCGGGCGGGATGCCGGCACCGGCTGTCCGTGGCGCTGTGGGCGCTCGCGGTGACGGCGGCGCGGACCGCGTCCGGCCCCGGACCCACGCGGGCGGTGCCCTTGCCGCCGCCCGAGCGTTCCTGGGCACTGATGTCCCGGTGGTGTGCCGCAGCGCCCCGGGAACACTGCGGGTCCGCGTCCCGCGGGGCCGAGTGGGTACGCGGTGGGGCAGTGGTGGCTCCGAGTGGCTGCGGGTGGACCAGGTGGGCGCTGGGACCGCGGGAGACGGCGCCGGGGCGCGGTCCGTGACGGGGACCGACGGGAACGACGGTCCCCCCGCGGGGCCGGGAAGGCGGTGGACATGTGCCGTTGGCTCGCCTATTCGGGCACGCCGATCCTCCTCGACAGCATCCTCTACAAACCGGTGCACTCACTGATCGACCAGAGTCTGCACGCCAAGATGGGCGTCGAGACCACCAACGGCGACGGCTTCGGCGTGGGCTGGTACGTGCCGGACAAGGACAGCCCCGCGGTCGTGCGGGACATCGGACCGGCCTGGAGCGACCGCAACCTGCGGGAGATCGCCGCGCACGTCGTCTCCCCGCTCTTCTTCGGCCACATCAGGGCCTCCACCGGCACGGCGGTGCAGCAGACCAACTGCCACCCGTTCCGGTACGGCCGCTGGATGTGGATGCACAACGGGGCGATCGCCGAGTTCCACCGGCTCCGCCGCGACCTTGCGCTGGCCGTCGAGCCATCCCTCTTTCCGTACGTCGAGGGGTCCACGGACTCGGAGATGATGTTCTACCTGGCGCTGACCCTCGGCCTCGAGGAGGACCCGCCCGGTGCGGTGGCCCGGATGGCCGGCCTCGTGGAACGCGTCGGCCACGAGCACGGCGTGGAGTTCCCGATGCAGATGTCGGTCGCGGTGACCGACGGCGTGCGCCTGTGGGCGTTCCGCTACTCCACCCGGAAGAAGACGCGCTCGCTGTTCTACAGCACACGCGTGGACACGCTGCGGTCCCTCCACCCGGACGTGGCCTTCCTGCGGGAGGTCTCCGACGACGCCCGTCTCATCGTCTCCGAGCCCCTGGGCGACCTGCCCGGCGCCTGGAACGCCGTCCCGGAGGGCACCTACGGCGTGGTGCAGCCCGAGGGGGACGAGATGCACGCCTTCGCGCCCGTGTAGAACGCGGTTTCTGTTGGTCCCCGTCGGACCCGTTGACCTCCTCACGGCACGCGCTTACCTTTTCGGCGTTCGTCATGACAGATGACGTTCGAGATATCGAGCAAGCTCGTCCTTCGTCCTCCCCCACGAGAGGCAGACAGCATGAGCCGCGACGCCGACCTGCCCGAACCGCCCCCGCCCCCCGCCCGCAGACTCCTGCTGAAGAGCGCCCTGGCCGCGGGCGCCGTCGCCGCCGCGCCCGTGACGGCCCACGCCACCCCCGCCGCGCCCCCGAAGGCGGCTCCGTACGCGAACCCGCTCGTCCGCAACCGCGCCGACCCGCACATCACCCGCCACACCGACGGCTTCTACTACTACACCGCCACCGTCCCCGAGTACGACCGGATCATCCTGCGCCGCTCCCGTACGCTGAACGGCCTGTCACGGGCCGCCGAGTCCGTGGTCTGGCGGGCGCACCCCACCGGCGACATGGGCGCCCACATCTGGGCACCGGAGATGCACCGCGTCGGCGGCAAGTGGTACATCTACTTCGCCGCCGCACCCGCCGAGGACGTGTGGGCCATCCGCATCTGGGTGCTGGAGAACGCCCACCCCAACCCCTTCCGGGGCGCCTGGGTCGAGAAGGGTCGGATCAAGACCGCCTGGGAGACCTTCTCGCTGGACGCCACCACCTTCACCCACCGCGGCACCCGCTACCTCGCCTGGGCACAGCACGAACCCGGCATGGACAACAACACCGCCATCTGGCTCTCCGAGATGGACAGCCCGTGGACCCTGACAGGACCTCAAGTACGGCTGTCCACCCCCGAGTACGCCTGGGAGCGCATCGGCTTCGCGGTCAACGAGGGAGCGTACGTCCTGAAGCGCAACGGGCGGCTGTTCATGACCTACTCCGCCAGTGCCACCGACGCCAACTACTGCATGGGGCTGCTGACCGCCGACGAGGACAGCGACCTCATGGACCCGGCGAACTGGTCCAAGTCGCCCGTCCCCGTGTTCACCAGCAACGACACGACCGAGCAGTACGGCCCCGGCCACAACTGCTTCACGGTCGCCGAGGACGGCGTCACCGACGTGCTCGTGTACCACGCACGCCAGTACAAGGAGATCGACGGCGATCCGCTGCACGACCCGAACCGCCACACCCGCGTCCAGAGGCTCGGCTGGCGGCCCGACGGCACCCCGGACTTCGGCGTCCCCGTGGCCGACACGGCGAGCGGGCAGCGGGCGTGAGAGGAGACGCGCGGCCCCCCACCCGGCGGTGGTCCGGCGCGACGTGAGGCAACCACGCACACCACGAGGAGAGTACGGCCGGCCACGTGGGGAACCCGCTCCTTGAGGACACCGCCGGGACGCACGGCCGCCGAGGAACGTGTGGGCGAGGGACGCGAACCCCTGGGGCGCCCCGACCGGAACCGGGGCGCCCCAGGTCCGTGACTCCGCGCGGGGCACGGACACTTCGGCCGGGACCGAAGCGTCCCGCTTCTAACGTTCCCCCATGACCCGGAGCAAGCAGATCTCCGCCCCCGCCGCGGCCGTCACCGGCATGGTGGACCACGTCCTCGCGCCGGCCGGCACCTGGACCCGCTGGAACGGCGAACCCGTCCACGTCGACGGCCGCGTGTACACCCCGCACAAGGCGATCCGCCGCGTCACCGACCACCTGATCGACCACCTCGCGGAGAGGGAGGCACGCCTCGCCGGTGAGGAGACGCGGCCCGACCACTGGCACGCCTCCCTGGTCACCACCGAGGCCGACCTCGCCCCCTTCACCCCGCCGGACCTCGACGAGGCCCGCAGCCGCCTCACCCGGCTGGCGAGGATCTGGGCCAACCGCCTCGACGCGCTCACCGACGAGCAGCTCGACCACTCACCCGGCGCGGGCCGGCGCTTCCGTGAACTCGCCCGCCATGTCCAGGGGTCCGTCTACTACGCCGACGCCCTGGGAGACCTGTCATGACCGCCTTCTCCGACCTCCACCACGCGGACGAACCTCTGCTGCTCCCGAACGCCTGGGACCACGCCTCCGCGCTCCTCCTGGCCGCGCACGGCTTCCGCGCCGTCGGCACCACGAGCCTGGGCGTCGCCGCGGCGGCCGGACTCCCCGACGGCGCGGCCGCCGCCCGTGCCGAGACCCTGCACCTCACGCGCGCCCTCGGCCCGGCGCCCCTGCTGCTCTCCGTGGACGCGGAGGGCGGCTTCGGCGACGACCCGGACGAGGTGGCCGAGTTCGCGCGGGAGCTGTACGCCCTGGGCGCCGCCGGCATCAACCTGGAGGACGGACTCGGGCCCGCCGACCGGCACGCCGCGAAGATCGCCGCCGTCCGCGCGGCGGCTCCCGGCCTCTTCGTCAACGCCCGCACCGACACCCACTGGCTCGGCGACGGCGACCCGGACGACACCCTCGCCCGCGCCGAGGCCTACCGGGACGCGGGTGCCCACGGCGTCTTCGTCCCCGGCCTCACCGACCCCCGCGGGATCGCCGGCCTGGTGCGCGCCCTGGACGGCGTCCCCCTCAACATCCTCCACTCGCCCGCCGGACCGTCCGTCGCCCACCTCGCCGACCTCGGCGTCCGCCGCGTCAGCCTCGGCTCCCTGCTGTACCGCCGGGCACTGGGCGCGGCGCTGGACACGGCGGCCGCGATCCGCTCGGGCCGCACGCTCCCGGAGGGCACGACACCGTCGTACGAGGAGATCCGCGGGCTCAGCCGGTAGGCCCGGAAACGGCCGGGACGGGTCCCTGCCCGCGTGTCTGTCCTGCGGGGCATGCCGGATCCCGTGTACCCGCTGCCGCCGGACGCCAGGCCGCCCTCGCTGGGGACCTACAACGCGCTCGGCACCATGCTGCTGTACAACTCCCGCCCGGACGAGACCGGTTGCTTCTTCGCCACGCAATGGCTGATGATCATCCTGCCGGTGGCCCCGCTCCGTCGCTACTACGTGCGGGAGGGCAGGACCACCCTCGAGGGCAGCGGCTCGACGACCGAGTACCAGATCTACGGCACCTCGCGCATCCGTGCCGTCGAGGTCATCCGGGCCTACCTGTTCTTCTGGGTCCTCCTCCCGGCCGCGCTCATCGGCCCGATCCTCGTCGCCATGGCCCATGACGACGATCCGGCCGGCGACGACGTCATGCTGGTGGGGATGTTCGTGTCCGTGGGGCTGATCCTGCTGCTGTTGACCCTGCTCTTCCTCCACCGGACGTTCTGGCGGCCGGTGCGCACCGCCCACCGGGCCGACCCGCCGCCCCGCGCCAAGGGGTGAGCGAGCCGCCCATCCGCGCGTCGGGCCGTCGGCTTCCCGGACCGACGCCGAGGACGCGAGCCCTTCACGCAGGTGCGTGGCCCGCGCACCCGCTCGGCGCGAACCCGGACCACCGGACGCGCGCGGGCGAGGCGTCGTGTCCGGGGCATGTGAGGCTCACCCGCCGGTCGTTCGACGTTCATGCGCTGCCGTGATCCTCCACACGCGGCGCGGTCGCGTCGCGGCATCGAGGAGGCACTCCATGGGTCACGGGCACGCACACGGACCGCACCACCATCACCACCACGGACACGACCACCGGCACGAAACGACGGCGCCCCTGCCCGCCGCCTTCGACACCTCCGTGCCGGACGAGGCACTGAACCCCGAGCAGAAGTCCCGCCGGACGCTGCTGCGCCGGGCCGGGCTGCTCGGCGCCGGACTCGCCGCCGGCACCGTGCTGTCCGCCGGCGCCGCCGCCACGCCCGCGCACGCGGCGGGCGGGAACCGCAGCGGCAACGGCCGGGGCCGCGGCTTCCTGTGGCTCGCGGGCGATCACCACATCCACACCCAGTACAGCAGCGACGGCAAGTACCGCGTCGTCGACCAGGTCCGCCAGGGCGCCAGGCACGGCATGGACTGGCTGGTCATCACCGACCACGGCAGCACCACCCACGCCAGGATCGGCGTCGAGAAGGTCAACCCGGACATCAAGGAAGCCCGCGCCGCCCACGAGGACACCCTCGTCTTCCAGGGCCTGGAGTGGAACATCCCGGCCGCCGAGCACGGCACCGTCTTCGTCCACCCCGGCCGCCACGAGGTCTCCGTCCTCAAGCAGTTCGAGACCGACTACGACGGCAGCGTCAAGGGCGCCGGCGACTCCACACCCGCCAACGAGGCGCTCGCCGTCGCCGGTCTGGAGTTCCTCGCCGACCAGGTCAGACGGCGCAAGATCAAGGACGCCCTGATGCTCGCCAACCACCCCGCGCGCAAGGGCATCGACTCCCCGCACGAGATCCGCGCCTGGCGCGACGCGACCGGCACCGGCGACCGGCAGATCGCCGTAGGCTTCGAGGGCGCCCCCGGTCACCAGGCCGCCGGCCTGCCCGAGCCGCTCGGCATGGGCCGCGCCCGCGGCATCTACGACGGCAGCCCCGGCGCCAACTCCTTCCCCGGCTACCCGCTGGAGAGCTACCGCACCTGGGGCGGCTTCGACTGGATGACCGCCACCGTCGGCGGCCTGTGGGACAGCCTCCTCGCCGAGGGCCGCCCCTGGTGGATCACCGCCAACTCCGACTCCCACCAGGTCTACGCCGACACCGCCGCCCGCGGCGGGGGCGACTTCGCCGCGGGCGGCCGCTACGACGACCCCGTCTACGCCGGGAAGATCGACGTCGACCAGGGCGACTTCTGGCCGGGCCAGTACAGCCGCACCCACGTCGGCGCCGACGGCTTCTCCTACGCCGCCGTGATGGACGGCATCCGCGCCGGCCGCATCTGGGTCGACCACGGGCAGCTCATCAGCGGCCTCGACGTCCGCGTCCTGGGCGGCGGCCGCTGGGCCACCCTCGGCGGCGCCCTCCACGTCCGCAAGGGCACCGAAGTCACCCTGACCGCCGACATCGCGCTCGCCGGCGGCAACAACTGGGCCGGCTTCACGCCGAAGCTCGCCCGCGTCGACGTCATCCAGGGCGATGTCACCGGCCCGGTCGCCGACCAGGACACCTTCACCGCTCCCACGGCGAGGGTCGCCCGGTCGTACGACATCGACAAGCCGGCCGGCACCGTCCGCGTCGCCTTCGCCCTCGGCCGCGTCGACCGCCCGGTGTACGTCCGGCTGCGCGGCACGGACGGCAACCGGTCCGCCGTCGGCGCCATGGGCGCGAGGGTCGACCCGGCGGGCCCGGCGCTCGACGTCGTCGGCGACGCCGACCCGTGGCGCGACCTGTGGTTCTACAGCAACCCCGTGTGGGTCCTGCCGTCATGACCCCGCACGCCCTCACGGTGGACGCGGGCACCCGGGACCTGCTCGACGCCGACCGCCTGCTGCATGCGATCGCAGCCGGGCTCGACCTGCCCGACGGCACCTTCGGCTGCACCCACCTCGTGCGCGACGACCGTCCGCGGGTCGTCGTGTCCCTGTCCTCGCCCCCGCGTCCGCTCCCGGACCACCTCCGTGAGCGGCTCGCGGAGTACGGCACCGTCTCCCCGGGACCGCCCGACGCGGTGGGCCGCGCGGTGCTCTACCCGGGCGCCGGGGCCCTCACCGGCACGATGACCGTCGCGGAGCTCCTCGCCGGCTCCGCGATCGCCCGCGTGACGGTCCTGGGCACACCCGAACCGCCCGGTCCGCAGACGCGCCTGGTGACCCGGGACCACGTCCGGCCGCAGTGGCAGCGGGGCGAACTCGTCCTCGCCGCCACATGGGCCCTGGGCGGCGCCCTCGTGCCGTTCGAGGCCCCGGACCCCACCCCCTGCTGCGCGGACCACGGGCCCCGTCAGTCGCGCGGCTCCGAGAAGACGAAGGAGAACTCCGTGGGTTCGGGCCACAGGTAGTGGCGGGGGAGGGGACCCGGGCCGCAGGACTGGGAGCCGATACCGTGCAGGCGGTGGTCCAGGTTCACCCAGACCGTGTCGCCGGGGACGAGGTCGGTCAGGTGGCGGGCGGCGTCCAGGTGTTCGGTGGTCCAGGGCCTGGCCGTGAACCAGAACTCCGGCTCGCCGTCGACCCTCAGGCCGCCCACCTCGGCCCAGCGCACATCGGCGTGGGCGCCGTTCTCCTGCGGGCGCACATAGGGCGTCTGGAGGTCCCGGACGCTCGCGTCCCACAGCAGGTCCCTGGACGCGGCCCGGGAGTCCGGGTACGACTCCTCGCCGCCGCCGAACCAGAAGACCGCGTTCTCCTCGGTGGCCCCGACGAGGCCGAAGCGGATGCCGAGCCGGGGCAGCGGCACCCGCCAGTCGCCCTCCGGCACGACCGACACGGTCAGCCGCACCTGCGTGCCGTCGGACGTCCAGCGGTACGCGGTGCGCAGGCCCGCCTCCCGGCCGGCGGGCGCCACCCGGGTCCGCACGGTCAGCGCGTCGTCGTCCGTGCCGACGGACACCAGGCGGTGGCGCATGCGGTGCAGCCCCAGCTCGCGCCAGAGGAGCCCGTACCGGGTGTCGGACTGCCAGGGCGCGCCGTCGTCGTTGTCGGTGGTCGCCCGCCACACGTCCAGGCGCAGATCCCGCACCGGGACACCGGCGAGGCTGCGCGGTGCGCCGGTGCGGGCGTCGAAGACCGCCGGGCCGAGGACGATCCGGTCACCGTCGACGGCCGGGCGGACGCCGGTCGCCGCGGGCAGCGGGGCACGGCGGGCCACCGTCCCCTGGGCCCAGGCCACTTCGTGGTTCCTCCCGGCCCAGGGCAGGTCCTCGGCGAGCCGCGCCCCCACCGTCCACTGCACCTCCTCGCCCTTGCCGTCCGGGGCCTCGGGCAGCTTGACCTCCGCCGACTCCCCGGGCGCGAGCGGCGGCACGGTGAGCGGGTGCGCCCCCGTCGGCCAGCCGTCCACCTGGTAGGACAACCAGAACTCCAGATGGGACAGGTCCGCGAAGTCGTACCGGTTGGTCACGCGTACGGTGCCGTCCGCGCCGCCCGCCTCGATCCGGACCGGCTCGATCACCTTCTTGTACTCGGTCAGCCCCGGTGAGGGCGTACGGTCCGGGAACAGCAGCCCGTCGCAGACGAAGTTGCCGTCGTGCAGTTCCTCCCCGAAGTCGCCGCCGTAGGCGTAGCCCAGTTCCGGGTGCTCGATGCCGTGGTCGATCCACTCCCAGACGAAACCGCCCTGGAGCCGGCCGTACCGCTCGAACAGCTCCTGGTACTCGGTGAGTCCGCCGGGCCCGTTGCCCATGGCGTGCGCGTACTCGCAGAGGATCAGGGGCAGTTCGCGCCTGCGGCGGGTGCCGCCGTCCAGACCCCGCGCGATCCGCTCCACCTCCTCGTGCGGCGGGTACATCCGCGAGTACACGTCCGTGTCACGGCAGCCGGCGTCGCCCTCGTAGTGCACCGGACGGGAGGGGTCCCGGCCGTGGATCCAGCCGGCCATCGCGGTCAGCCCGCGTCCGGTGCCCGCCTCGTTGCCGAGCGACCACATCACCACCGACGGGTGGTTCTTGTCCCGCTCCACCATGCGGGCGGCGCGGTCCAGGAGGGCGGGGGTCCAGCGGTCGTCGTCGACGGGATTGTCGCGCCAGTCCTGCTCGACGAAGCCGTGGGTCTCCAGGTCGCACTCGTCGATCACCCACAGCCCGTACTCGTCGCACAGGTCGAGGAAGGCCGGATGCGGGGGATAGTGGGAGGTGCGGACGGCGTTGACGTTGTGCCGCTTCATCAGCAGCACGTCCTGCCGCATGGTGTCGAGGTCCAGCGCGCGGCCCCGGCGCGGGTGCCACTCGTGGCGGTTGACGCCCTTGAAGAGCAGGGGCGTTCCGTTGACCTTGATCAGGCCGTCCTCCACGACGACCGTGCGGAAGCCGACGCGCAGCGGGACGCGCTCGCCCGCCGTGGCCAGCGTCCCCGCGTACAGCCGGGGCGTCTCCGCCGTCCAGGGAGCGACGGGCAGCGTCACCGCCTCACCGGTGGCGACGTCGACGCCCAGCTCCGGCACGGTCACCCGCCCCGCGGCGTCGGAGTCGACGCGCAGCGTCCCCTCGCCGGTGACGTGGTCGTAGGAGGCGTGCACGAAGAAGTCACCGGCCGCGCCCGCCGGGCGGTGCAGCAGCGTCACGTCACGGAAGATGCCGGGCAGCCACCACTGGTCCTGGTCCTCCAGGTAGGAGCCCGCCGACCACTGGTGGACGCGGACCGCGAGAACGTTGCCGGACCGCTTCAGCAGCTGCCCGACCGCGAGTTCGTGCGGCAGCCGCGAACCCTTGAACTCCCCGATGTCCGTGCCGTTCAGCCACACCCGGGCGCAGGACTCGACCCCGTCGAAACGGAGCACCGCGTCGCCGTCGGCGGGCCAGTCGTCCGGCAGGTCGAAGAGGCGCAGATGGTCGCCGGTCGGGTTCTCGGCGGGAACGTGCGGCGGGTCGACGGGGAAGGGGTACAGGTGGTTGGTGTAGATCGGCGCGCCGTGGCCCTGCAGCACCCAGTGGCCGGGCACGGTCACCTCCGCCCAGTCACCGGCGTCGTACCCGGGTGCGGCGAACGCCTCGTCCTCGGTGTCGGCGGCCGGGGACACCCGCAGGCGCCAGCCGCCGTTCAGGGACAGGGACGCCGCGTCGGAGGACGCGTACCAGGCCCGTGGGGGCAGGGCCCCGCGGCCGGGGGAGACGTCCTCGACATAGCCGGTCGGGCCGCTCGACGGGGTGCGCAATGACATCGGTCTCCTAGCTCAGCCCTTGATCCCGGTCTGCGCGATCCCCTGCACCAGCCAGCGCTGGAGGAAGAGGAAGACGAACACCAGGGGCAGGATGGAAATGGCGGTGGCCATGAACATCAGGTGGAAGTTGACGGTCTGGTTGGTCATGTACGAGGAGAGCGCGACCTGGATCGTCCAGGCGCTCGGGTCCTGGCCGATGACCAGCGGCCACAGGAAGGCGTTCCACCCGCTGATGAAGGTGATCGTCGCGATCGCGGCGAAGAAGTTCAGCGAGTTCGGCACGACGACACGCCAGTAGGCGCCCCAGTAGCCGAGCCCGTCCACCCGCGCCGCCTCCTCCAGCTCCTTCGGGAACCCCAGGAAGTACTGCCGGAACAGGAAGCATGTGAAACCGCTGAACAGGCCCGGGATGATCAGTCCCCGGTAGGTGTCCACCCAGCCGAGCGACGAGACCAGCACGAAGCTCGGGACGAAGGTGACGGCGGTCGGCACCATCAGCGTCCCCAGGACGGCGTAGAAGACCTTGTCGGCGTGCCGGTACGGAATGCGGGCCAGGCCGTACCCGGCGAGCGAGGCGACCAGCAGGGTGCCGAGGGTGTGCAGGACGCCGACGACGGCCGAGTTCCACAGGGAGCGGGCGAAGTCGACCGTCGAGTCGCTGAACGGCTCGGTGACGTTGCCCCACTGGATGTCGGTGGGGAAGAACTGCCACTGTGCGCCCGTGATGTCGGCGTCGGTGGACAGGGCGTTGCGGACGATCAGATAGAACGGGACGAGGAAGAGGACGGCCGCGACGGAGGTGGCGGCGTAGAGCCCGGCCGAGCCCATGACGCCGCCGCGCCGGACGCGACGGGGCGTGCGGGACTTCCGTGTCCCGGGTGCGGTGGTGGTCACTTGGCCTCCTCCCCCTTTCCGAAGCCCATGAACGTGCCCTGGAGCAGGGTCACCACGCAGATCAGCAGGGTCAGGATCATCGCGCCCGCGCTGCCGGCACCGTAGTCCTGGTTCTCGCCGAGGGCCGTCTCGTACAGCTCGACCAGCGGCGGGCGGCCCCAGGTGGTCCTCGACAGCAGGTTGAAGAACTCGTCGAAGGCCTGGTACGCCTGCACCAGCAGCAACAGGACCACGGCCGTCGACGTGGCGCGCAGCTGCGGCAGTGTGATGTACCGGAAGGTCTGCCAACCCGGCTTCGCGCCGTCGATGGCGGCCGCCTCGTACAGCTCCCGCGGGATGTTCTGCAGGGCCGCCAGGAACAGGATCATGAAGAACCCGGCCTGGAGCCACAGGCGTACGGTGACGATGACCAGCCAGTACCAGGGCGGCTCGGGGGCGGCCAGCCAGGCGATGCTGTCGACGCCGAACCAGCCGAGGACGGTGTTCATCAGGCCGAAGCGAACACCGCTGAAGATCGACATCTTCCAGATGAGCGAGGCGGCGACATAGCTCACCGCGGTCGGCAGGAAGAACACCGACCGGAAGAACGCCCGCATGAACCGCAGCCGGTTCACCATCAGCGCCAGCCCCAGGGCGAGGGCCCAGGTGGTGGGCACGATGAAGGCGGCGAAGACGGTGAAGGTGACGAGCGAGCCGGTGAAGCCGTCGTCCGTCAGCATGTAGCGGTAGTTGTCGAAGCCGATGAACTCGCTCGGCGTGACCGTGAACCGGGCGTCGAAGAAGGAGAGCCAGAGGCTCCAGCCGATCGGGAGGTAGACGAAGATCGCCAGCCCGATCATGAACGGGCCGGTGAAGAGCCAGAAGTTGGCGGTGGGGTTGCCCCGCAGAGGCCGCCTCGCCCGGGCCTTGGGGGCCTCGGACGGGGCGGGGCTCGTGACACCGCTGTCGGTGAGGGTCGGCATGTCGTGGCTGTCCGTCCGGCGGCCTAACCGAAGAGCTTCTCGAGCTCGCGGTCGACCTTGCGGTCGCACTTGTCGAGCGCGGCCTCCGGATCCCCGTCCTGGCGGACGCAGTCGGCGATGACGTCCTCGGTCGCGTCGATCATGGCCTGGGTGAAGCCGATGTTGTCGAAGTGCCCGAACTCGTTGAAGAGCCGGACGCCCTCGCCGGGCAGACCCGACTTGAGCTTGTCGGCGGACTCGGCGATCGAGGTGCGCGGGGGGATGTGGAAGCCGTAGGAGGTGGCCCAGTCCTCCTGGTACTCCTTCTGGTCGATCCACAGCCACTTCACGTACTCCTTGGCCGCGTCGACGTTCTTGCCCTTGGCGTTGACGAACATGGACCAGCCGCCGTTGTAGACGGCGGGTTTGCCGTCGCCGGTGACCTTGGGGAACGGGAAGATGCCGAGATCGTCGCCGAGCGCCTCCTGCATCTGCGGCATCGCCCACATGCCGCACCACTGCATGGCGCACAGGCCCTGGTTGAGCGCGGACGGGTCCCAGAAGTCGGCCGGGGCGCCCAGGAGGAGGTCGCCGCTGGTGAAGAGCTTGCGCAGGGTGACCAGGCCCTCCTTGACCCCGTCCGTGTGGTACGCGATCCGGTTGTCGTCGTCGAGGGTGTCGGCGCCGGCCGCCCAGATCATCGGGCGGATGATCGCGTGCAGCTCGTTGCCGAGGAAGACGCCCTTGACCTGGTCCGTGGTGAGCCTGGCCGCGGCCTCCACCAACTCGTCGAGTGTGGCCGGGACGCCGACGCCCGCCTTGTCGAACAACGACTTGCGGTAGAAGAAGAACTGTGGGTCGTCGATCATCCGGACGCCGTAGATCTTCCCGTCGACCGTGTGCGACGCGATGTCCGCCTGGTTGAAGTCGTCCTTGACCGGGTCGATGATGTCGGTCAGATCGGCCACCTGGCCGCTGTGCACGAGCTGGATCTGCGGGTGGAACTCGAACAGGTCCGGGGCCTTGTCCGTCAGCAGCGCGGAGAACAGCTTGTTCTCGAAGTTGTCGCCGGTGATCCACTGCGTGGCGACATCGGCCTTGTCGTAGGCCTTCGCGTACCTCTTGACGGCCTGCTCGGTGCCGGCCTCGCCGTACGCGTGGAAGTACTGCACGAGCGCGTCGCCCGAACCTCCGCCGTTCCGGCCGGTGTTGCTGCCGCATGCGGCGAGACCTCCCGCGGCGGTCAGGCCCATCGCAGCGCGCAGTACGGTTCGGCGGTCCCAGTTGTTGTTGCTCATGGCCGGCATGTCGACGTCCTTGTCTCGTGTGCGGCTTGCGGCGGGTGGCGCTCAAGGACTTGCGGTGCGCGGGACGTTAACCTTCGGCCAATACTTCGGCAAGGGGTTGGACAAAGTCGGTGCGAAGCGTTGTGGACCGTTCGTGATGACGAACAACTCGCGTTACCGGCGCCCTCCGGCCGCCCGGGCCCTGACGCCCTTGCCGGCCGACTGCAGCGCGCCCTCCAGCGCGAACGTCGCCGCCCCCAGACACACCGGATCGGTCGGGATCGGGGAGAGGACGATCCGGGTGGCCGCCATCGGGCGGCGCAGCGCGTGCCGGGCGACGGCCGCGCGGACCTCCTCCAGCAGCGGCTCACCGAACGCGGCCGCGACCCAGCTGCTGAGCACGACCACCTCCGGATTGAAGAGGTTGACCAGATCGGCGACACCGGCGCCGAGATAGCGGGCGGTGCGCCGGAGCACGGCCACCGCCTCCCGATCGCCCGCGCCCACCCCGCGGGCGAGCGCGTCGATCGTGGCCGTCTGGTCCCCGGGACGCAGCAGCGGGCTGTCCGGACTCAGCTCCCGCAGATTCAGCATGATCCCGGGCGCACCCGTGTAGGTCTCCACACAGCCGTGGTTGCCGCAGTGACAGGGGCGGCCGTCCAGGACGAGCGTGGTGTGCCCCCACTCGCCGGCGCTGTTGCTCACCCCCCGGTGCACCCCGCCGCCCAGCACCAGCCCGGCGCCCACCCCGGTCCCCAGGTTCACCACCACCGCGTCCCCGCACCCCCGCGCCGCCCCGAACCACAGTTCGGCCACCGCGCAGGCCCGCAGCGGATTGTCCAGGTGGAGCGGGTAGGCGATGTGGCCGGCGAGCAGATCGAGCAGCGGTACGTCGTGCCAGTCCCAGTTCGGCGCGTACTCGGACACGCCGGTGTCCCGGTCCACCTGACCCGGCACGCTCACGCCGACCCCGAGCACCCGCGCGCCCTCCACCCCGGCCTGCGCCACCACCGACCCGACCGCCGTGGCCACATGGCCCACGACCTGCTCGGGGCGGCTGTCGCCGGGGCGCATGGCCTTCTCGGCGCGGGCCAGCACGTTCAGGGCGAGGTCGAACAGTTCGACCCGGACATAGGTCTCGGCCAGGTCCACACCGATCAGGGCGCCGCCGGACGCGTCGACGGCCACCAGGCCCCGGGGACGGCCGCCGGCCGAGTCCTCGAAGCCGACCTCGGTGATCAGACCGAGGTCGAGCAGCTCGCCCACCAGGGTGGCGACGGTGGCCAGACTCAGGCCGGTGGCGGCCGCCAGCTCCTGCCGGGAGGTGGGCGACGCGGCGATGATCTGACGCAGTACCCGATAGCGGTTGGCCGTACGGATGTCCCGTGATGTGCGCTTCACCGTCCGCTGCCCCCATCCCCTGCCGGCCGGGCCGGGGCGGCCCGCCACCGGCGCGCGGCAAGGCTATGCAGGAGCCGAACGTTCGACAAGGGCTTTGGAAAGGGGGTTGACGAAGTCCGGCCCGGGGGCGCGCCGGAGGCATGCGCGGAGACTCAGTCCCCGAGCACGTCCCGCACGAAGGCGTTGGTGAACTTGCCGTCGGGGTCCATGTCACGGACGAGGGCCCGGAAGTCGTGCAGACGCGAGTAGCGGGCGTGCAGCACCGCCGCCGGCGTCGTGAACACCTTCCCCCAGTGCGGCCGCGCGTCGAACGGTGCCAGCGCCTCCTCCACCCGCGTCACCACGGGGAGCACCGTCCGGGTGTCCTCGATCCAGGTGAAGTGCACGGCCACCGTGTCCCGGTCGTAGCAGGGGCTCAGCCACTGGTCGTCGGCGGCGACGGTGCGCACCTCGCAGGTCTGCAGCACCGGCGCGACCGTCTCGCGGATTGCGTCCAGCGCGCGCAGCATCGCGGCGGCCGACCTGCGCGGCATCAGGTACTCCGACTGCAGCTCCGCCCCGCTGCTCGGCGTGAACTCCGCCCGGAAGTGCGGCAGCCGCTCGTGCCAGGGCCCCGGCACCCCGAACTGCTCCGTGCAGTTCACCCCGGGCATCCCCGGCACCGGATGCATCTTCTCGACCGCCGGAGCGGCCGGGGGCAGGTCCGTGAGCGGCTGGTCGGTGCGCCGCTTCACCCACACCTGCCGGAAGCCCGGCTCCCGCCAGTCGGTGAACAGGCTCACGCTGTACGCCGACGCCATCACCGTCTCGAAGGCGGTGTCGTCCAGACCGTCCAGCGGCATCTCGGTGAACACGTGCTGCTCGACCTCGAAGGCCGGTTCCAGGTCCAGGGTGAGCGCGGTGACGACACCGAGCGCGCCCAGCGAGGTGACCGCCCCGCCGAACCGCTCGTCGCCGCGCGCGAGGGTCACCGTCGAGCCGTCCGCCGTGACCAGCTCCACCGCGCGCACGGACGACGAGAGGGGACCGTTGCCCACGCCCGAGCCGTGCGTGCCGGTGGCGACCGAACCGGCCACCGAGATGTGCGGGAGCGACGCCATGTTCGCCAGCGCCAGCCCGTGCCGGTGCACCTGGCGGGCCAGCTCCGCGTAGCGCACCCCGCCCCCGACCCGCACCGTCCGGGCCGTGGTGTCCACGTCGATCCGCGGGGGCAGCTCGGCCAGCGAGAGCAGCATGCCGTCCTCGCCGGCCTCGGCGATCTCGTTGAAGGAGTGCCCGCTGCCGAGCGCCCGCACGCGGGAGCACTCCGCGACCAGTGTCCGCAGCGCGTCCAGGGTGCGCGGGCGGTGCAGTTCCTTGGCGGCGTACGTGATGTTGCCCGCCCAGTTGGTCACGCTCTCGGTCATCCCTCGTCCTTCCCGGCCACCGGGGCCGAAAAGGGCCCCAGCCGGAACCTACCTCGGATACGGCCCGCACCCTGTGGGGGACCCGGCCGCCCGGATGTCCGGCCGGGGGCATACCGTGAGGAGTCGTACGTCCGAACCGGGAGGAGAACACGGGATGGGCAGCCGTACCGCGCTGGTCGAGGATCTGATGGAGCGGTTCCCGCACGTGCCGCGCGAGGCCGTCTTCAAGGAGGACCTGCTGCGCGGCGGTGTGGCCTTCGACCCGTCCGCGCTCAGCGACAACGAGAGCGGAGAGGTCAAACCGAAGTCGTACTTCATCTTCTCCTTCGACCACGGCACCCTGCCCGAGCTGGGCGAGGCCGCGCTGCGCAGGCCGCCGGAGGAGATCATCCTCACGGGCGGCCCCTACGACCTGCGCCGCACGGTGGTGTCCGTGCGGGTGAACCCGGCCTCCCCCTACCGCGTCGCCGCCGACGAGCACGGCATGCTCGGCCTCTACCTGGACGGCAAGCGGATCTCCGACGTCGGCGTGCCGCCCATGCCCGAGTACTACCGGCACACCCTGTCCAACGGGAAGTCGGTCATGGAGGTGGCGCCCACCATCCAGTGGGGCTACCTGATCTATCTGACCGTCTTCCGGGTCTGCCAGTACTTCGGCGCCAAGGAGGAGTGCCAGTACTGCGACATCAATCACAACTGGCGCCAGCACAAGGCGGCCGGCCGGCCCTACACCGGGGTGAAGGACGTCGAGGAGGTCCTCGAGGCCCTGGAGATCATCGACCGGTACGACACGGCGAAGGCCTCCACCGCCTACACCCTCACCGGCGGCGCCATCACCAAGACGGTCTCCGGCCGCGACGAGGCCGACTTCTACGGCCACTACGCCAAGGCCATCGAGGAGCGCTTCCCCGGCCGCTGGATCGGCAAGGTCGTCGCCCAGGCGCTGCCCAAGGACGACGTCCAGCGGTTCAAGGACTACGGCGTGCAGATCTACCACCCCAACTACGAGGTGTGGGACGAGTACCTGTTCAAGATGTACTGCCCCGGCAAGGAGCGCTACGTCGGCCGGGACGAGTGGCACCGGCGGATCCTCGACTCCGCCGAGATCTTCGGCGCGCGCAACGTGATCCCCAACTTCGTCGCGGGCGTGGAGATGGCCGAGCCCTTCGGCTTCAAGACGGTCGACGAGGCCATCGACTCCACCACCGAGGGCCTGCGCTTCTTCATGTCGCACGGCATCACGCCCCGCTTCACCACCTGGTGCCCGGAGCCGACCACCCCGCTCGGCAAGGCCAACCCGCAGGGCGCCCCGCTGGAGTACCACATCCGGCTGCTCCAGGCGTACCGGCAGACCATGGAGGACTTCGGCCTGTCCTCACCGCCCGGATACGGCCCGCCCGGCCCCGGCAACGCGGTGTTCTCCGTCAGCTCCTTCATGGACAGCCTCCCCGCACAGGAGCCCGCCGGGACCGTCTGAGCGCGGGGCCGCCCAGCGGCCCCACGCACCATCGGAAGGCCGGAACCGAGACGTTCCGGCCTTCCTTGCGTATTGTCACCGCGAGGGGTCGCCACGCCGCCACAGAAAGTGAAGGCGGCGCTTGTCAGTTGTGTCGAGAACGTGAAAAGCTCGGCCACTGCCGCGAGGTTTCCCCCAACTCCACGCCGACTGTGGCGAGTTGACCTCGTACGTGATGCAGGAGTCTCATGCCCGACCTGCCGAGCCCCAAGGACGCCAGCGAGGCGGCACTGTTCACCGAGTGCTGGGACGCGGTGCTCTCCTACGCCGACCTGTGCACGGCGGGATCCACCGCCGCCGCCGAACTGGCCCGTGAGGCCTTCACCCAGGGCATCGGCGAACTGCGCGCGGCCGAGCACGGCACCGTACGGGGCACCGGGCGCCGCTCGTCGAGACTGCCCCGGATACCCCTGCTGCTGACCGCCGTTCGCACCACCGCGGCCGCCTGGGAGAAGGCGGGGCACGGACACAAACTCGACCCCGACCTGCGGCTGTGGCTCCACTCCGGCCAGGCCGCCCGCTACACCGGCCCGCCGCTGCAACGCCCGGTCGCCGTGCGCGGACTGCGCGACCTTCAGCAGGCGGACGCCGAACTGCTCTGGCTGGCCGAGGCGGAGGCCCTGCCGCTGCCCCTGGTGGCCCGCCGGCTCGGCCTCGACCCCGCCACCGTGGCCGACGAACTCGCCCAGGTACGCCGCCTGTTCCGGGACCGCTGCCACCGCAACCACCTCGACTCCCCGTTGGACGCCGAGTGCCGCAGCTACGCCCGGCTCCTCGACGCCGTCACCCGGTCGCCCGCCGCCGACACCCCCGACGACCTCTCCCGGCACCTCGCCACCTGCCACCCGTGCGCCGAGGCCGCCGCCTGTCTGCGCCTGCACGGCGGGGGACTGCCGGGGGCCCTGGCCGGCGGAGTGATCGGCTGGGGCGGACTCGCCTATCTGGAACGCCGCCGCCGCGCCGCCGAGGTGCGCCTGGGCGCCGGCCGCCCGGACCCCTCCGACGCGGACACCGGCGACCCGGCGGACGCCTCCGGCAGGACATCCGTCGCCCGGCACGCACCGCTCGTCGCCGCCGTGCTCGTCTCCCTGCTCGCCCTCGCGGCCTCGCTGATGCCCTTCGGTGACACGGCCGACGACCGCGCGGCACGCTCCGACCCCGGCCGGCCCGTCGCCGACCCCGGCCCCTCCCTGCCGCCCGCCCCCACCGTCCCCGCCGGCGACGACTCCTCCCCGAGCTCCCCGGCCGCCACGGAGTCCGCCGCACGCACCCCCTCCGGCACACCGGACCGGAAGGAGAACCCCGACCCCGAACCCCAGGGCACCTCCTCCGCCACCACAGCGAACGCGACCACCGGCCGTGGTGCCCCCGCCGCCTGCCGGGCCGACTACGACCTGACCAACCAGTGGCCCGACGGCTTCCAGGCCACCGTCACCGTCACCACGCGGGACCCGCTCGACTCCTGGCGCGTCGGCTTCACCTTCGAGGACGGCCAGCAGATCACCCAGATGTGGGACGCCTCGGTGCGCCAGGACGGCTCCCGCGTCACCGCCACGGCCCCCGACTACCGCCGGACGGTCGCCGCCGGCGGAAAGTTCGCCTTCGGCTTCATCGCCTCCTGGAGCGGCACCAACGGCCCGCCGACCGGCTTCACGCTCAACGGCCGGACCTGCGCGCACAGCTGAGGGGTCCGACACATGCCCGCGGCGTCGCGGCGTCCGGCACGCACGCTCGCCGCCAAGTCCGGAACCCGGCCGCAGCGTCCGGCGACAGACCGAGGGCCGTACGGGACGCCCTGTGGGCGTTCTCGGGCCGGTGACGCCGCGCCCGCCCGCAGCCGGTCCTGGCACGGCGGGCGGTCGGTCGGCGACGTCCGGTCCGGTTCCCGGCGTTGTCCCCCTGGGGCGACGCACGCCCGGCAGGGACCGTGCGGCGCTCGGTCCGGCCCGCTTCCGGTCAGGGCATGCCGCCCTGTGAGAGGTCACCCGGCTGCGGGAAGGCCACGGTTGGCGTCTCGCCGTACCGCGGCCGCGGCGCACTGCCCCACTCCCCGGGGGCGTCCAGATGCTGACGAAGGGCGCCCAGAGCAGGGGCCACGGCGTCGGCAGCGGCCCGGCAGGCGTGATCCGTGGGCATGCGGTCTCACGCCTCCCCGGCCGTGCCCGGGCCGGTCTCCGGCTCCGCCGCCAGGGCGAGGAACTCGGCCAGATGGATGGCTTTCGCACGGGAGCGGACCCGGCGCAGCCCTTGCTCGAGCTGGCGCAGGCAGCCCGGATTCAACGCCACGACGTAGTCGACGTCCGCCGTCTCCACCTCCGCCAGCTTCGGGTCCAGCACCGTTCTGCTGTCGGCCGGCCGGAGCAGCGCGTAGGTTCCGGCCGCTCCGCAGCACTGTCCCGCGCCGGGGAGCTCGACGTAGTCGGCGACCTCGGCGATCAGCTCACGCGGCGGGCGGGTCACCCCCAGACCGTTGCGCAGATGGCAGGAGTCCTGGAGGGCGGCCCGAGCCCTGCGGCCGTCGACCGTGACCTGACCGGACGGCCGGTGCTCTCGCTCGTCGAGGTACTCGCTCAGCTCCCGCACCCGGTCGCGGCCGAGGTGGTGCGCGAGGTGTGCGGCGCAGCCGCCCGCCGTGGTGAGGACGGTCCCCGGCAGCTGCCTGCCGAGCGTGCGGGCGAGCTTCTCGCCGGTGGCCGAATCACCGTTGTGCGCGTGCAGCGCGCCGCAGCAGCCCTGCGAGGCGGGCACGCCGACCTCGGGGCACAGCCGGCGCACCGACTGCGAGACCTGCGGGTAGAGGCCCCGTTCCACGCAGCCCAGCATCAGGGACACGGGCTGCTCCGGCGGACGGGGCGGCGGCGCCGGCGTGGCATCGCCCGGTCCGGCCTTCTCGCCCGGACCGCGGGCGTGGCGCCGCACGAGCCCTTGGAGGCGCAACAGCCCCGGCCGGGAGACCAGCATCATCAGGACCCGGGCCATCCAGGGCCGGTCACGGCCGCCCCACTGGTGGTCGCGCCACTGCTCCAGCAACTGCCCGTACTCCACGCCCGCCGGGCACACGGTCTCGCAGGCACGGCAGCCCAGGCAGAAGGAGGCCTCCTCGGCCGACGTGGGATCGTCGGGAGCGAGGTCCCCGGTCTCCAGGGCCCGCATCAACGTGATGCGCCCGCGCGGGGACGAGGTCTCTTCGCCGGTGAGGGCGTACGTGGGACAGGCGGGCAGGCAGAACCCGCAGGAGATGCAGCGGTCCAGCAGGTCTTTGTCGAAGATTCCGAGGCCCGGCGTACCGGCCGCGGGGGCGGGCCCGGGGGCTCCTCCGGCACGAGTGGCGCCGGAGGAGCCGCACGGGCGCGAGGGGTCCACACAGTCGTGATCGGTCATGATCCGAGCTTTCCGGGGTTGAGGATGCCTGCGGGATCGAAGGCCTTCTTGATGCGGCGCAACAGGGCGACCTGGTCGTCCCCGAGCCGGTCGGCCAGGTACGGCAACTTGGCGGCCCCCACGCCGTGTTCGCCGGTGATGGTGCCGTCCAGCCGGATCGCGGCGGCGAAGATCTCGGCGAACGCCTCGTGGGCGCGGGCGGCACCCTCGCCGTCGTCGGGGTCGAGCACACAGGTCGGGTGCAGGTTGCCGTCGCCCGCGTGACCGAATGTGGCGATCCGCAGGTCGTACCGGTCGGCGATCTCGTCGATGCGGTCGACCATCTCGGCCATGCGGTGGCGGGGCACCGTGGCGTCCTCGAGGATGGTCAGCGAACCCAGCCGGGACAGCGCGGGCAGGGAACAGCGACGGGCGGCGAGGAGGGCGTCCGCACGGGCCACGTTCTCCGCGAGCGTGACCTCCAGCGCACCGTGGTCGTGGCAGACGTCCCCGATCCTCGCCAGGTTCCCGGCGACGTTCGCCGCCGAGCCGTCGTCGCCGAACAGCAGCAGCGCTCCGGCGTCCCCGCGCAGGCCGAGGCCTGCGAACTCCTCGACCGCGTCGATGCACTTGCGGTCGAGGAACTCGAGGGTCGCCGGGACGATGCCGGCGGCGATGACGGCCGCCACCGCGCGGGAGGCGGCGGCGAGACCGTCGAAGTAGGCCACTCCCGTACCGGTCTCGGCGGGCGCCGGGAGCAGCGCGACCGTGGCCTCGGTGATCACCGCCAGGGTGCCCTCGGAGCCGGTGAGCAGCCGGGTCAAGTCGTAGCCGGCGACGTCCTTCCACAGTCTCCCGCCGGTGCGGACGACCTCGCCGCTGGGCAGGACGGCCTCGAGGCCGAGGACGTAGTTGCGGGTGACGCCGTACTTCAGGCCGCGCAGCCCTCCGGCGCAGGTCGCCACGTTGCCACCGATGGTGGAGACGGTCTTGCTGCCCGGGTCGGGGGCGTAGAGGAGACCCTTCTCGGCCGCGGCGTCCGCCAACGCGGCGGTGGTCACCCCGGTCTGCGCGCGGGCCAGCAGTTCCTCGGAGCTGACCTCGAGCAGCTGGTTCAGCCGGGTCAGGACCAGGACGATGCCGCCGGTCAGCGGCACGGTGCCCGCGCACAGGTTGGAGCCCGCGCCCCGCGGCACCACGGGGACGCCGCGGGCGGTGGCGTAGCGCAGCACCGCCGCGACCTCCTCGGTGCTGCCGGGCAGCACGACGGCCTGCGGCCGGGAGTGGAAGAGCGGGGTGGCGTCGCGCGCGTACGCGGCGAGGGCGCCGGCGTCGTCGCGCACGTGGTCCTTCCCCACGATGGCGGCCAGGTCCCCGGCCAGGCGGCCGGTGCCGGCGGGCATCAGCGCACCACCATCCAGTCCAGGACCGGGGTCGACTGGAGGTAGACCAGCGCACAGACCGCGACGAGCATGCCGAGACCCCAGCCGACGACCTTGCGGAACAGTTCGCCCTCGCGCCCCTCGAGGCCGACGACCGCCGCGGCGATGGCGAGGTTCTGCGGGGAGACCATCTTGCCGAGCACACCACCGGTGGTGTTGGCCGCGCCGAGCAGGTAGGCGGAGATCCCGGTCTCCTCGGCCGCGGTGACCTGGAGCATGCCGAAAAGGGAGTTGGAGGAGGTGTCGGAGCCGGTGACGGCCACACCGAGCCAGCCGACCACGGGGGAGAGCAGGGCGAACGCGGCGCCGGTCTGCGCCAGGAACAGGCCGAGGGTGACGGTCTGGCCGGACAGGTTCATCACATAGGCCAGGGCGAGCACCGACATCACGGTGACGATCGTCCACCGGAACTGCCGGACCGTGTCGGCGTAGGCGCCCGCGGCCCGCCGGCCGCCGATGCCGTACAGCACGGCGGTGAGCAGGCCGGCCAGCAGCAGGACGGTCCCGCCGGCGTTGAAGATGTTGAAGTTGTATGTCAGGGAGGACAGCGGCTCGCCCTCGGCGTTGGCGACGTCCAGGCCGGGCCAGGTGAACTTCCAGCCGGAGTGGGCCTCCAGCCAGGTCTTGACGGGACCGGCGGTGGCCACGGAGAAGAGCGCCACGACGATCAGGTACGGGGCGAAGGCCTTGAGAGCGGAGCCCTCACCGGTCTGCCGGCGCCGTGCCACCGCGTCGACACGGTCGTCGGCGGTGGAGCCGCCGGCGATGACCGGGGTCCGCCCCTGCGCGGCCAGCACCTCCCTCGGCTGCCAGACGCGCAGCATGCCCACGACGGACACGGCGCCGGCGAAGGCGGCCACGATGTCGGCGATCTCGTACGAGATGTAGTTGGCGCTGACGAACTGGGCGGCGGCGAAGGCGAATCCGGCGACGAGGGCGATCGGCCAGGTCTGCCGCACACCGCGTCTTCCGTCCACCATGAAGACCAGGACCAGCGGTACGAACAGGGCGAGCAGCGGGGTCTGGCGCCCCACCATCGCGCCGAGGCCGGCCGCGTCCATACCGGTGATCTTGCCGAGGGTCGTGATCGGGACCGCGATGGCGCCGAAGGCGACCGGGGCGGTGTTGGCGACGAGCGAGACGGCGGCGGCCTTCATCGGCCTCAGTCCGACCGCCATCAGCATCACGGAGGAGACGGCGACCGGGGTGCCGAAGCCGGCGAGCGCTTCGAGCAGCGCGCCGAAACAGAACGCGATGATCACGGCCTGGACCCGCTGGTCGCCGGAGAGCGAACCGAACGCCCTGCGGAGCACCGCGTCCCAGCCGGTGATCTCGGTCATCTTGTAGATCCACAACGCGTTCAGCACGATGAAGATGATCGGGAACAGGCCGAACGCGGCTCCCTCGCTCGCGGCCAGTGCCGCCTGCCCGACGGGCATCGAGTAGGCGAGGACCGCCACTCCCAACGCGACCGCTAGGGACACCAGCGACGCCTTCCACGCCTTCCAGCGCAGTCCCCCCAGCAGGACGAAGAGCGTGACGAGGGGAAGCGCGGCGAACAGCGCACTCCATCCGAGAGACCCCCCGACGGGGTCGAAAACCTGTTGGTAAGCAGCCATGACGCGTCCTTGCCTCATGTCCGGAAACGGACGTGATCCCCGTCACTCCTCCGTGCAGGGTTGGTCGATTGTCAGACAACCGCACATGTCTGTCAATGAGTCACGCACGGTTGCGTGCGACAATGGCGGAGGTCTTCTCGGAGGTATTCATGGCTCAGGACGCCGCCATCCGGCTGTCCACCGTCTCGGTCGTCGAGGCCCTTGCTGCGTCCCTGCGCGACCGGGTGCTCGACGGTCAGCTCACACCCGGTACGGCCGTGGCGGAGATCGAGATCGCGACCGGCTACGGCGTCTCGCGGCCCACCGCCCGCAGCGCCGTGACCATGCTGGTCCACGAGGGACTGCTGCACCGCCACGCCAACAAGTCGGCCTACGTCCCCCACCTCACCCGCGCCGACGTCGACGATCTCTTCCTGGTCCGCACGCCGCTCGAGACGCAGGTCGTCCGCGTCCTCGTCGAGCGCGACGCGGTACCGGTGACCGCTGCCGAGCGGGCCATCGCGGATCTCGGCCGGCTGGGACCCGACGCGCCGCACAGCGCCTTCGTCGGATCGGACCTGCGCTTCCACGAATCACTCGTGGACGCGATCGGCAGCCCTCGGCTCAGCCGCATCTACCGGGGTATCAAGGGCGAGATGCACCTGTGCATGGTGCAGACCCGCCACACCCTGGGGCGCGAACGCATCGTCGCCGAACACGGGGCGGTACTGGAGGCCTTGCGGGCCGGCGACGCCGCGGAGGCGGTTCGCCGCATGGAAGCGCACCTGGAGGGCGCGCACACCTCGCTGCAGCGGATCTTCGAGGCCGCCACCTCGTCGTGACGTCGGGTGGCCGTGGCGGCTGACGGCCTGGTCGACCGGGTCAGGCCTTGGCGTCCTCGTCGGACGGAATGTCCCGTGCCCGGTCCTGCATACGGTCCCAGAAGTGACGCATGCCGGTGAGGCGGACGTGGCGCTGCCAGGGCGCCCGCCGCAGGCGGCAGTACCGCCATGACCGCGGCTGCCGCAGCTCCAGCAACTCCCGCTGATGCAGACAGAAGACCTCGCTGAACTCGATGCTCAGCGCCTCCACCTTCCTCGGGTACGGACACATCCGCATGCCGCACTTCTTCTCCGCGCAGTGTCGCCCCGCGTCCGGTGCGCCCGGCTGAGGCCTGTTCGAGTCGCCCGCCGTCGACGGCGCGGGGTCGAGAAGGGAACGGTCCTTCGCCAGGCAGTGGGGGAGGGTCGCGGGGCAGCGGCGGGCCGTCCGCTCTCCCAGGGCACGGAACTGCCTCGTGGGCCGGTGACGGCCGGTTTCCAGGGCAAGGAGCAGCACGACGTCCGCCAGCAGTTGCTGAGCCGTGGGATCGAGTGTGCTCCATCCCGTCGACGGAGGTATCCAGAGGTTGTGGGCGCGCTGCTGGTACGGAAGGCACACCTCGGTGCCGATCACACCGACCGTTGCGGCCTCGTCGATCCACAGGAAGCGTTCCGGGCGCCGGGTCTGGAGGGCGCGGACCGCGAGACCCGTGGCCGCACGGACCAGCGGATGTTCCTGACGGCCCGATGTGTCGGGGCGCCAGGCATCGATCGATCCCTTGCCGCTCATCGGCTGGTCCGCGGAGACATCGTCCGGCAGTTCCCACAGGGCAAGGGCCTGCACGAGTGTCAGCCGCGTGTACCAGAACGACGTTCGGTTCAGCATGTTCCGCGCTTTCTCCTTCAAGCTCTCCCGGACGAGATCCGTTCCCGAACTCTTGAGAGGCCGGCGGTTGGCGGCGTACTTGAAGCCCTGGGCCAGCGCCATACCGAGCTCCGTCCGATGGCCCGACACCAACAGCCGGTTCCGGCCCCGTTCCTCCCCGATGGCCACGTCGATCCACGTCTGCAGGTCGTTCAGAGGGCTGTGAGCGTGGTCCGCCCGTCCCGAGGAGAGGGCGAGCAGGGGAAGGAGCGAGGCCTGGGCGGTCTCACCGCGCCACTCCTGGAGTTCCCCCAGCGTTTCGTCCTCGACCCGGATGTGGTCGTGCCGGGCCCGGCCCTGATCCGTGTGGGGCCCGTCGTCATCTGGACACCCGGAACGGGCGGAGACCCCCCGGGTCCGGCCGTCGAGGCCGTCGGTCTCCGGTTCGTTCGCCGCCCGTTTCACCTTCACCGCACTAGGCAGCCGGCGAAGCTGGTCCGCGAGGGAAGCGTAAGCCTGCTGCCCCCCGCTTCCGACCTCCTGGGCGATGGCCACCCGCACCTGGGCATCGGGCTCCTTCCGGCAGATGTCCATCAGCCGTGTGTAATCGACCCGACGGCCGGAGCGCCCCACGCGGCGCGCGGCCGCCCCCCACTTCATGACGGCGGAGAGCTTCGCCTCGCGCAGTCGGGCCGCGTCCTCTCCCCGGCTCAGCCGCAGCCAGTCATGGCACAGCGCCTCCGTCACCTCCTCGTGACGAGGGGCGGCGTCGACACTGTCGATCTCCACGGCGGTGCCGTAGAGCTCCATGGCCCTCGCCCTGGGGCTTCCGTGTTCGGCGAGATGGAGCTGGTCGCGGAGTTGCCGGCCGCGCCGCGCAGCCACGTGCTCCGCATCGTCGGCCTCCCCCAGCAGCTTGCCTGCCTCGTCGACCAGGAGTTCGCGCATCAGAGCGACCGGGCAGTCGCGCCGCACCCGGCCGTCGGAGCACCCGCAACGGTGGCGCGCCGAACGGGAGTAGAGGGTCAGTGCGATGAGCAGCTCCCGGCCGCCGAGACGTACGGCTTCGCGGAGGGCCCTGTCGTCCCAGTACGTTTCCACCAGTGTTCCGGCACCGCCCTGGGACGTGAGGTGGGCGGAGGCGTGGCGCAGGCGCCCACCAGCGGGTTCCGGCACCGGCAGTGCCGCTTCCACGATCGACCGCAGATAGCGGGAGCCGAGGTAGGCCTGCAGCACACTGTGCTGGAAGCGAACCGATCGTCCGGTCTCCTGGAGCAGACCCATGCGGGTCCCCCAGGTCGCTGCCAGCTGGACATCCATCGAGGGCCCCTCCAGGCACTCCGCCGTTGTGGAGAAGCAGTGCGGTACCCACAGGAGTTTCTCGATGTGCCGGTCCAGCTCCGCGGCGACGAGGTCGTTCCATCGCCCTTCGTGCGGCTGCGGTGGTGACAGTCCGTCCGGCCGGGCGTCGACGAGGCCGGCAGCCGTGGGATCGAGCTCCGCGAGTGCGATGTCGGCACGGTCCGAGGCGAGGCCTATACAGGCGAGGGCGGACACATAGGCGATCACCGCCCTCCTCGTCCCCTCGTTGAGCGGCAGCTCCGGGTGCACCATGCCCTCGGCCAGGGCCTCCACCCATTGGTCGAGGAGACCCGCGCGCAGGTCCCAGCTGTCCACGCGTGCGTCGCTGTCGAAACCCTGCCACAGGGTCTGCAGGAGCTCATGTGCGTGCAGGTCCCTCGCGACACGCATGTACAAAGGCGAGTCCGCCATCCGCGCGACCTCGACGATCTCGTCGAGCACGGGGATGTCCTGACGCCAGGTTCCGTTGGCGGAGATGTACTCGAGCGCGGCCTCCGCGTTCAGTGGCTCAAGCTCCGTGATCGCCGCCTGCATGGCCCGCAGCGGGTCGTGCGGCCGGGAGGCGATGACCAGCGGGAGACATTCCTCGCCCGCTTTCCGGATGGCGTTGCGGATCAGATTGTCGCGTTCTCCCCTCACTTCCTCGTGGTTCAGCGCCTCCTCCAGACCGTCGGCGAGCACCACGATCCGGTCCTGACGCTGCCGGAGCCACCGCCAGACGCGGTCGACCTCGCCACTGGACCGGGCCTTCGGTTTGACGATCTCCTCGAAGCGCGTCCGTGCCAGTTCCGAGAAGTCCAGTTCCCTCTGCGCGTCCCGCAGTTGGACCGGAATGGGGACAGCCCCCTTCTCCGCCAGCTTCTGGGCGAGCCGGACCAGTACCGCGGTCTTGCCCGTTCCCACTTCTCCGACCACGACATGGGGGCGGCGAACGGTGTGGTCCCGCAGGTTGTTCATGATCGCGGTGCAGAGCCGGTCGCGGCCCACGACCTCTCCCAGAAGGCTGCCCGCCGTCGGCACGTAGCGGGTGGGGTGTCGCTTGACCTCGTGCCGGCAGTACCTGCGGATCCGCATCACCCGCCAGACCAGGAACAGCATCGTCGACGCCGCCAGTACCACGAGCGGCGTCACCACACCGGTGACGGCGCCGCAGGACATGCCGATGGTGCTGCACACCCGATCCGGATCGAATCCCGCCGGCCCCTTCCATCCCGGGGACGGAGCGCCCCGGTCAGGCGTCGTCGACGACTTCAGGGAGGTGGCGACCAACGCCCACACCGCCCTGGTCAACCAGAGCAGGAGGGCCACGCTGAGCACGATCAGCACGAGGTTCAAGCTGAGGCGACGGCTCCGCCACCTCTTCGGTTCCGTGGCGCCCCTCTTGAGGAGCATCCGTGCGCGGACGTGCCAGAAGCCGGAGACGAACGGACGCCTCAGATGGGCCCATGACCGGTGGAACGGGCCTTCCTCCTGCTCTTCTCCCGTGACCAGCTTGAACTTCGGAGGCCGGATACTGCTCCTCATAGAGCCCCTCCGCTTGCTCGTCCGGGGGACTTCCCGGACGGTCGGCGTGTGGCGACGCGACCGCTCGGTCGCGGCCTTTCGTCTCGCCCCCGGACGCAGAAGCCGGCGCAAGCGCCCTCTGCCTTCCATAGTCGTCAGGGCCGACGGATCGTGCCACTCAGGCGGGGGTGCTCCGCTCCCTGCCCGCCTGCCGGCCGGTGAAGAGAAAAAGCAGTGGCACTCGGGCCGGCGGAACACCTAATGTGTGCCGCGGCGTTCGGCGACCTGGTCGCCGGCCGTCGATGGTGCCGATTCGAGCGTGAAGCGGGAGGTGTTGACCGATGGCTGTCGTTGCACTGGGCGCTGCCCGCATTCAGGAATCCGTCACATTCACCTCCGTGGCCACCGGCTGACCTCACCCTTTTCCCGTCCGTACGTCTCCGTGTACGCGCGGCCGCCGGGGCCACCCGCCCGAAGGGTCCTCCCTTGAGCTCCCCCTCTCCTTCCTCCGCTTCCTCCGCGCTCGCCCCGTACGGCTGGGACGACGCCTGGGCGGAAGCGTTCGCCCCCTACGACACCGAAGGGCTGCTGCCCGGGCGCGTGGTCCGCGTCGACCGCGGCCAGTGCGACGTCGTCACCGCCGGCGGGCTCCTGCGCGCCGACACCGCCTTCGTCACCCCGCACGACCCCCTGCGGGTCGTGTGCACGGGCGACTGGGTCGCCGTCGAACCCGGCGGGAACCCCCGCTACGTCCGCGCGTATCTGCCGCGCCGCACCGCGTTCGTGCGCTCCACCTCCTCCAAGCGGTCCGAGGGGCAGATCCTCGCCGCCAACGTCGACCACGCCGTGGTCGCCGTCTCGCTCGCCGTCGAACTCGACCTGGCCCGAATCGAGCGCTTCCTGGCGCTCGCCTGGGAGTCCGGGGCCCAGCCCGTGGTCGTGCTCACCAAGGCCGACCTCGTGCCGGACGCGGTCACCCGCGCGCACCTCGTCCAGGACGTGGAGACCAGCGCCCCGGGCGTGCCGGTGCTCACGGTCAGCGCGAGGGACGGGGACGGACTCGACGTGCTCTCCGCCATCACGGCGGGCGGCACGTCGGTGCTCCTCGGGCAGTCCGGCGCCGGAAAGTCCACCCTGGCCAACGCGCTCCTCGGCGAGGACGTGATGGACGTCCGGGCCACCCGGGACGTCGACGGCAAGGGACGCCACACCACCACCACCCGCAACCTGCTGGCGCTGCCCGGCGGGGGAGTCCTCATCGACACACCGGGACTGCGGGGCGTCGGCCTGTGGGACGCCGGAACCGGCGTCGGGCAGGTGTTCGCCGAGATCGAGGAGCTGGCCGAGGGCTGCCGCTTCCACGACTGCGCCCACGAGAGCGAGCCGGGCTGCGCGGTCCTCGAAGCCATCGAGACCGGGGAGCTGCCGCAGCGCCGCCTGGACAGCTACCGCAAGCTGCTCCGGGAGAACCAGTACATCGTCGCCAAGACCGACGCGCGGCTCCGCGCGGAGATCCGCAAGGACTGGAAGCGCAAGGGCGCGATCGGCAAGGCGGCGATGGAGGCCAAGCGGGGCCGGTTGCGCTAGCCCACACCGCGATGTCCGATTTCCGCCAGCCGGGGCCTCCCGGGTGGCGGAGACTGGGCGGTGTGATGGACGAGGACAGCAGGTACGAGGCGGTGCGCAGCCGGGACGCCCGGTTCGACGGGGCGTTCTTCTTCGCCGTGGAGACGACCGGCATCTACTGCCGGCCGAGCTGCCCCGCCGTCACGCCGAAGCGGCACAACGTGCGCTTCTTCGCGACCGCCGCCGCCGCGCAGGGCTCCGGGTTCCGGGCCTGCCGGCGGTGCCGCCCGGACGCCGTGCCCGGCTCCGCCGAGTGGAACGTGCGGGCCGACGTGGTGGGCCGGGCCATGCGGCTGATCGCCGACGGCGTCGTCGACCGCGAGGGCGTCGCCGGACTCGCCGCACGGCTCGGCTACAGCGCCCGCCAGGTGCAGCGACAGCTCACCGGCGAGCTCGGCGCGGGGCCCGTCGCACTCGCCCGGGCCCAGCGGGCACACGCCGCGCGCGTTCTCCTGCAGACCACCGGGCTGCCCGTCACGGAGATCGCCTTCGCCTCCGGATTCGCCAGCGTGCGCCAGTTCAACGACACCGTGCGGTCCGTGTACGCCACCACCCCCAGCGGGCTGCGCGCGTCCGCGCCCCGCGCCGGCCGGACCGCCGCACGGACCGCCACACCGTCCGCCGGGATCCCCCTGCGGCTCGCCCACCGCGGCCCCTACCAGGCGGGATACGTCTTCGACCTGCTGGAACGCGAGGCGGTACCGGGCGTCGAGGAGGTGAGCGGCGCCCCCGGCGACCGTGTCTACCGCCGCACCCTGCGGCTGCCCTACGGCACCGGCATCGCCGCCGTGGGTGAACGCCCGCACCCCGGAACGGGCGCCCACCCCGGAGGCTGGCTCGACGCACGCGTCCACCTCACCGACCCCCGCGATCTGACCACCGCCGTACAGCGGCTGCGGCGGCTGTTCGACCTGGACGCCGACCCGTACGCCGTCGACGCCCGCCTCGGTGCCGACACCCGGCTCGCCCCCCTGGTCGCCGCGCGGCCCGGGCTGCGCTCACCGGGGGCCGCCGATCCGGACGAACTGGCGGTGCGCGCGCTCACCGGCCGCGACGAGGCGGCCGCCCTGGTCCTGCGCTACGGCAAGCGGCTCGACGCCCCCTGCGGCGCCCTCACCCACCTGTTCCCCGAACCCGGTGTCCTCGCCGGGGCCGAGCCCGACGGCCCTCTGGGCGCGCTCACCGCCGCCCTCGCCGACGGCACGGTACGCCTCGGCCCCGGTGCCGACCGCGACGAAGCCCGGGACGCCCTCGCCGCCGTCCCCGGCCTGGACACGCGAACGATCGCCGCGATCCGCACCCGCGCCCTCGGTGACCCCGACGTGGCCCCGCCCGGCCGGGACACCCCCGACAGCTGGCGCCCCTGGCGCTCGTACGCCCTGAACCACCTGCGCGCCGCAGGGGAGTTGGAGTAATCATGACGATGACGACCACGACGTACTGGACGCGTGTGGACAGCCCCGTCGGACCGCTGCTGCTCACCGCCGCCCCGACCGGCGAGCTGACCTCGCTCTCCGTGCCGGGTCAGAAGGGCGGCCGCACCGTGCGGGACGACTGGCGGCACGATCCCGGGCCGTTCCGCGAGGCCGAGCGGCAGCTCGCCGCGTACTTCGCCGGCGAGCTCCAGGAGTTCCGGCTGGCCCTGCGCGCCGTCGGCACACCGTTCCGGGAGAAGGTGTGGGCCGCCCTCGACGACGTCCCGTACGGGACGACCGTCTCCTACGGCGAGATCGCGGCCCGGATCGGCGTCTCCCGGCCCGCCGTACGGGCCGTCGGCGGCGCGATCGGCGCGAACCCGCTGCTCGTCGTCCGCCCCTGCCACCGGGTGATCGGCTCCGACGGCTCGCTGACCGGGTATGCGGGAGGACTGGAGCGGAAGGTGCGGCTGCTGACCCACGAGGGCGCACTGCGGCCCTGAGGACTGCGGCCCCCCGCACGGGAGCTCAGCCCCAGAACACCGCACCCAGCCACGCCGCCGTGATCAGCTGGCAGGTGAACAGCTCCGTCAGCACGCTCCAGCCCCACGAGCGCATCGCCGTCCGCGTCGCCGCGGCCGCCTCCCTGCGGCGGCCCAGCCGGAGCCGTTCGTAGAGGTAGAGACCGCCGAGGAAGCCCGGGACCGCGCCGACCACGGGCAGCAGCACGAAACCGAGGAGCGAGCCCCCGCCCGCGTACCCCAGCATGCGCGCGTCGGCGCCGTCCATCCGCAGCCGGCGGGGCGGCAGGGCCCAGCGCACCACCTGGGACAGCAACAGCACCACGGTCGCCCCCACGCACACCCACCACGCGACGGGCTGGGGATCCTTCAGCGCCCACCACAGGACCCCGGCCCACACCAGCCACGACCCGGGCACCCCAGGCAGCAGCACTCCGCACAGGCCGAGCAGGAGCACCAGTCCGGCGAGCAGGAGGTCCCACGCTCCCATCTGTCCAGGGTGCCGGAGGCCCGGCCACGGCGCAGAACGGAACGACCGCTTCGTCCCCCGTCGCACAGCCGTCCCGCGGTTCACCCGGGAGGCCGTCCCGGGTGCGCCGCCTGGCGGGGATTTTCCGGATGCCCCGTTTTCAACCGGCCCGTGCGGGCGACAATTGGGGGCATGAGTCAGCAGGGGGGAAGGCCCACCGGTCCTGAGGACGACTGGTGGGGGCAGCTGTACGACGACGCCGCCGGTGACACGGGCCCCGCACCGGCGCCCGATTCCCTGGACGACCGTTTCGCCTCGGCGTCCGGGACGCTGAACACCGGGCCGGTTCCGGCGCCCACGACGAGGATCCCCGCACCCCGCGCCACGCCCGCCCCGCCCTCCCGCGCCCCCTGGGAACCTCCGCCCGCCGCACCACCGGGCCCGGTGACCTTCCCGCCGGGAGCCCACCGGCCTTCCGGGCCGCAGCCCACCGAGGATCCGGACGGGAGCGGCCGGCCGGGCTCGCCCTCGTCCCGGGAGGGCACGGACCGGAGCGGCCGGCAAACTCCCGCCCCGTCCCGGGAGGGTGGAGACGGGAGGGGGTGGCGGGACTCTTCCCCGTCACGCGAGGACGCGGACCCGAGCGGTCCGCGGGATTCCTCCCCGTCCCGGGACGACGGAGACCGCAGCGGCCGGCAGGGTCCGCCCGCGTCCCGCGGAGAGGCGGACCGAAGTCAGCCGCAGGATCCGCGTCGGAGGCGGGCGGGCCGGGACCGGGCCACCCCGCAGGAAACCTCGTCGGCGCCCTTGCCGCCCATGACCTTCGGGACCTGGACGCCGTTCCCGGACTCGGCGCCTGCGCCGCCCGCCACCCCGGAACCAGAGGACGCACCGCCCCCCGCCGGCCCCCGCCCCTCCCGCCTGGATCCGCCCCCGCCCCTGCCCCCGCCTTCCCGCGGCCACGTCGGTTCCCGGCCCCCCACCTACGACGCCGAACCCACCGCCCTGCCCGCCGCCGACCCCGACGCGCTGGACGACCTGGCGCCGGACACCGTGCTCGACGGCGCCCGGTACGGGGCCTGCACCCTGCGGGCCGCGTCCGTGCGCGGCGACTCCGCGCGGTACCGGGGAGAGCCACGCCGCGACGCCCTGCTCACCGCGCGGTTCGGGACGGGCGAGCGGGCGCTGCTCCTCGTCGCGCTGGCGACCGGCACCCGGACCGCGCCCAGGGCGCATCTGGCCGCCGCCGAGGCCTGCCGCTGGATCGGCAGTGCCGTGGGGCGCAGCCACGACCGCCTCGTCGACGACATAAGGGCCGCCCGGCGCGGAGACCTCAAATCGGGCCTGCACCGCCTCACCGACCGCAGCCTCGGCCGGCTCCGCGCCGGCGCGGCCGAACAGGGCCTCGAACCCGACGACTACGCGGCCACCCTGCGCTGCCTCCTCCTGCCCGCCGACCCGGACTGCCGCACCCGGGTCTTCTTCGGCGTCGGCCCCGGCGGTCTGTTCCGGCTGCGGGACGGCGAGTGGCAGGACATCGAACCGGAGGTCGCCGACGTGAAGGGCGAACCCGTGCTCGGCTTCGGCTCGCCGCCCTCCGAGACCCCCGACGGCGACCGCCTCACCATGGACCTCGGCATCCCCACACCCCCGAGCCCGTACGAGCCCGCCCCCGCACCCCCTCGCGAGCCCTTCCGCTTCCGTACCTCCGTAGCCCGCCCGGGTGACACCCTGCTGATGTGCGGCACCGGTCTCGCCGACCCGCTGCGCGGTGAGGAGGAACTCCGCGCCCACCTGGCCGACCGGTGGTCCCGCCCCGAACCGCCCGGCCTCGCCGCGTTCCTGGCCGACACCCAGGTACGGGTGAAGGGGTACGCGGACGACCGCACGGCCGTCGCCGTTTGGGAGGCGTGAGCGCTCCCGGTGTGAATTCATGGAACCCGTCAGGCATCTTCGACATCGGAGGGGCAGACGGAACCCATGGCCAAACAGAACATCGCGGAACAGTTCGTCGACATCCTCACCCGCGCGGGAGTCAAACGCCTCTACGGCGTGGTCGGCGACAGCCTCAACCCGGTCGTCGACGCCGTGCGCCGCAATGCCGCCATCGACTGGATCCACGTCCGGCACGAGGAGACCGCCGCGTTCGCGGCCGGCGCCGAGGCGCAGGTCACCGGCCGGCTCGCCGCCTGCGCCGGCTCGTGCGGGCCGGGCAACCTGCACCTCATCAACGGCCTCTACGACGCCCACCGCTCCATGGCCCCGGTCCTCGCCCTCGCCTCGCACATCCCGTCCAGCGAGATCGGTCTCGGCTACTTCCAGGAGACCCATCCCGACCAGCTGTTCCGTGAGTGCAGCCACTACAGCGAGCTGATCTCCAGCCCCCGGCAGATGCCCCGGCTGCTGGACACCGCCATCCAGCACGCGGTCGGCCGTTCCGGGGTCAGCGTCGTCTCCCTCCCCGGCGACCTCGCCGACGAACCCGCACCGGACCAGGCCCCCGAGACCGCCCTCGTCACCTCCCGGCCCACGGTCCGCCCCGGCGACGCGGAGATCGACCGCCTCGTCGACATGATCGACCGGGCCGAGAAGGTCACGCTGTTCTGCGGCGCCGGCACCAAGGGCGCGCACGCCGAGGTCATGGAGTTCGCCGGGAAGATCAAGGCCCCGGTCGGGCACGCCCTGCGCGGCAAGGAATGGATCCAGTACGACAATCCGTACGATGTCGGCATGAGCGGACTGCTCGGCTACGGCGCCGCCTACGAGGCCACGCACGAGTGCGATCTGCTGATCCTGCTCGGCACCGACTTCCCGTACAACGCCTTTCTCCCCGACGACGACGTGAAGATCGTCCAGGTCGATGTGCGGCCCGAGATCCTCGGGCGGCGCTCCAAGCTGGACCTCGCGGTGTGGGGCGATGTGAAGGAGACGCTGCGCTGTCTGACGCCCCGGGTCCGCACCAAGGACAACCGGAAATTCCTCGACCGGATGCTCAAGAAGCACGCCGACGCGCTCGAAGGCGTGGTGAAGGCGTACACACGGAAGGTGGAGAAGCATGTGCCGATCCACCCCGAGTACGTGGCGTCCGTCCTGGACGAGATGGCCGACGACGACGCGGTGTTCACCGTCGACACCGGCATGTGCAACGTCTGGGCGGCGCGTTACATCACGCCCAACGGCCGCCGCCGGGTGATCGGTTCCTTCTCCCACGGCTCGATGGCCAACGCGCTGCCGATGGCGATCGGGGCGCAGTTCACCGACCGGGGCCGGCAAGTCGTGTCGATGGCCGGCGACGGCGGATTCACCATGCTGATGGGCGACTTCCTCACCCTCGTGCAGTACGACCTGCCGGTGAAGGTCGTCCTGTTCAACAACTCCTCGCTCAGCATGGTCGAGTTGGAGATGCTGGTCGCCGGTCTGCCCTCGCACGGCACCGCCCTGAAGAACCCCGACTTCGCCGAGGTCGCCCGCGCCTGCGGCGCCTACGGGGTGCGCGTGGAGAAGCCGAAGGAACTGGCCGGGGCGCTGAAATCGGCGTTCCGGCACAAGGGCCCGGCCCTCGTCGACGTCGTCACCGACCCCAACGCGCTCTCCATCCCGCCGAAGATCAGCAAGGAGATGGTGACCGGGTTCGCGCTGTCCGCGTCCAAGGTCGTGCTGGACGGCGGCGTGGGCCGGATGCTGCAGATGGCCCGCTCCAACCTCCGCAACGTGCCACGGCCTTAGACGCCGTCACCGCTCGCGCGGGCGCCACTCGCGTGCGGACGTGTCGTACTCGTAACGGGGCCGGTCCGCGATGCCGCTGGTGCGGAACGGGCGGCCGTGGTCGTCGACGCGGACCGTGCCGGTGCGGCCCTGAGAGGACCAGTCCAGCTCGAGGTACCAGCGGCAGTCGCAGTCGCGGGTCCGGGCGGTGACGATCAGCACTTCCGGGTCGGTCGCGGAGACGGTGTACGGCAGCTTCACGGCGGGGATCGGCGTACCGGCGTCGTTCCCGGCGACGGCCCGGGCGATGGGGCGGTCCTTGTCCAGGTCCACGTCGAAGTAGCGCGGGGTGAGCGCGCCGCCGCAGCCCTGGTCCATGGCGTAGCCGTTTCCCGGGGCGGGCGCGGTACGGCCGGTCACCCGGACCCGGAGCGCGGTCAGGACGACGGCCGTGCCGGACGTCCCCTGGACCGAGAGCTCCACCATCGTCTCGCCCCCGTGCACGGCCGACTGCGCCTCCGCCCACGTCCGGGCGTCCTGCGGGGCGGGCGGCGGCGGCACCTGCTTGGGCGGGCGGGCGACGACGTAGTCGTGACCGCACCCGTCCGCCCAGACATGCGAGTCGGCGGACCAGGTGAGCGGCGGGGCCGCGGCCGGCGCCTTCGACCCGGGCGGCTCAATGCCGCGCGGTGTCTCCGGGGCCCCCGGGCGCGCCTTCGGCGACGGGGTGCCACCGGTTCCGGCGCCGGTGCCCGCAGTGGAGGGTGTCGGTGAGGGGGTGCGGCTGTGCGGCGTCGCGGCGGGTCCGGTCGTCGCGGACCCGCCCGGTGGCGGCGCGCCGGGCGCCTCGCTCCCGGCGGACGGCCGCCGGTCGTCGGGCAGCGCGGACAGACTCCCCACGGTCGCGAGCAACGCACACGCGGCGGCCACGGCCACGGCGACCCGCTTGCGCCGCCGATACCAGGGCCGCCGGTCCCCGTCCCCGGGCGGCAAGGGCCCGCTCACCTCGCCGCCCTCGACCACGCGCCCGGCGCCGGCCCCGACGGCCTCGGAACGCCGGGACCGCCCGCCGACGGCCGAACGCCGTAAATCCGGGGCAACGGCGCCACCCTCCGCGGCCGGCTCACCGGACCCGGACTCGGTGCCGGGTCCGGAGTCCGCACCGGATGCGGCTGCCGCACCGGATCGGGTGCCCGTGCCGGGTGCGGCGTCCGCGGTGGGCGCGGGGGCCGTGCTGGAGGAGGTGTCGGTGCCGGGCGTGGGGCCGGTTGCGGGCCGGGTGGGCGGGATGTGCGTGCCGGGTGTGGCTTCCGCGCCCGGCCCGGTGTCCGTGGCCGGTGCGGAGACCTTGTCGGGGGCCGCGTCCGTTGTTGACGTGGGGTCAGAGGGGGGCGGTGTCTTCGGCCGGGAGGCGGAAGCCGTTCCGTGGGGGCGTTGGCGGGCGTCCGCCGCGCGGAGCCAGCGGTGGTGGAGCTCGAGGCGTTCCGCGCGGGACGCGCCGCAGAGGGCGGCGAACCGTTCCACCGGGGCGAAGTCGACGGGGACCGCCTCGCCGGCGCAGTAGCGGTGCAGCGTCGAGGTGTTCATGTTCAGGCGGCGGGCCAGCGAGCCGTAACTGCGGTCCGTGCGTTCCTTCAGCTCCCGCAGCAGCGCCGCGAACTCAGCCACGTCGTCCTGTGCCGACACCGACACGTCACCCCGCACTCGCTCCGACCCGGACGGGCCCCGGGACGGCATCCCAGGCACCCCATGTATCTGCACGTCGGACGGGCTGGGATGGTTCCATGCCGGTGAATCCGGCGACGACGCTTGCGCCCGTCCCCCGAGGCGGCCGATGCTCTTGGCACGCACCGCCCCGACGGCCGCCGGACGGACCATCCCGGTCGTCACGGCGTACCGCTCCGCCATTCCATCACGCACACCTCACGGGGGACACCCATGCCCATGCGTACCCGGGCCGCCGCGCTCGCCACGCTCACCGTCGCCGCCCTCGCGGCAGGCGCCGCGCTCACCGCACCGGCCGGTGCCGCCGTGCGGAAGAGCGCCCCGCCCAGGTTCCTCTCCGCCTCCGAGCTGCCCCCGCACCCGTCGTCGGACTGGACGGCCGGCCCGGTCACGGACGGATTCCCGGAGCAGCTCGCCCACTGCCTGGGCGAGGGCGTACCGGCCTACGACTACCGGCACCGCCTCTTCCACACCGACCTGGACACCGGCGCCGTACAGGTCACCGTCGTCACCGGCTCCGCCGCCAAGGGCAAGGCGCTGGCCGCCCTGCTCGACAGGAAGATCCGTTCCTGCGCCGACCGGCTCGAGCAGGCGTACCCGGACATCGAGGCCGAGGGCCGGTACTACGGCACGCTGCCGGTCGAGGAGGGCGCCACGGTGCGCGGGCTGCACACGGAGACCTCCTACGGCGCCACGGACATCCACCTGCTGTCCGTGGGACGGGACGGCAGGACGGTGACCGTCGTCGACTGGGGACAGATGGGCGACTTCGACGACGCCCCGGTCGGCGCCTTCAAGAAGACGACGAAGAAGGCCGTCAACAAGCTCTACTGAGCCACGGTCCACCACGACCACCACGAAAGCCGGGGTCGTCCTCTCGCCACGGGGGTCGGGAGGACGGCCCCGCCCGCATGCGTGGCGTGTGCACTTCGGCCAACTACCGGTTGTGACGATGCGACATGACTGGCGTGCGAGCGACGGGGAAATGAATCCCGTGTACGTGTTCGAGCGCAGGGGGAATCGACATCTGTACGCGGGCGGGGGCCATGAAGAGTCAGGCTTCGGCGGATCGGCTGAGGCGCACACTGGGGCGGGCGGATCTGAGAGCGGTGCGCGAGTCCCGCAGGGCGGTGCGCGAGCTGCTCACGCACTGGGGAACTCCGGAGCGGTCCGCGGTCGCGGAACTGCTCACCAGTGAACTCGTCACCAACGCGCTCGTGCACACCGACCACGAGGCGGTGCTGACGGCCACGGTCGGGCCGCGCCGACTGCGGGTGGAGGTACGGGACTTCGTGTCCCGCGAGCCCCGGCCGCGCCGGCCGCGTACCGACGACGGGACGCACGGAAGGGGCCTGGTGCTGGTCGAGTACCTCGCGGACGAGTGGGGCGTCAGCACCCACGAGGTGGGCAAGTCCGTCTGGTTCGAACTCGGCGCCGACGCCGCCTGACGCACGGCCGCACCGCACGGTTCGGCGGGCGCGGCCCGTGCGGACCGCACCCTCGTCGTCCGTCGATCGGTGTCAGCCGAACTGCTGCTCGAGGTCCTTGAGTTTGCGCTCCAGGGAGTCCAGGCGGGGCAGGGCCTGGGTGTCGTCCTCGGCGGTGAGGTCGACGGTCACCGCGTCAGAGCCGCCGGTGCGAGCCGGCTGCAGGGAGGGACGCGCGCGGACGGGCAGGGCCTCCGGCGCCGATATGGCAGGCTCCGCGGAGACCAGCTCGGAGTCGCGCTCCACGGTTGCCGTCTCCAGCTCGCGCCCGCCGCCCCGGCCCACGAAACCCCGGTGGCCGCGGCTGATCGCCTTCAGTCGGGCCCGTTCCACCCGCTGCTGGTCGCGGCGGCGCTGCTTGGCCTCGTCCTTGCGGATCTTGTCCTCGCGCACTTCCTCGACCGCCTCGTCGAGGCTGCGCACACCCTCGAGCAGCATCAGCGACCAGGCACGGTAGGTCTCCCGGGGGGCGCGCAGCCAGCGCACGATACGGATCTGGGGGAGCGGACGCGGGACCAGCCCCTGCTCGCGCAGGGCGGCACGGCGGGTCTGCTTCAGCGCGCGGTCGAACAGCACCGCCGCGGACAGGGACATGCCCGCGAAGAAGTGCGGGGCACCCGCGTGCCCGACGCCCCGGGGAGCGTGGACCCAGTTGAACCAGGCCGCGGCGAAGGCGAACGTCCACACGAGTATCCGCGAGCCGAGGGCCGCGTCACCGTGGCTGGCCTCGCGCACGGCGAGCACCGAGCAGAACATCGCCGCGCCGTCCAGGCCGAAGGGAACGAGGTACTGCCAGCCGCCGGTGAGGCCGAGGTTCTGTTCGCCGAAGCCGACGAGGCCGTGGAAGGAGAGCGCCGCGGCGACCGCCGCACAGCAGAACAGCAGAACGTAGGAGACGGTGCCGTAGATGGCCTCCTTGCGCCGGCGGCGCTCCTCGCTGCGCTCCCACGAGTCGTCCGCGCTCGTGTCCTTGACCGAGGAGCGCTTCCCGCGCGCCAGCACCGCCACCGCCGCCAGCATGCCCAGGAGCAGCACGGCGCCCGGAAGCAGCCAGTTCAGCGATATGTCGGTCAGTCTCATCTAGGGGTCCCTTGCATTGGGATAGGGCGTAACGCCCGTCATAGTGGCCCAATCCCGGCTGCCCTCAGGGGGTTTCGGGGCAAGAGGCCGCCAAGGAAGTGCGAGGGGGGTGTCCGGGCGACGTTCTGCTCGAACTGCCGCATGAGGGGCGGGAGTTGAGTTCGAATAAGACTACCCGTACGAGTGGTTCCGCGGATAGTTCCCGCGACAGGTGAGGAAATTGTGAATCAGCTGTGACCTCTGCGGCGTACCGACCGCATGATCCTACGGCTCCGAAGGGGGTGCCCGGCGTCCGACGTGACGTCAACTCGCCTGTGCGGCAACGGTGGTGGCCCGTCCGGCGGTCGCCGCGTCCTTGGCGCAGGTGCGCGGGCAGGTGGCGCAGATGTCCGCGGGGCGCAGGGTGTAGAACATGCAGCAGCTCACCCGCTCCCGGGTCGCGCGCTCCTGCTCCCCGCCGGGCCCGGCCGGCCGGCGGAACGCCGCCGCGCCGACGTACGGCTTGGTCGCCCCCGGCAGCAGCAGCTCCAGCTCGCGCATCGCCCGCTCCTCCTCGCCGAGCAGCTGGGCGACGTACCACAGGCTCTCGACGATCTCGTCGGTCGCCATGCCCCACAGGGCGCGGCCGCGGCGCCGCATCCGGGGGCCGAAACCGGCCAGCACGGGTTCGAGGTGCTGGGCCACCGCCGCGCGCACCTCCGCCCGCAGCGCCTCCTCGTCGGGCACCACCCGGGCGCCGGGGAGTGCGGCGGCCGGGTCGTCGGGCAGACAGGCGAAGCCTTCCGGCCGTACGGCCATGCGGCCCACGGCGAGACCGGGGGCGGTGCGGTCGAACGAGACATGCGTCACGGGATAGCGCGGCACCCGGCGGTGCAGGAACCAGGGCACGGTGATCAGCAGGCAGGCGGGCCAGGCGTAGCGGTGCAGGCCGAAGCCGGCAAGCACATCCGGGCGGGCCTGCTGACCGTAGTCCCGCAGCACCTGGGTGTCGTCCCAGGCCAGAAACGCGTCCAGGCCGGTCCCGGCGTCCGCGAGCTCCGACGCGGCGACCCAACCGCCGCCCCGGGGCGCCTCCTCGCCGGCGCCGAGTTCGGTGACGGCCAGCGCGGGGAAGGCCTCCGCCAGGCGGGCGTACGCGTCCGCGACGGCCGAACCGGGCACAGGCATGGGACCACCCCTTCACGTCTCGTGGAGCCGGGCAATAAAGGTAAGGCTCACCTTACCGAAGATCGCCGAGATGTGAACTGGTGTCCGGTGCGCCTATGGTGCTTGACGTACAGGTGGCAACCCGCCGTAATGACCCCAAGTACCGACACGTCCGCAGGAGGACCTTGTGAAGCAGGGCACGCAGGGCTCCGCCGTGACACGTGAGGCGGCCGCCGCCGCTCAGGCCGGGCCCGGCCGCTACCGGGTGCCCGCCCAGCCGACGGGCCCGGGCGACGGGGCGCGCGGCCGGGCCGGTGCGGCCGAGGGCGACGCCGTGCGCGGCGAGCACACGCACGGCGAACCCGCCGTACCGGCTCCCCGGACCGGCGTCCAGCGGTCCTCCGTGCGCGGGCAGGTCCTCGCCGCCCTGCGCACCGCGCTGGTGACGGGCGACCTGCGGCCCGGCGAGGTGTACTCCGCACCCGTGCTCGGGGAGCGGTTCGGCGTCTCCGCGACGCCCGTCCGCGAGGCCATGCAGCAGCTCGCCGTCGAGGGCGCGGTCGAGGTCGTGCCCAACCGGGGGTTCCGGGTCGTCGAGCGGGGTGCGCGGGAGCTGGCCGAGCTCGCCGAGGTGCGGGCGCTGATCGAGGTCCCGGTGATGCTGCGGCTGGCGCGCACGGTGCCGGCCGAGCGGTGGGCCGAACTGCGTCCGCTCGCCGAGGCGACGGTCCGTGCCGCGTCCTCCGGGTGCCGGGCGACGTACGCGGAGTCCGATCGCGCGTTCCACAGGGCGGTGCTCGCCCTCGGCGGGAACGAGCAACTGGTCGGGATCGCGGAGGAACTGCACCGGCGGGCCCAGTGGCCGCTGGTCGGCGGTGCGGCCGGGGGGCGGGGGCGGGCGGAGCTGATCGCTGACGCGCATGAGCACACCGCGCTGCTGGACGCGTTGATCGCGGGGGATTCGGACGTGGTGCGGGCGTTGGTGTCGGAGCATTTCAACGGGGCGGGGTGAGAGGGGGGCGTTGTTCCGGCCTTTGCGCCCCGCCGCCCCGTCCCTCCCCCACGCTCGGCTTCGCTCGAGCGGGAGGTGCCCCCATCGTCCCCGGGGGCTGTGCCCCCGGACCCCCCTTTCGGCCCTTCGGGCCTCGTCCTCGAGCGCCGGAGGGGCTGTCAGGCCGTTGCTGCGTCCGGTGGGGAGAGCTGGTCCGCCAGCCAGGTGGGGACTCCGCCCAGGAGGCGGAACAGGCGGCGGGCCTCCTCGCGGAGGCGGGAGGCCTCGGGGCCGGTCTCCGTCTCCGCCAGGGAGACCAGGGCCGGAGCCGTGCCGACCAGGTAGCCCAACTCCTCCCTGATGCGCAGTGATTCGGCGAAGCCGTGCCGGGCCTCCGTCAACTCCCCGTCCCGCAGGGCCAGTCCGGCGAGGTGGCGCCATGTGCCGGACAGCAGCAGCGGATCGGCGTGCGCGGTGGCGCCCGCGTGGGCGCGGCGGTAGGCCGCCCGGGCCGCCTGCGGCGACCGGGTGAGGTTCTCCGCGATCAGCCCGCGCCGGAAGTCCAGCAGCGCCCGGCCCGCCGCCCCCGGAGCGATCAGCGCCGCCGCCCGGCCGAGCGCGGCCCGCGCCTCGTCCGCCCGGTCGCGCACCCGGAACAGGGTGGCCGCATAGGCCAAGTACCCGCGTTCACAAGCGGCCGCCCCCCGCTCCTCGTCACTGTGCGCCATCGCCTCGGCCGTACGCAGCGCGTCCTCGGCCTCCTCCCACCCCGCCTCGGTGTAGACACACCGCTCCACCAGTAGCGACGCCCGCTGCATCGCCGCGTCCGGGGTGTTGGGGGCGAGCAGCGCCGCGGCGTCGGCCCAGCAGGCGCGGGAGCGCAGTCGCCACACCGCCGTCTGGAGGGGATCGTCATCGGCGGTCGTTCCGTCACCGGACATGGCGGTATGCGCCACGTTGCCCTCCCCGAGCACGCCATCGAGCTGTTGAGTGGTGGCCGCATCTCAGCACGAACCACGGGGCCCGGCCAAGAGGGTGGGTGAAGGATTTCACAAAGTCATGGGCTGCGGACCCGAACTGGCCGGACGGGTCCATTTCGGCTCAACTCATGCGCAGTGCCAGGAAAAAGTCCAGCTTGTCCTCGAGCCGCGAAAGGTCACGCCCCGTCAGCTGCTCGATGCGGCCGACGCGGTAGCGCAGCGTGTTGACGTGCAGGTGGAGGCGGGAGGCGCAACGGGTCCAGGAGCCGTCGCAGTCGAGGAACGCCTCCAGGGTGGGGATCAGCTCCGCGCGGTGACGGCGGTCGTAGTCCCGCAGGGGGTCCAGGAGGCGGGCGGTGAACGCCCGCCGCACGTCGTCGGGGACGAAGGGGAGCAGCAGGACGTGCGAGGCGAGTTCCTGGTGGCCGGCCGCGCAGACCCGGCCCTGACGGGCCGCGGCGACCCGCCGGGCGTGCCGTGCCTCCTCCAGCGCACCCCGCAGCCCCTCCGCCGAGTGCACGGCGGCGGAGACGCCCAGAGTGAGCCGGCCGTCGCCGTCGAGACCGGCCGAGAGCGGGTCGCGCACGGCTTCGAGCAGCGCGTCGGCGACGACTCCGGCGCCGGCGGTGTCGTCGTCGCCGGTCACCGCGGGCAGCGGTACGAGCGCGATCGCCTCGTCGCCGGTGTGCGCCACCGCGATGCGGTCGGAGTGCTCGGGACCGGTCGACGCCGGGTCGACCAGGATCTCCTCCAACAGCGCCTGGGCCACGGGACCGCCGTCGACCTCCCCGCCGTCCCAGTCGACCCGGGCCACCACGACCTGCCAGTGCGGCGCGGTGCCGAGCCCGGGCAGCAGCACGGGCGCGGCCACCCGCAGCCGCGCCGCCGTCTCGGCGGGCGCGGCACCCGTCTGCAGAAGCTCCAGCACCTCCTGGGCGAGCCGGCGCCGGACCGTGCGCGCCGCGTCCCGGCGGTCCCGCTCGACGGAGATCAGCTGGGTCACGCCCTGCAGCAGGTCCAGCCTCTCCTCGGCCCAGTCCCCGGCATCGGCCTCGACGGCCAGCAGCCAGTCCGACAGCACCGTCTCGCGCACGTCCCGGGCCGTCGGCGCGGAACGCCCGCTGCCGCGCACCGGGAAGAGGCTGTACGTCGTCTGGCCCAGCGTGACCCGGTGCGGCCCGCGCCTGCCCGTGCGGGCGGCCGCCAGCTGCTCCGCGGCGAGCCGTGCGCACACGTCGGCGGGCAGTGTCGGCTCCGCCCCGTGCGGCCCCGCGACCTTCGACCCCGCGATCAGCCGGCCGGTGGGCGACAGCACCCAGGCCCGCAGGTCCAGGTCGGAGCCGAGCAGGTCGAGGACCACGTCGGGTCCGCCGCCCGCCGGACCCGACGTCATCATCCGCCGGTGCCGGTCCACGACCGCCGCGAGATCCCCGGCGCGCTCGCCCGAGACCTGCCGCACCACGTGCTCGGTGATGGTCGCGAAGGCCACCGACTCGTGCACGGCGAACAACGGCAGCCGGTGCCGCGCGCAGGCGACGACCAGGTCGTCCGGCACGTCGCCCAGTTCCGCCTCACCGGCCGCCAGCGCGGCCACCCCGGCCTGCACCAGGATCCGTACGAACGGCTCGGAGTCGGCGGCGTCGCGGCGCCAGGCCAGCCCCGTGAGCACCAGTTCCCCGCCGGAGAGGTAACGGCTGGGGTCCCTGAGGTCGGTGGTCATCACGCCCCGCACACCGCGGTCCAGCTCGTCCTCGCCGCCGAGCAGCTTCAGGCCCAGCGCGTCGGTGTCCAGCAGTGCGCGCAGCCGCATTCTCGTCGCCGCCGTTCTCTGTCTCGATATCTACGATGGACCGGGAAGAGATCTTCCGGTGAGGGCCCATGGGGTGGCTGATCAGCGGTGTCGGCCGTTTCCCGGACGGTGTTCTCCGTCACAGGAGGAAAGTGGGGAGGTTGCAGCCGACCTCCGTTCATACGAATCTACAAGATGCCTTTGCTGGCCAGCCAACTCCTTCATGGTTTCCGTGACTGACCCGAGCGGATCGCCCGGCGGTGTACTGGCCTCACTCCGAGTGAACAGCACATGAACGAGCCGGGCCCGCCGCACACGGATTGGCTCAATCTGTACGCCCCACGAGACGAAGAAGAGAGCCGGTCATGGACTTCCTTCGCCCCGCCAGCTGGGAGGAGGCGCTCGCCGCGAAGGCCGAGCACCCCGCCGCTGTGCCGATTGCGGGTGGCACCGACGTGATGGTCGAGATCAACTTCGACCACCGCCGGCCCGAGTACCTCATGGACCTGAACCGCATCGGCGACCTCGAGGAATGGGAGGTCGGCGAGGAGAGCGTACGGCTCGGCGCCTCCGTCCCGTACTCGAAGATCATGGAACACCTGCGCGCCGAGCTGCCGGGGCTCGCCCTCGCCTCCCACACGGTCGCCTCCCCGCAGATCCGCAACCGCGGCGGCGTCGGCGGCAACCTGGGCACCGCCTCCCCGGCCGGCGACGCCCACCCCGCGCTGCTCGCCGCCGGCGCCGAGGTCGAGGCCGAGTCGGTGCGCGGCACGCGGCGCATCCCGATCGACGCCTTCTACACCGGCGTGAAGCGCAACGCGCTGGCGCCCGACGAGCTGATCCGCGCCGTCCACATCAAGAAGGCCGACGGCCCCCAGCAGTACTCCAAGGTCGGCACCCGCAACGCCATGGTCATCGCCGTGTGCGCCTTCGGGCTCGCCCTGCACCCGCGGACCCGGACGGTGCGCACCGGCATCGGTTCGGCCGCCCCGACGCCCGTCCGGGCGCAGGCCGCGGAGGAGTTCCTGAACGCGGCGCTGGAAGAGGGCGGCTTCTGGGACAACGGGAAGATCATCACCCCCTCCGTCGCCAAGCAGTTCGCCGACCTGTGCGCCGCCGCCTGCAACCCGATCGACGACGTGCGCGGCACCGCGAGCTACCGCCGGCACGCGGTCGGTGTCATGGCCCGCCGCACACTCACCTGGACCTGGGAGTCGTACCGCGGCGCCCACCGCACCACGGAGGGAGCCGCGTAATGCGCATCGACTTCACCGTCAACGGACGCCCCCAGGAAGCCGACGACGTCTGGGAGGGCGAGTCCCTGCTGTACGTGCTGCGCGAGCGGCTCGGCCTGCCCGGTTCCAAGAACGCCTGCGAGCAGGGCGAGTGCGGCTCGTGCACGGTCCGCCTGGACGGCGTTCCCGTGTGCTCCTGTCTCGTCGCGGCCGGCCAGGTCCAGGGCCGTGAGGTCGTCACCGTGGAGGGCCTGGCGGACTTCGCCCGGGAGCGGGCCTGCGGCACCGGCGCCTGTGGCACCTCGTTGGACGAGGCCAAGGGGTGGCAGGCCCAGGGCACCGACTCGCAGACCGGCGAGGGCACCGAGCTCTCCCCGGTCCAGCAGGCGTTCATCGACGCCGGCGCCGTCCAGTGCGGCTTCTGCACCCCCGGTCTGCTGGTCGCGGCCGACGAGATGCTCGAGCGCAACCCCAACCCGAGCGACGCGGACATCCGCGAGGCACTGTCGGGCAACCTGTGCCGCTGCACCGGCTACGAGAAGATCATGGACGCGGTCCGCCTGGCGGCCGCCCGCCAGTCCGAGGGGGTCTGAGCATGCCGACGAACGGTGTTCCCACCAAGATCACGCAGGGCTCGGGGACCAAGGGCGGCATCGGCGAGTCCACGCTCCGGCCCGACGGCACCCTCAAGGTCACCGGCGAGTTCGCGTACTCCTCCGACATGTGGCACGAGGACATGCTCTGGGGGCAGATCCTGCGCTCCACGGTCGCCCACGCCGAGATCGTGTCCATCGACACGAGCGAGGCCCTCGCCGTCCCGGGCGTGTACGCCGTGATGACGTACGACGATCTGCCGACCGAGGTGAAGCACTACGGGCTGGAGATCCAGGACACCCCGGTCCTCGCCCACGGCAAGGTCCGCCACCACGGCGAACCCGTCGCGATCGTCGCCGCCGACCACCCGGAGACCGCCCGCCGCGCCGCCGCCAGGATCAAGGTCGAGTACCGCGACCTCCCCGTCGTCACCGACGAGGCCTCCGCCCTCGCCCCGGACGCGGTCCTCGTCCACGAGAACCGCGACGACCACCACATCGGCCACGTCCCGCACCCCAACGTCGTCCACCGCCAGCCCATCGTGCGCGGCGACGTCGCCGCGGCCCGGGAGCGGGCCGACGTGATCGTCGAGGGCGAGTACACCTTCGGCATGCAGGACCAGGCCTTCCTCGGCCCCGAGTCCGGGCTCGCGGTCCCCGAGGAGGACGGCGGCGTCCACCTCTACATCGCCACCCAGTGGCTCCACTCCGACCTGCGCCAGATCGCGCCCGTCCTCGGACTGCCCGAGGACAAGGTACGGATGACCCTGGCCGGCGTCGGCGGTGCCTTCGGCGGCCGCGAGGACCTGTCGATGCAGATCCACGCCTGTCTGCTCGCCCTGCGCACCGGCAAACCCGTCAAGATCGTCTACAACCGCTTCGAGTCGTTCTTCGGCCATGTCCACCGCCACCCGGCCAGGCTCTTCTACGAGCACGGCGCCACGGCGGACGGCAGACTGACCCACGTCAAGTGCCGCATCGTCCTCGACGGCGGCGCGTACGCCTCCGCCTCCCCGGCCGTGGTCGGCAACGCCTCCTCCCTCGGCGTCGGACCGTACGTCGTGGACGACGTCGAGATCGAGGCCATCGCCCTCTACACCAACAACCCGCCCTGCGGCGCCATGCGCGGCTTCGGCGCGGTCCAGGCGTGCTTCGCCTACGAGGCACAGATGGACCGGCTGGCGGCGAAGCTCGGCATGGACCCGGTGGAGCTGAGGCGGCTCAACGCCATGGAGCAGGGCACGCTGCTGCCCACCGGGCAGCCCGTCGACTCCCCGGCGCCGGTCGCCGAACTCCTGCGCCGCGTCAAGGCCATGCCCATGCCGCCGGAGCGCCAGTGGGAGTCCAGCGAGGGCGCCGACGTGCGCCAGCTGCCGGGCGGCCTGTCCAACACCACGCACGGCGAAGGCGTCGTCCGCGGGGTGGGCTACGCGGTCGGCATCAAGAACGTCGGCTTCTCGGAGGGCTTCGACGACTACTCCACCGCCCGGGTCCGCATGGAGGTGGTCGGCGGCGAGCCGGTCGCCACCGTGCACACCGCGATGGCGGAGGTCGGCCAGGGCGGCGTCACCGTCCACGCCCAGATCGCCCGCACCGAGCTGGGCGTCGGCCAGGTGACCATCCACCCGGCCGACACCCAGGTCGGCTCCGCGGGGTCCACCTCTGCCTCCCGGCAGACGTACGTCACCGGCGGCGCGGTCAAGAACGCCTGCGAGCTCGTCCGCGAGAAGGTGCTGGAACTCGGCCGGCGCCGGTTCGGCTCGTACCACCCGGCCTGGGCCACCGCCGAACTCCTGCTGGAGGGCGGCAAGGTCGTCACCGACGGCGGCGAGGTCCTCGCCGACCTGGTGGACGTCCTCGGCGACGAGGCCGTGGAGGTCGAGGAGGAGTGGCGGCACCGCCCGACCGAGCCCTTCGACCTGCGCACCGGCCAGGGCAACGGCCACGTCCAGTACTCCTTCGCCGCACACCGCGCCGTCGTCGAGGTCGACGCCGAACTCGGCCTGGTGAAGGTCATCGAACTGGCCTGCGCGCAGGACGTCGGCAAGGCGCTCAACCCGCTGTCCGTGATCGGCCAGATCCAGGGTGGTACCACCCAGGGCCTGGGCGTGGCGGTCATGGAGGAGATCGTCGTCGACCCGAAGACCGCGAAGGTACGCAACCCGTCCTTCACGGACTACCTCATCCCCACCATCCTCGACACGCCGACCATCCCCGTCGACGTGCTCGAACTCGCCGACGACCACGCCCCCTACGGTCTGCGCGGCATCGGCGAGGCGCCCACCCTGTCCTCCACCCCGGCGGTCCTGGCAGCCATCCGCGACGCCACAGGCCTCCCCCTGACCAAAACCCCGGTCCGCCCGGAACACCTCACCGGGACGATGTAACCCCTGTGCCGCAGGCTGCGGGCAGCGTGCGGCACCTGGCAACACGGCTGCTGCTGCGCCCACCCGTGCCGCAGGGCGGCACGGGTGGGCGCAGCAGCACCCGGCGCCGGGCAGGCGGCCAGCACCCCACGGTCACCCCCGGCACCGGTCCCCACATCAAGGTGCAGTACCGGGCCGTCCCCCGGGTCTGGCACCTCCCAAATCCCGACCCCGCCCCCAGCGGCAGCGTCCGGGTGCCCCTATGAACCTTGGGAGTAGGCCCACATGACCCAGCAGTCCCTCAAGCCGGCGACCACCGCCCACGACGCGGGCGCGGGAACCCGCGTCCCGGCCGGCCGGTCCTGGCTCGACCGGTACTTCCACATCACGCACCGAGGATCCACCGTCGCACGCGAAGTGCGCGGCGGCGTCACCACCTTCATGGCGATGGCGTACATCCTCCTGCTCAACCCCCTGATCCTGTCCGGCCAGGACGCCGCCGGGAACACCCTCGGCCGCACCGCCCTGATCACGGCCACCGCCTTCGCCGCGGCCCTCAGCACCCTGCTGATGGGGTTCTTCGGCAAGGTGCCGCTCGCCCTCGCCGCCGGTCTCTCCGTCTCCGGCGTCCTCGCCTCGCAGGTGGCGCCGGAGATGACCTGGCCGCAGGCCATGGGCATGTGCGTGATGTACGGCGTGGTCATCATGCTGCTCGTCGTCACCGGCCTGCGCGAGCTGATCATGAATGCGATCCCGCTCGCGCTCAAGCACGCGATCACCATGGGCATCGGCCTGTTCGTCGCCCTGATCGGCTTCTACAAGGCCGGCTTCGTGCACCAGGGCAAGGCCACCCCGGTCACCCTGGGTCCGGCGGGCGAGCTGGCCGGCTGGCCGGTGCTGCTGTTCGCCGTCACCCTCCTCGCCATCTTCATGCTCCAGGCGCGCCGCGTCCCCGGTGCCATCCTGATCGGCATCGTCGGCGGCACCCTGCTCGCGGTCACCCTCAACGCGTTCGGGGTCGTCGACCCGAAGCAGTGGGCGAGCGGCGCGCCCGAACTGCACGGCAGCGCGGTGTCGATGCCCGACTTCTCCGTCTTCGGGGACGTCGAGTTCGGCGGCTGGGGCGAGGTCGGCGCGATGACCGTCGGCATGATCGTCTTCACGCTGGTCCTCGCGGGCTTCTTCGACGCCATGGCGACGATCATCGGCGTCGGCACCGAGGCGAAGCTCGCCGACGACAAGGGCCGGATGCCGGGCCTGTCCAAGGCGCTGTTCATCGACGGCGCCGGCGGTGCGATCGGCGGTGTCTCCGGTGCCTCCGGCCAGACGGTGTTCGTCGAGTCGGCGACCGGTGTCGGCGAAGGGGCCCGGACCGGTCTGTCCTCCGTCGTCACCGGACTCTTCTTCGCCGCCTGCCTCTTCTTCACCCCGCTCACGGCGATCGTGCCGGGCGAGGTCGCCGCCGCGGCCCTGGTGGTCATCGGTGCGATGATGATGATGAACGCCCGCCATGTCGACTGGGCCGACCGGGCCACCGCGATCCCGGTGTTCCTGACCGTGGTGATCATGCCGTTCACCTACTCCATCACCGCGGGCGTGGCCGCCGGAGTCATCTCCTACGTGGCCATCAAGACCGCCGAGGGCAGGGCCCGGGAGATCGGTGCCTTCATGTGGGGCCTGACGCTGATCTTCGTCGTCTACTTCGCCCTCGCCCCGATCGAGAGCTGGCTGGGCGTGCACTAGCCGCCCGCACCTTCCCCGCAACCGCAGTTGAGGAGACAGAGAGATGCTGGACATCGCCGAGGAGCTCAACCGGTGGGTCGAGCAGGGCCGTGACTTCGCGGTCGCCACCGTGGTGGCGGTCGGCGGCAGCGCGCCCCGACAGCCCGGCGCCGCGCTCGCGGTGGACACCGACGGCGCGGCGATCGGCTCGGTTTCCGGCGGTTGCGTGGAGGGCGCGGTGTACGAGCTGTGCGAGCAGGCGCTGAGGGACGGCGAAACCGTCCTGGAGCGCTTCGGCTACAGCGACGAGGACGCCTTCGCCGTCGGTCTGACCTGCGGCGGAATCATCGACATCCTGGTCACACCGGTGCGGGCGGCGGATCCCGCCCGCCCGGTGCTCGCATCCGCGCTCACCACCGCCGCGCGAGGGGATGCGACGGCGGTGGCGCGGATCGTGAGCGGTCCGGCGGAGCTGCTGGGCCGCGCGCTGACCGTCCGCCCGGACGGGTCGCACGAGGGCGGCTTCGGCGCCCACCCGGAACTCGACCGCACGGTCGCCGCCGAGGCGGGTGCCTTCCTGGACGCCGGCCGCACGGGCACGCTGGATATCGGTGAGCAGGGCTCGCGTTGCGGAGCACCGCTCACGCTGCTGATCGAGTCCTCGGTCCCCCCGCCCCGGATGATCGTCTTCGGCGCGATCGACTTCGCCTCGGCGCTGGTGCGGGTCGGCAAGTTCCTCGGCCACCACGTCACGGTGTGCGACGCGCGTCCCGTGTTCGCGACGAGGGCCCGCTTCCCGGAGGCGGACGAGATAGTCGTCGAGTGGCCCCGCACCTACCTGGAACGCACCTCCGTCGACGCCCGTACGGTCCTGTGCGTCCTGACCCACGACGCGAAGTTCGACGTACCGCTGCTGGAACTCGCGCTGCGCCTCCCGGTGGCCTACGTCGGCGCGATGGGCTCGCGCCGCACCCACCTGGACCGCAACGCCCGGCTGCGCGAAGCCGGCGTGAGCGATCTGGAGCTCGCCCGCCTGAGGTCCCCCATCGGCCTGGACCTGGGCGCCCGTACGCCGGAGGAGACGGCCCTGTCCATCGCGGCGGAGATCGTCGCGAACCGGCGCGGCGGCAGCGGAGTGTCCCTCACCGGCGCCCACACCCCGATCCACCACGACGGCACGGCCGCGCCCACCGGCCGGATCGGATCCGTGGCCTGAGGCCCGGTCCGAGGCCTCAGGCCCACCGGAGCAGGCGGTTGACCGCCCGTCCGAACACATGGCGTCCGGCCCGCGCCAGGAGCGCGTCGGCGGGGGCGGGCAGGAAGCGGACCCGGATCTCCTCCCGCCAGACCACCCGCGCCCGGCCGCCCGGCCCCTGCCGCACCTCGATCTCCGCCCAGCCCCTGACGACGCGGCCCCGCTTCTCCAGCCGGCACAGCCCCGGGGCGTCCCCCGCGGGTGGCTGCCACACCGTCACTTCCATCGGGTCGTCGAAGGAGAGCGGTCCGAGGCCGGTGCGGGCGACGATCGCGGTGCCCGCGCCGGTGGGCGGGGGAGTGGTCACCGTGATCCGGGTCAGCGGGACCACCTCGCCGTGGCGGGGCCACGTGGTGAGCCGCCGCCAGGCCTCGTCGAGGGGGAGGGGCGCCGTGCGCTGGAACTGGAAGGTGGCCACGGGGGAATCCTAGGAAACCCCGGCCGCCCGGCGGCACGGCCGGTCCCGGGTCACCCGGACGGCCCATCGCCGGGCCTTCCGGTACCGGCTCCCGCTCACCGGTACACCGTCCCGGGCTCCGCCTTCCCCGGGGCGAGGAGCTGGGGGACCGTCACGAAGACGTAGCCCCGCTTCTTCAGGGCGTCGATGATGCCGGGCACGGCGGGGACGGTCCCGTCGTAGAGGTCGTGGAGCAGGATGATGCCGTCGCGGGAGGCCTGGGCGAGGACGCGGCGGGTGATGAGGTCCGAGTCGGTGGTTCGGTAGTCCTTCGCCGTCACGCTCCAGAGGATCTCCGACAGGCCCAGTTCGCGGCTGATCCGGTGCACGGTGTCGTCCGTACGGCCCTGGGGCGGGCGCATCAGGGTGGGACGGCGGCCGGTGAGGCGTTCTATCTCCTCGTTGGGGCGTTCGAGTTCCTCGCGTATCTCGTCCGGCTCCAGGTCCGTCAGGTTGCGGTGGGTCCATGTGTGGCCCGCCACCTCGTGCCCCTCGTCGGCCATCCGCTTCACGAGCTCCGGGTACGTGTCGATGTGCCGCTTGCCCAGCAGGAAGAAGGTCGCCGGAACCTGCTCCTCCTCGAGGATGTCCAGCAGCCGCGCGGAGTGCTCGCTGGGGCCTGCGTCGAACGTGAGTGCGATGCACTTGGCCTCGCGGCAGTCGACGGTGCCGAAGCGGGCCTGGACGTCGGTGTTCCGGGCGGTGCTGGGAGCGGTCGTCTCCAGTCGCGTGCAACCGGTCAGCGCCAGCGTCACAGCCGTGGCCGCGGCCACGGCCGCCACCGCGCGGAACGCGGTCCCCGATCTTTTCATCTTCCTGGTCAGAGAAGGCATGGGCGGACTATACATAGCGTTTATACACGCAATGCATAGTCCGTCTCGCATGCCCGCGGCCGAGGCGTCGCCGAGGTGTGAGGGTTGTCACCCGCGCCCGGCGGGCGTGACCTGAACCGACGCGGGAAAGTGCCCCAATCGGTCGTTTGGGACAAGCTGTGTCCAAGTGTTTGAGGCAACCGCGAATGCGGCACCCGCGTCCCGGTAGCACCCGCACGCCTCACAGGGACGGAGTACAGCCCCGATGCGCATCCCCGGTACCAGAGCCCGCGCGAGGGCGTTCGGATGACGTCGTACGCCGTCGTGATCCCCACCCTGGTGCGGGACACCCTCGCCGACTGCCTCGCCGCCCTCGCCGCGGCGAACGGACCGCGCCCCGACGAGATAGTCCTCGTCGACGACCGGCCCGAGGTCCCGCCCGGCCCCGACGCGATGGGCCACGCGCTCAGCGTCCTGGGCGACCTGCGCGGACGCACCACCGTCAGGGCCGGCGGGGGCCACGGACCCGCCGCCGCGCGCAACACCGGCGTGCGCGCGGTCACCGCGCCCTGGGTCGCGTTCCTCGACGACGACGTCCAGGTGGGCCCGCACTGGTGCGCGGAGCTCGTGCGGGACCTGAAGGAGGCGTCCCCCGACACGGCCGGCGTCCAGGGTGTCATCAGCGTGCCGCTGCCCGAGGGGCGCCGCCCCAACGACTGGGAGCGCGGCACGGCCGGGCTCTCCCGGGCCCGCTGGATCACCGCCGACATGGCCTACCGCACCGAAGCGCTGAAACAGGTGGGCGGCTTCGACGAACGCTTCCGCCGCCCCTACCGCGAGGACGCCGACCTCGCGCTGCGCCTCCTCGACGCCGGCTGGCGCATCCGCCGGGGCCACCGCACCACCCTGCACCCCGTGCGCCCCGCCTCCCGCTGGGCGTCCCTGAGCCGGCAGCGCGGCCACGCCGACGACGCCCTGATGCGGCGGCTGCACGGCCCGGACTGGTGGGACAAGGCGGTCGCACCGCGCGGCCGGATCCGCCGGCACGCCGCGATCACCGCCGCCGGGGCCGCCGCCTGCGTCCTCGGCGCCACCGGGCATCGCCGGGCGGCCGGCGTCTGCGCGCTCGGCTGGGCCGCGGGGACCGCCGAGTTCGCGCGGTCCCGCATCGTCCCCGGGCCGCGCACCCGCGAGGAGGTGACGACCATGCTGGCCACCAGCGTCGTCATCCCGCCCGCCGCGACCTGGCACCGGCTGGCCGGCGCCTGGCGCCACCGCAACGCCCCCGCCTGGCAGGAGACGGCCCGGTGAGCCCGGTGCGGGCGGTGCTGTTCGACCGCGACGGAACGCTGGTCCACGACGTCCCGTACAACGCCGATCCGGCACGCGTACGGCCCGTCGAGGGCGCCCGTGAGGCGCTCGCCGCACTGCGCGCACGCGGTATCCGCACCGGCGTCGTCACCAACCAGTCCGGCATCGCGCGCGGGCTGCTCACCGAGGCCGACGCCCGCCGCGTCAACCGGCGCGTCGAGGAACTCCTCGGCCCCTTCGACGTGTGGGCCCTGTGCCCGCACGGCCCCGACGACGGCTGCCACTGCCGCAAACCCCGGCCCGGCATGATCCTGTGGGCCGCCGGCCGCATCTGCACCAGCCCCGCCGACTGCGTCGTCATCGGCGACATCGGCGCCGACATGGAAGCCGCGCGCCGCGCCGGCGCCCACGGCATCCTCGTCCCCACCCCCCGGACCCGCCCCGAGGAAACGGCCGCGGCCCCCTGCGTGGCCCCGGACCTGCCCACGGCGGTACGCCTCGTCCTCGACACCCCGGCCCGGGACCTTCCCCCGACCACCCCGCCCGCGTACGACACCGGCCGGCCCGTGCGGCGGAGGCATGCGTGAAGGCCCTGGTCAGCCGGCTCGACAGCTTCGGCGACGTGCTCCTCGCGGGGCCCGCCGTCCGGGCCGTCGCGGCCCGGGCCGACCGCGTCACGCTGCTGTGCGGGCCGCACGGGGCGCCCGCGGCGCGGCTGCTGCTGGGCGTGGACGAGGTGCTCGTGTGGGACTCGCCCTGGACCGGGTTCCAGCCGCCCGAGGTCAGCCGCGAGGAGATCGAACGGCTCGTGGACGCCGTCGACGCGGACACCGCGCTGATCCTCACCTCCTTCCACCAGTCCGCCCTGCCCACCGCCCTGCTGCTGCGCCTGGCCGGGGTCCGCTTCATCGCCGCCGACAGCGAGGACCACCCGGGCTCCCTCCTCGACGTACGCCACCACCGCGCACCGCACGCCCACGAGGCCGAGGCCGCGCTCGACCTCGCCGAGGCCGCCGGTTTCCCCCGGCCCGACGACGGACGGCTGCGGGTCCTCGCACCGCCCGCGGCCGAGGCGCTGACCGGGCCCGGCGGATACGTCGTCGTCCACCCGGGCGCCAGCGTGCCCGCCCGTGCCTGGAGCCCCGGCCGGTGCGCCCAGGCGGTCCGCGAGCTCACCGCGGCCGGGCGCAGGGTGGTGGTCACCGGCGGCGCGGGGGAGCGGGACCTGACCGCGTACGTCGCCGGCGGCCGGGCCGTCGACCTCGGCGGCCGCACCGACGCCGCGCAGCTCTCCGGCGTCCTCGCCGGCGCCGACTGCGTGGTCACCGGCAACACCGGCCCCGCCCATCTGGCGGCCGCCGTCGGCACCCCGGTCGTCTCCCTGTTCGCGCCGGTCGTACCCGCCGAGCGGTGGCGGCCGTACGGCGTTCCGTACCTGCTGCTGGGCGACCAGCAGGCACCCTGCGCCGGCACCAGGGCCCGGCAGTGTCCCGTCCCCGGCCACCCGTGCCTGGAGGAGGTCACCGCGTACGACGTCGTCGCCGCCGTCGACAAGCTCGTGGAGGTCGTCCGGTGAGCCACCGGCCCCGTCTGCTCGTGCTGCGCGCCCTCGGCCTGGGGGACCTGCTCGCCGGGGTTCCCGCCCTGCGGGCGCTGCGCCGGGCCTTCCCCGGCCACGAGCTCGTGCTCGCCGCGCCCGCGGAGCTCGCGCCGGTCGCCGTGGCCACCGGCGCCGTCGACCGGCTGCTGCCCGCCTCCGCACCCTCCCGCGCGGTGCCGCGCACCCTCGACTGGACCGGCCCGCCCCCGGACGTCGCGGTGGACCTGCACGGCAACGGACCCCCCAGCCACCGACTGCTGCAGTCCCTGCGCCCCCTGCGCCTGCTGGCCTTCGCACACCCCGGCACCCCCGGGATCGAGGGCCCGCCCTGGTACGCGGAGGAACACGAACGGGACCGCTGGTGCCGGCTGCTCCGCTCGTACGGCATCGACGCCGACCCCACGGACCTGCTGCTGCCCCGCCCCACGGCCCCGTCCCCCGCCCCCGGCGCCGTCGTCCTGCACCCCGGTGCGGGAGCCCCCGCCCGCTGCTGGCCCACCGAGCGGTACGCGGCCGTCGCGACCGCGCTGCGCGCGCAGGGCCGGCGGGTCGTGATCACGGGCGGAGCGGACGAGGGCGACCTGGTGGCCCGCCTCGCCGCCCAGGCCGGGATGCCCGGCACCGACGTCCTCGCCGGGGGCCTCCCCTTCGACCGGCTCGCCGCCCTGGTCGCGGACGCCCAGGCCGTCGTCAGCGGCGACACCGGCATCGCCCACCTCGCCGTCGCCCACGCCACCCCGACCGTCACCCTCTTCGGCCCGGTCCCGCCCGACCGCTGGGGTCCGCCCCCGCACCCGCGTCACATCGCCCTGTGGCACGGCCCGCCCGGCGACCCCCACGGCCACCGCCCCGACCCGGCCCTTCTGCGCATCACCCCGGCGGAGGTCCTGGACGCCCTGACCCGCCTCCCCTCCGGCCCGCGGCCGGCGTCGGGGGTGAGCGCGCGATGAGGGACGCCGTCGTCCGCCGCGTGGCGCTCGCCCCCGCCGCCCTTTCCCGTCCCGACCCGGGGGCGCTGCCCCCGGACCCCCGCTCCTCGAACGCCGGAGGGGCTGGAAGTGAGCCCGTCCGGCGCTTGAGGACGAGGCCCGAAGGGCCGAAGGGGGGTCTGGGGGCGCCGCCCCCCAGGGCCGGGACGGGAAAGGGCGGCGGGGGCGAAAGAGACCGTCTGCCCGGCCCGTTGCCGGCCGTGGCGGCGGAGGTGAGCCGGCAATGAGCGTTCCCGTCCCAGGACACCGTCCCCTCGGTGTCGTCATCGCCACCCGGAACCGGTGCGAGCGGCTTCCCGTCACCCTCCGGCACCTGCTGGAGCTGCCCGAGCGGCCGGACATTCTCGTCGCCGACAACGCCTCCACCGACGGCACCCGCGCCATGATCGCCCGCGACTTCCCCGAAGTGCGGGTGCTGGCCCTCCCCGTCAACCACGGCGCCCTCGCCCGCAACCACGGAGCCCGCGCCCTCGGCACCCCGTACGTGGCGTTCAGCGACGACGACTCCTGGTGGGCGCCCGGCGCCCTCGGCCGGGCGGCCGACCTGTTCGACGCCCATCCCCGGCTCGGTCTGATCGCCGCCCGCACCCTCGTCGGCCCGGCCGCCGAGCCCGACCCGCTCAACGACGTCCTGGCCGGCTCCCCGCTCGGACCGGCCACCGACCTCCCCGGCACCCAGGTGCTGGGCTTCCTCGCCTGCGGAGCGGTCGTCCGCCGCCGCGCCTACCTCGACGTCGGCGGCTTCCACCGGCTGCTGTTCTTCGGCGGCGAGGAGACCCTGCTCGCCTACGACCTCGCCGCGCGCGGCTGGGGCGTCACCCACTGCCCCGACGTCGTCGCCCACCACCACCCGGCCCCCGTACCCCGCACCGGCCGCCCGGCCCTCCAGCACCGCAACGCCGTGCTGACCGCGTGGCTGCGCCGCCCCGTCCCGTACGCCCTCGCCCGCACCCGCGCCCTCGCCGCCGAGGCCCGGGTCGACCACCAGGCACGGCGCGCCCTGCGCGAGGCCCTCGTCCGGCTGCCGGCCGCCCTGCGCCACCGCAGGCCCCTGCCGCCGCAGGTGGAGAGGGCCGCCCGGCTGCTGGAGGGGACCGCCACATGACCGACCCCCGTGCCACCGTCGTGGTCATCACCCACAACCGGCGCCCCGAACTGCTGCGCACCCTCCGCCGCCTCGCCGCGCTCCCGGAGCGGCCACGCGTGATCGTCACCGACAACGGCTCCACCGACGGCACGGCGGAGGCCGTGGCCCGCCACCATCCCGACGTCCGGCTGCTGCGCCCCGGCCGCAACCTCGGCGCTGTCGGCCGCAACCTGGCCGTACGCGAGGTCCGTACGCCGTACGTCGCGTTCTGCGACGACGACTCATGGTGGTCGCCCGGCTCCGTGGCCGGCGCCGCGGACCTGCTGGACCGGCACCCGGCGCTCGGCTCGGTCACCGCGCGGATCGTCGTCGAGCCGGACGGCACCGAGGACCCGATCGTCCGCGAACTGCGCGACTCCCCCCTGCCCGGCCCGTCCTGGCTGCCCGGACCGGCCCTCGGCTCGTTCCTGGCCGCCGCCACCGTCCTGCGCACCGACGCCTTCCGCACGGCGGGCGGTTTCCACCCCCGGCTCTGGCTCGGCGGCGAGGAGGAACTGCTCGCCGCCGACCTCGCGGCCGACGGCTGGTGGCTCACCTACGCCGACCACCTGACGGTTCACCACCAGGCTTCGACGACCCGGGACCCGACGCTGCGCCGCAGGCACGGCATCCGCAACACCCTGTGGTTCACCTGGCTGCGCCGCCCGGCCGGCCCCGCCCTGCGCCGCACCCTGAACCTGGCCCGCACCGTCCCGCGCGACACCGTCTCCCTGCTCGCCTTCGCCGAAGCGGCGGCCGCCCTGCCCTGGGTCCTGCGCGAACGCCGAGTCCTGCCCCACGAGGTGGAGTCCCGGCTGCGTCTGCTGGAACCCGCCCAGCGCACGTCCACGGCGCGCCGCTACACCGGCTGATCCGCGTCCGCGCTCAGTCCGTGCCGCCCGGGCGCTCCCCCTTCGGTCCGCGTCCGTGCTTCGGTGCGCGGGCCGCGGCTGCGCCGTCCCTCGCCTTTCTGCGACTCCTCGTCGGCGGCGGCGCCGGTCTCCTGGCCGGAGACCCCGGATCCTTTGGCGTCCTCGCGGGGCCGGGCCCGGCGAACGACGTATTCCTGCCGGCGGGTTCGGGCATGACCATCACGTCCTCGACGGCACCGGTCCCCGCCGCCGCGCGACGGCAGACGCTCAGCCGCCGGACCACCGGCACAGCAGCCGGAACGCCGCGAACAGCGTGACCGGCCACACCGCGGCGAACGCCCAGATCGCCCACGGGGCCGAGGTGACGATGCCGGTGACCATCAGCGTGAGGGACACCGCGAGGAACGCGGCCACCGTCCACCCGTGCGGCCGGTAGGCCGCCACGCGCGTCAGCGGACGGGTGAGGTCGGGGCCCCGGCGCACCTTCAGCGTGCGCAGCCGCCGGTTCAGCCGGCGGTCGCGGCGCAGCGTCCGCTCGATCTCGTCGAGGATGTGCTGTTCGTGTTCGGGGAGCCGACCGATGGACACGTTTCTCCTCCGAGGACGACCGCGCGGACGGGGGACGCGAGGACCCCCGAGTGCCCGGACAACCCCCCGGCTAACCGGCGGTGGCGCGGGGCGCGAGGACCTCCATCAGCCGGTCCGCGCCGTCCGGCACCCTGCCGTCCCGGAACGCGTCGCGGACCTGCCGTGCGGCCACCCGGCCCGAGGTCAGACACCAGTCCCACCACCGTTCCAGCCGCCGCTCGTCCAGCTGCTCCGCGGACAGCAGCGCGGGCCAGCCGCAGGCACGGGCCTGCGCGCTCACCTTGGCGCCGCCCGCCACCGGGTCCACCGCCAGCACCGGCGTGCCCACCCGCAGGGCGAGCACCAGCCCGTGCAGCCGGTCGGTGACGACGAGGTCGAGGCGGGCCAGCACCGACTGCACCTGCGCGGGCGTCGCGCTCAGATGCCAGTCCCGGGTGTCCAGCCGGGTCTCCAGCTCCAGCCGGGCACAGTCCTTGCCGGCCAGCCAGCGCGTCACCCGGTCCGCGACCTGACCGTGCCGCCGCTGCTCCCCGTACTCCAGCTGTCCGTGGGTGAGGATCACCCCGACCACGGGCCGCGCGGGCACGGCCGGGGCACGGGCCGCCAGGTCCTCGGAGGGCTCGCGGCCCGGCGCGTCCCGCGCCAGTACACGGTGGAAACCCGTCGCGGCGGCGTCGTCCGGGTCGATCACCGACGTTCCCACGGCGATCCGCACACAGTGGGCGAAGCGCCGGTGCAGCTCCTCGACCTGGGGCCCGTGCAGCGGCCCGCACACGAATACCAGATGGGTGTAGTCGCCGGGCCGCACGCTGTCGAGGTGCAGGGCGTCCGGCAGGAAGCCGGGGCTCCACACGACGTCGTACGGCGTCCCGGACGCCCGCAGCACCTCCTCCACCCGGCGCAGCGCCAGCACGTCCCCGGCGGTCGCCTCCCCGTCGCGGAAGCTGAACCACCCGGTCAACAGGACTTTTCGCGGTCCCGAGCTCTCTCGTTCGTACACAGTGCCACCGAGTGCCCCGCTCCGGCGGAAAGCAATCGGCCCGGAGCGTCAGTGCGTGCGGGGCCGCGCCGGTGGCTCCCGTCGCACGCCGGGGTGGCCGGTCAGCGCCTGTCGTGCCTGGTGCTGTGCGCGCTCGGCCACCTCGCGCGCCTCGGCCACGACGTCACCGCGCTCGCGCACCAGGCCGTCGTAGACCGGCAGGTGATCGCCGGTGGGGGGAGAGGACGTCATGGGGGCTGCTCCTTCGCCGGTCATGCGCGGTTCAGGCGCGCGGCGACGCCATGGCCGACCGCCAGGTAGACGAGGGCAGGCAGACCATGATTGAGGAGAACCCGAAGGCCTTCCGTGTCCATGGTGAAAATGTCCTGTGACCACCAGGACAGCAATTCAGCCGAACCGTGCACGAATTCGACGAAGACATTCGCCTCGTTGGCGTCGAGGAGATGGAGAAGAATCCACAGGATCAGAAAGCCGGCCGCGATGTCGGCGACGGTCTGGATGGTGAGAGCGGCCCTGCGGGCGCCATCGGTCCGGCGGGGCTCCCGCTGGTAGGGGGCGTGCGCATGCGGGTCAGGTGGGTACTGCCCTGGTGTCGGGTCGATATGACTCATGGAATTTCCCTCTGTCGTCGCGTATGCGGGCCGCAGGGCGGGCCGCTCATAGAACTCAGCGCTGTCCGGCCGTCGCGGTGTTACACGCCTCCGAGGGATGTCCCGAATATGCGCAGGTATTCGGGAAGGTGCTCACATGGGTGTGCGCGGCATTCTTTTCCTGCCTATCGGAAGGGTCATACGCGACCCCGTCACCACGAACCGCCGCCACCGTCGCGACAGCATCGCGGACGGAACCTGACCGCAACGGCCGCTAGCGTGCAGGCATGACGACGACGAAGCTCGGCACCCGGGCACTCAACCGGGCCACGCTCGAACGGCAACTGCTGCTGCGCCGGTCACCGATGTCCGCGCAGGACGCGGTCCGGCACCTGCTCGGTCTCCAGGCGCAGAACGTCAAGCCGCCGTACTACGCGCTCGCCGCCCGCCTCGACGGCTTCACGCCCGAGGCGCTGTCCCGGCCGATGGCCGACCGTGAGGTCGTCCGCATCGTCACCATGCGCTCGACCATCCACACCCACACCGCCCACGACTGCCTCACGCTGCGGCCGCTGGTGCAGCCCGCCCGGGACCGGGAGCTGACCCAGTTCCGCACCGGGCTCACCGGCGTCGACCTGGACCGGCTCGCGGCCCTCGCCCGTGACCTCGTCGAGGCCGAGCCGCGCACGATGAAGCAGCTGCGCGAGGAGCTGCTGAAGGAGTGGCCGGACGCCGACCCGGGAGCCCTCGCCGTCGCCGCCCGCTGCAAGCTGCCCCTCGTGCAGATCACCCCGCGTGGACTGTGGGGCCGCAGCGGGCAGGTCGTGCTCACCACCGCCCAGCACTGGCTGGGACGCCCCGCGGAGCCGTCCCCGACGACCCCCGACGAGACCGTGCTGCGCTACCTCGCCGCCTTCGGCCCCGCCTCCGTCAAGGACATGCAGACCTGGGCCGGACTGACCCGGCTGCGGGAGGCCTTCGAGCGTCTGCGTCCCCGGCTCGTCACCTTCCGGGACGAGGCCGGCACCGAGCTGTTCGACCTCCCGGACGCACCCCGGCCCGACGCCGGCACCCCGGCCCCGCCCCGCTTCCTGCCCGAGTTCGACAACCTGCTCCTGTCCCACGCCGACCGCACCCGCGTCGTCCCGCCCGAGTTCCGGGGCCGCAGCTGGCAGGGCAACATCGCCTACCGCACCTTCCTCGTCGACGGATTCCTGGCCGGTCTGTGGCGGCTGGACGAGGACGCCCTCGTCATCGAGCCGTTCGGCCGGCTCGGCCGCGGGCAGCGGGAGGAGGTCGCCGCGGAGGGGGAGCGGATGCTGAAGGTGATGCACCCGGAGACGGCGTACGACATCCGCTTCGGGACGGTGCGCGGATGAACCCGGGCATGGAGAGGGGGCGTTGCGGGCTGCTCGTGGAAGCCCGCAACGCCCCCTGGTTCAGCGCCTGAGGGTCACCTCAGGAACTCATGGGGCGGCTCAGCCGCCGACCTGGGCTCTCACCTCGTCGGAGAACGTGGTCAGCCGGGTGTAGACGCCGGGGTAGCCGGCCGCCGCGCAGCCGTCGCCCCAGGAGGTGATGCCCGCCAGCCGGCCGCCGATCAGCAGCGGCCCGCCGCTGTCGCCCTGGCAGGTGTCGACGCCGCCTGCGGTGAACCCGGCGCACACCATGTCGCTCTGCACGAACCGGTTGCGGTACGAGCCGGCGCAGCTGGAGTCGGACACCGTCGGGACGGTGGCGGTGCGCAGCTGGTTGGAGGAGGTACCGCCGGACGACGTGGTGCCCCAGCCGAGGATGCGGGCGGTGGTGCCGGCCGCGTACACCGAGGTGTCCGAGGCGGAGACGTACGGCGCCGTGGCGTACGGCATGGGCGCCGACAGGGTCAGCACGGCCACGTCGTCGCCGCGGGTGACCCTCCGGTAGTCCGGGTGGATCCAGATCCTGCTCACCCTGGCGACCGTGCCGTCGCTGCCGTTGAGGTAGGTGCGCCCGCCGACCACGCGCACACTGCTCGTGCTCTCGCCGACCATGCAGTGCGCGGCCGTGACCACCTTGGTGGGGGAGACGAGGGTGCCGCCGCAGAACTGGTCCTGCGAGGCGTCGGTGATCTGCATCATGAACGGGTACGAGGACGTCGTGGTCGTCGTCCCGCCGACGATCGGCTGGGGGGCGGCGACGGCGGAGGGGGCGGCGATCAGCGCGGTCGCGGCGGCTGCGGCGGCGGCAGCGAGGGAGGCGGCGGCCTGTCTTGCGCGGGTGAGCCCGGACATGGGTCTCCTCGGGGTTGCCGGTGGGGGGTCGCGCGGGCGGGGGCCGAGCACGAGGGCTGCGGCCTCCGTGTGTCCGGCGAGCGGCACGCGTTCACGCTACGACCGGTGGCGTCGGCTCCCCAATGAGGGAACCCCCTAAGGGAGTTGGGGCAGGGATAACCCTCGGTCCCCCGCATGACGAGAACCGGCGTTACGGTGTCCGGCGGCCCGCTGCCAGGCGGACGATGTCGACGCGGGAGCGGATGCCCAGCTTCCGGTAGACCCGGGTGAGCGTCGCCTCGACGGTCTTCACGCTGATGAACAGGCGCCCGGCGATCTCCCGGTTGGTGGCGCCCTCCATGACCAGCGCGGCGACCTGACGCTCCATCGAGGCGAGTCCGTCCAGCACCGCCGGAGGGGAGGCCGGTACCGGATCCGCCTCCGCCGGCCCCGCGGCCACCGCTCGCTCCACCTGCCGCAGCCACGGCAGCGCCCGGCAGCGCCGGAACAGCCGGGCGGCCTCCTCGTACCCGCCCGGCCCTTCGCCCCGGGAACGCAGCCGGGCCAGCGCGAAGGCCGCCCGCGCCTCCTCCAGACCGAACCCCAGCTTGGCGAGCCGCTCCTGAGCCGACGTCAACTGCGTCTGCGCGGCCTGGTGTTCACCGCGCGCCGCCCGCACCAGCGCCTCCGCGCGGTCGAGCACCGCCAGCACGCTCGCCCGGTTCAGCCGCAGCGCGTGCACCCGGGTGACGTTGATCAGCTCCTGTGCCTCGCCGGGCTCACCGATCCGCACCAGCGCCTCGGCGAGGTCGCCCTGCCAGCGGCCCCGCGCCGGGTCGTTGACGCCCATGCCGTGCTCCAACTCCCGCACGCGGCGCAGCGAACGGACCGCCGCCTGCGCGTCCCCGGCCACCAACTGGGCGTAGCCGAGGGCCGCGAGGGCCAGGGAGAGGTACAGCTGGTCGCCGTCGACCTCCGCGTGGTCCGCGGACTCCCGGGCCAGCGCCAGCGCCCGTTCCACGTCCCCGCCCGACGCCTCCGTGAGCGAGGCCAGCATGGCGGAGGCGCTCTCACCGATCCCGGAGTCCCGGGCCAGCCGCAGGCTCTCGCCTGCCAGGTCCAGCGCCCGGCCGCAGTGCCCGAAGCGCAGCTCGGTGTCGGCGAGCAGACGCGAGAAGTGCACCTCGCTCTCGACCATGCCGCGCCGCCGCGCCTCCCGCAGCAGCGCGGTGATGGCCGTACGGGCCTCCGGCAGCTGGTCGCTCATGAGCAGCCATCGGAATCTCGCCATCGCGGCGCCGTTGTGGTGGCTGGCCACATCGGGGTCCTGCGGCTCCTGGAGTGCCCGCCGGATCGTGGCGGGAGCGTCCGGGTGGCCCATCAGGGTCTCGGTGGAGGACTGGAAGGCGAGCGCCATCAGCTCGGTGCGCCGGTCCCCGCCCCGGGCGGCCAGCTCCGCCGCGTGGGCGGCCTCCTGGCGTGACGTGGCGAAGTCGCCGTCCACCACCACCTCGCGCCAGGCCAGCTGGTAGTGGACCAGGGCGAGCAGCCGGGGGTCGTCACCGGCGTCGGCCAGCACCTGCGGGAAGACCGCGTCGACCTCGCCGAGCGCCTGCCCGGCCGCCTCGATGACCACCATCCACGCCCGCACCCGCTCCGCCGGCACCGTCGCCCGCGTCAGCACCTCCCGGGCTATGTCCCGGGCCAGGTCGGCCTCGCCCGCGGTGATCGCGTCCTCGGCGGCCTGGAGCCGCCGCTCGTCCGGACCCGGCTCGCCGTCGGCCGGGGTGTGCCGGGCGGCGAGCAGCCCGAGCGAGGCGGCGACCGAGGGCGCCCCGCGGTCCCGGGCCAGCGCCGCGGCCTCCGCGAGCCGCGCCGCCACCTCCGGGTCGGCTCCGGTGGCGGCGAGCGCCAGATGGCGGGCCCGCTCGATGGGGTCCGAGGCCGCCGTGGACAGCGCCGTGTGCACGGCCCGGCGCTCCTGCGCCGGCGCCTCCGCGTACAGGGCGGCCGAGATCAGCGGATGCGCGAAGCGCAGGGCCGGCTCCTCCGCATCCGTCGCCAGCAGCCCCAGGGCGGCGGCCTGGGCCGTCTCGGCCTCGGCGTTGTCCCGGCCGGCCGCGTGCAGCAGCGCCAGGGTGGGACGGGCGCCGGCGCTGGCCACCAGCAGGGTGCGGCGCGCCTCGTCCGACAGCATCTCCAGCCGGCTGAGGACCAGGGCCCGCAGCGACGTCGGCACCGGCAGCGGCTCGCCGGGGCGGGGCCGGGCGGGGCTCTCCGCGAGGGCGCGGCCGAGCTCCAGCGCGAACAGCGGGTTGCCGTCACTGGTGCGGTGGATGTCGCGGACCGTGGAGCGGGACAGACCCGTGTAGCCCCGGTGGTCGAGCAGCGCCGACACCTGGGTGCGGGAGAACGGGCCCAGGCGCACCGCGAGCGTGTCCGGCGGGCAGGCGCGCAGATGACGGTCGTGGTCGTACTCCTCACCGTCCGTGCGCACCGCGCACAGCATCCGCACCGGGCTGTCGCCGAGCCGCCGGGCCGCGAAACCGAGGAGTTCGGCGCTGGCCGGGTCCAGCCACTGCAGGTCGTCGGCGACGACGAGCACCGGGCCCTCGGCGGCCAGCGCGCGCAGCGTGGACAGCACCGCGAGGCGCAGCGCGAGCCCGTCCCGCTGGAGCGTGGACTCGCCGCGCCCGGTGAGCGCCGACTCCAGCGCGGTGCGCTGGGCGGCGGGCAGCCGGGCGGCCACCTCGTCGAGGACCAGACCGAACAGGTCCGCCAGCGCCAGGAACGGAAGATGCGATTCGGACTCCGTGGCCGAGCAGCGCAACACCGTCCGCGCCGCACCGGCGTTTTCGGCCGCAAGTGCCCGCAGCACGGTCGACTTTCCTATTCCGGCGGGCCCGTGGAGCAGCACGCTGCCCCCTCGGGCGAGCTGCTCCCGCGCGTCGGAGAACAGCTCCTCCCGGCCGATGACCAGGTCGGGGCGGTACCTGGCAGGCTCCTTGAAGTCCCGTCGCACGGTCACCGCTCCCCTCCGTGTGGCGTGTCCTGGCCAATATTAGGCAACAGGCTCCTTAATTCCGGACGGACGGTGTAGTGAGGCAAATTACAGCCGGCGCGGCAACGGTAAAACCGAACGAGTACCGGTGGTAATGCCCGGCGTGGGAAAACCATCACAAAACTATGGCAACCACCCCGCCCGCCGGGCCTCGACGACCGCCTGCCCCCGGGTCCGCACCCCCAGCTTCCGCATCGCGGAGCGCAGATACGCCTTGACCGTCTCCGCCGTCACCCCCAGTCGCTCGGCGGCCGCGCCATTGGTCGCCCCGGCCGCCACACAGGCGAGCACGTCCACCTCGCGGGGGGCGAGCCGCACCGCCGTGGGCGGAGCGCTCTCGGCGGTGAGCAGGGCGCACGCCGCGAGCAGCTCGGCCCGCAGCGCCGGATCCGCGATGCGCGGGGCGAGCGCCCGCAGCGCCGCGTGCGCCTCGCGCACCTGCTCCCGGGCCGCCCCGCGGGCCCGCTCCGGCTCCGGCTGCGGACGGACCGCCGCCAGCAGGTCCGCCGCATCCTCCCGGACCACCAGGGCCTGCTCCACGTCCCGTGCGGTCTGCACCGCCTCGCCGAGCGTACGGTCGCCCAGGGGCTGGGCGGCGCGCAGGGCGCCGTAGAGCACCGCCCGTACCCGTCGCCGTACGACCACGGGTACGGCGACGACGGCGCGCAGACCCTCGGCGGCGACCGGGACGTCGTACTCGTGGCTGATCTGCCGCGAGACGGAGTAGTCCGTCACCGCGCACGGCCGGGCGAGCGCCACCGCCTTGCCGCCCAGACCGTTGCCCGGCGTCACCGCGAGCGCGCTGAGCGCGGGCGTCGCGGTGCCGCTCAGCTCGCTGATGCGCACCTGCCGGCGCCCGGGCTCCACCAGTCCGCCGAACGCCACGGGCAGGCCGGTGGCGCGCCGCAGCCGGACCAGCGCCCCGCGGATCTCCGCCGCGCCGTCCGCCCCCATCGGGTCAGCTGTCACCTGTTCGCCCCTTCACCGCGGCTCCTGTGCGGACGCACACCCCCGTTCGGGGGTAGTGAGACCTGCATCACGGATTACACGATGCCGTGGAGCCGCCCGGCAAGGTCCGGCACCGAGGAGGACAGATGACGACGGCGACGGAGCAGTTCCGCAGGGCCCGGGACTTCCTGCTGGAACACCGCGAGGACTACGCCACCGCCTACCGGGACTTCGCCTGGCCCCGGCCCGAGCGGTTCAACTGGGCGCTCGACTGGTTCGACGCGATCGCCGACGGGAACGACCGCACGGCCCTGCACCTCGTGGAGGAGAACGGCGACGAGACCCGGCTGTCCTTCGCCCAGCTCGCCCGCCGGTCCGACCAGGTCGCCACCTGGCTGCGGCAGCGGGGCGTGGCCGCCGAGGACCGGGTGCTGGTCATGCTGGGCAACCAGGTGGAGCTGTGGGAGACCGCCCTGGCCGCGATGAAGCTGCGCGCCGTCGTCATCCCGGCCACCCCGCTGCTCGGTCCGGCCGATCTGCGCGACCGCGTCGACCGCGGACGCGTCCGGCATGTGATCGCCCGCGGCGCGGACACGGCGAAGTTCGACGAGGTGCCCGGCGACTACACGCGGATCGCGGTGGGGGAGGCGGCGGGCGGGAGCTGGGTGCCGTACGCCGACACCCACGGCGCCGACGGGCGCTTCACGCCCGACGGGCCCACGCTCCCCGACGACCCGCTGATGCTGTACTTCACCTCGGGCACCACCGCCCGTCCCAAGCTGGTCGAGCACACCCACACGTCGTACCCGATCGGGCACCTGGCCACCATGTACTGGATCGGCCTGCGCCCCGGCGACGTGCACCTCAACATCTCCTCGCCCGGCTGGGCCAAGCACGCCTGGTCCAACCTCTTCGCGCCGTGGAACGCCGAGGCGACCGTCTTCCTGCACAACTACACGCGCTTCGACGCGTCCCGCCTGATGACCGAGATGGACCGGGCCGGCGTCACCACCTTCTGCGCCCCGCCGACCGTGTGGCGCATGCTCATCCAGTCCGACCTCACCCGGCTGAGCACCCCGCCGCGCGAGGTCGTCGCCGCCGGCGAACCCCTCAATCCCGAGGTCATCGAGCAGGTCCGGCGGGCCTGGAACGTCACCGTCCGGGACGGCTTCGGGCAGACCGAGACCGCGGTGCAGGTCTCCAACAGCCCCGGCCAGCTGCTCAAGACCGGCTCCATGGGCCGCCCGAGCCCCGGCTACCGGGTCGAACTGCTCGACCCCGTCTCCGGCGCGCCCGGCGTCGCCGAGGGCGAGATCGCGCTCGACCTCTCCGCCCGCCCGGTGGGCCTGATGACCGGCTACCACGGTGACCCGGACCGCAGCGCCGAGGCGATGGCGGGCGGCTACTACCGCACCGGCGACATCGGCTCCCGCGACGAGGACGGCTACATCACCTACGTCGGGCGCGCGGACGACGTCTTCAAGGCCTCCGACTACAAGATCAGCCCCTTCGAGCTGGAGAGCGTCCTGCTGGAGCACGAGGCGGTCGCCGAGGCGGCCGTGGTGCCCGCCCCCGACGAGCTGCGACTGGCCGTGCCGAAGGCGTACATCGTGCTCGCGGACGGCTTCGAGCCCGGCCCGGACACCGCGAAGGTGCTCTTCGAGTACGCGCGCGAGGCGCTCGCCCCGTACAAGCGGATCCGCCGGCTGGAGTTCGGTGAGCTGCCCAAGACGGTGTCCGGCAAGATCCGACGCATCGAACTGCGCGAGGCCACGGCGGCCGGCTCCGCCGGCGAGTACCGCGAGGAGGACTTCCGGTGACCGCACCCCTGTCGTACACCCACGGCACCGCCGCGACACCCCTGCTGGGCGACACCATCGGCGCCAACCTGGACCGCGCGATCGCCGCCTGGCCCGGGCGTGAGGCGCTGGTCGACGTGGACTCCGGACGGCGCTGGACCTATGCCGAGTTCGGCGCCGCCGTCGACGAGGTGGCGCGCGGGCTGCTGGCGAAGGGCGTCGCGACGGGCGACCGGGTGGGCATCTGGGCGGTCAACTGCCCCGAATGGGTCCTCGTGCAGTACGCCACCGCCCGCATCGGCGCCGTGATGGTGAACATCAACCCGGCCTACCGCGCGCACGAGCTGGAGTACGTGCTCAAGCAGTCCGGCATCTCGCTGCTGGTGGCCTCGCTCGCCCACAAGGGCAGCGACTACCGGGCGCTGGTGGACCAGGTGCGCGGGTCCTGCCCGGACCTGAGGGAGACGGTCCACATCGGCGACCCGTCCTGGGACGCGCTGACCGAGGCCGCGGCGGGCGTCGACGCCGGCCGGCTCGCGGACATCGCAGCGGGACTGAGCTGCGACGACCCGGTCAACATCCAGTACACCTCGGGCACGACGGGCTTCCCCAAAGGGGCCACGCTCTCCCACCACAACATCCTCAACAACGGCTACTGGGTGGGCCGCACCATCGGCTACACCGAACAGGACCGGGTCTGCCTGCCGGTGCCCTTCTACCACTGCTTCGGCATGGTCATGGGCAACCTGGCGGCCACCTCGCACGGCGCCTGCATCGTGATCCCCGCCCCCTCCTTCGAGCCGGGGGCCACGCTGGAGGCCGTCCAGCGGGAGCGCTGCACCTCGCTCTACGGCGTGCCCACCATGTTCATCGCCGAGCTCAACCTGCCCGGCTTCGCCTCGTACGACCTCACCTCGCTGCGCACCGGCATCATGGCGGGCTCGCCGTGTCCGGTGGAGGTGATGAAGCGGGTGGTCGCCGAGATGCACATGGAGCAGGTCTCCATCTGCTACGGCATGACCGAGACCTCCCCCGTCTCCCTGCAGACGCGGATGGACGACGACCTGGAGCACCGCACCGGCACCGTCGGCCGGGTGCTGCCGCACATCGAGGTCAAGGTCGTCGACCCGGCCACCGGCGTCACCGTGCCGCGCGGCACCTCCGGCGAACTCTGCACCCGGGGCTACAGCGTCATGCTCGGCTACTGGAACGAGCCCGCGAGGACCGCCGAGGCCGTCGACGCGGCGCGCTGGATGCACACCGGGGACCTGGCGGTCATGCGGGACGACGGGTACGTGGAGATCGTCGGCCGGATCAAGGACATGATCATCAGGGGCGGGGAGAACATCTACCCGCGCGAGATCGAGGAGTTCCTGTACGCCCACCCGAAGATCGCGGACGTCCAGGTCGTCGGGGTGGCGCACGAGCGCTACGGCGAGGAGGTGCTCGCCTGTGTCATCCCGCGTGACCCTGCCGACCCGCTCACCCTGGAGGAACTGCGCGCCTTCTGCGACGGCCGCCTGGCCCACTACAAGATCCCGAGCCGGCTCCGGCTCCTGGACACCTTCCCGATGACGGTGTCGGGGAAGGTGCGCAAGGTGGAACTGCGGGAGCGGTACGCGTCGGGTTAGGGGGTGTCCGGCACATGCCCGCGGCGTCGCGGCGTTCCTTCTCCCGCGCTCATGTGTCGGACACCACCTGGCGCGCCCCGCGTCAGGCGACCGTTCGCCGGAAGATCTGCCGGGAGCCGCCCTCCGGGCCCGCAGCGGTGGGCTCGGCCGGCGTGAAGCCGAGCCGCTCGTAGAAGACGCGGGCGCCGCTGGTGACGGCCCCGGGGTGGTCGGTACCGAAGGTGACCACCTCGATCTCGCCGGGGCCGCGCACCCACCGGCGTATCGCCTCCGCCATCAGCGCGCGGCCGACGCCCGTGCCGCGCGCCCGGCCCGAGACGACGAGCCAGTGCACGTGGTACGTCGGCGCCTCGGCCCCGAACAGCAGTCCGCCGAGGAGGTCCGGTCCGGGGGACGGGACGACGAGCGCCGTGCCGTCGGCGATGTGTGCGCGCACCGCGTCGTGGAATCCGGGCTCCTCGACCATCGGTCCGAACCACTGTTCGACCTGGGCCGCCAGGCCCAGGAAGCCCGGAAGGTCATGCTCGCGTGCCGGTCTGATCATCATTGCGACGCCCCGGCGATCGTCCCGCCGCTGTGCGGCACGTCGACGCGCATGCACACGCGCGGCCACCGGTCGAGCCCGTGCGCGGCCTCCTCGGCGCGGATCCGGCGCAGCCCCGGGGTGAGTTCGGGCACGGCCAGCGTTCTGAAGCCGAGGCGCGCGTAGTACGGGGCGTTCCACGGGACGTCGGCGAAGGTGGTCAGCGTCAGCGCGGACAGGCCCTCCTCGCGGGCCCGCACCGCGGCGTGCGCGAGCAGTGCCCGGCCCACGCCCCGGCGGGCCGCGTCCGGGTGGACGGAGAGCTGCTCCACGTGGAGCGCGCCGTCCACCGGTTCGGCGATCAGATACGCGACGGGCCGGTCGTCCTCCTCGCCGGCCGCGACCCAGCAGCGGCCGGCCCGCCGGTAGCGCTCCAGCACGTCACGGGCGGGCGGTTCGTCGTCGGCGACGTCCGGCATGCCGACATCGCGGAACGGGGCGCCGGCCGCCCGTTCGATGTCCTGGAGGGCGGGCAGTTCGCCGGGAGCGGCGGGACGGATGCGCATCCGACGAGTATCGGACGCCTCCGGCGTGCGCGTCGCCGGGATTTCAGGACCCGTCGGCGTCCAGCGTGTCCGCGAAGCCGTTCAGGGGCTGCGGGGTGCCCGTGAGGTCCAGCAGGAACAGCGGAACGCCCAGGGTGTCGGCGCGGTCCCGGGCCTCCTCGGCGAACCCGGCGAGGGAGAAGTACACACACCCCGCGGACTCCGTCATCGCCGTCAGCCACAGGCACTCCACGTCCCGCGAGGTGGCCGGCCGCGCCGACGGGTCGACCTGGGCGAGCACGCCGCGCCCGGCCAGGCCGATGCCGGACGGGGGCCGCTGGTCCGCGCGCCGGATGTCCTCGTAGCCGAGCCGGCGCAGATACAGCACGGCCGCCGTGACCGCGTCCCGCTCGGTGCGGATCGGCACCGGGCGGAAAGCGGGGCGCCCGGGCCGGCCGGCCGGGACGGCGGCCTCCTCGCCCGCCACCGGGATCCGCAGCACCGTCCCGCAGGGGCAGCCCAGTTCGGGCCGGGGCCACTCGCCGCGCAGCCCGCAGCCCCCGCAGCGCAGCGCCACCCACTCCTCCCGCCAGGTCCGGTGGTCGACGGTGCCGGGCACCTGGTCCAGGTCCAGCGGCGGGGTGACGGGCGCCCCGCAGGCGCAGGGGTACGACGGTGCCGTGAAACGGTGCGAGCGCCGACAGGCGGGACAGCGCACCGGCACGCTCTGGGCCATGACCCCACTCCCGTGTTCTCGAGGCGCCGCCCATCGTCCTCCACCGGCGGGCCCGTGTCCGGCACTTGCCCTTCTCTTGACGCGCTCCGGCCGCCCGGCCTACATTCATTCCGCTTGGTAGAAGTCATATTCCATAATACGGAAAACGCTCACCGCGGGGCGCGACGGGAGTGCGAATCCGACAGTCGGAGCAGGAGTACTCGATGGCTCGAATGACCGCTGCCCGCGCGGCAGTTGAGATCCTCAAGCGTGAGGGCGTCGCCGACGCGTTCGGTGTCCCCGGCGCCGCGATCAACCCCTTCTACGCGGCCCTCAAGGCGTCCGGCGGCATCACCCACACCCTCGCCCGCCATGTCGAGGGCGCCTCGCACATGGCCGAGGGCTACACCCGCACCCACCCCGGCAACATCGGCGTCTGCATCGGCACGTCCGGCCCGGCCGGCACCGACATGATCACCGGCCTGTACTCCGCCACCGGCGACTCGATCCCGAACCTGTGCATCACCGGCCAGGCGCCGACCGCGGTGATCCACAAGGAGGACTTCCAGGCCGTCGACATCGCCTCCATCGCCAAGCCCGTCACCAAGATGGCGGTGACCGTCCTCGAGGCCGCCCAGGTCCCCGGCGTCTTCCAGCAGGCCTTCCACTTCATGCGCTCGGGCCGCCCGGGACCGGTCCTGATCGACCTGCCGATCGACGTGCAGCTGACGGAGATCGAGTTCGACCCGGACACCTACGAGCCGCTCCCGGTCTACAAGCCCGCCGCCTCCCGCGCCCAGATCGAGAAGGTGCTCGGCATGCTCGACGCCGCCGAACGCCCGCTGATCGTCGCCGGCGGCGGCGTCATCAACGCGGACGCGTCCGACCTGCTCGTCCGGTTCGCCGAGCTGACCGGCGTCCCGGTCGTTCCGACCCTCATGGGCTGGGGCGTCATCCCGGACGACCACGAGCTCAACGCCGGCATGGTCGGCCTGCAGACCTCGCACCGCTACGGCAACGCGACCTTCCTGGAGTCCGACTTCGTCCTCGGCATCGGCAACCGCTGGGCCAACCGCCACACCGGGAAGCTCGACGTCTACACGGCCGGCCGCACCTTCGTGCACGTCGACATCGAACCCACCCAGATCGGCAGGATCTTCGCCCCCGACTACGGCATCGCCTCCGACGCGCGCGCCGCGCTGGAACTGTTCGTCGAGGTGGCCGGGGAACGGAAGGCCGAGGGCGCCCTGCCCGACCGCTCCGCCTGGGCGGCCGCCGCGCAGGAGAGGCGCGCCACGCTCCAGCGCCGTACGCACTTCGACGACATCCCCATCAAGCCGCAGCGGGTCTACGAGGAGATGAACAAGGTCTTCGGGCCGGAGACCCGGTACGTCTCCACCATCGGCCTCTCCCAGATCGCCGGCGCGCAGATGCTGCACGTGTACCGGCCGCGGCACTGGATCAACTGCGGTCAGGCAGGCCCGCTCGGCTGGACCGTCCCCGCCGCGCTCGGCGTGGCGAAGGCCGACCCCGAGGCACAGGTCGTCGCCCTCTCCGGCGACTACGACTTCCAGTTCATGATCGAGGAACTGGCGGTCGGGGCGCAGCACCGGATCCCGTACGTCCATGTCCTGGTCAACAACGCCTACCTGGGCCTGATCCGGCAGGCGCAGCGGGCGTTCGACATCGACTTCCAGGTCAGGCTGGAGTTCGAGAACGTCAACGCACCGGAGCTGGGGGTCTACGGCGTCGACCACGTGAAGGTCGCCGAAGGGCTGGGATGCAAGGCGATCCGGGTCACCGACCCGAACGAACTGGGCGCGGCGCTGGAGCAGGCCAGGAAACTCGCGGCCGAGTTCCGCGTGCCGGTCGTCGTCGAGGCGATCCTGGAACGCGTCACCAACATCTCCATGTCGACGACCAACGACATCGGCGACGTCGTGGAGTTCGAGCCCCTCGCGACGGAGCCGGGCCACGCCCCGACGTCGGTGAGGCCCCTGAAGGCCTGACCCGCCGCGCGCCCCTTCGAGGGGCGGCCCGTCCCGGTGACGGACCGCCCCTGCCCGCCCTCATGCGCCCGGCAGGAAGTGCAGCACCTTGTGGAGGTCGGCGGGCGTGCGGTAGTGCACACCGGACATGCCGAGCGCGACGGCGGCCTCGATGTTCTCCAGCCGGTCGTCCACGAACAGGCACCGGTGGGCGGCCGTCCCCGCCCGCTCGGCCGCGATCTCGTAGATCGCCGGGTCGGGCTTGGCGACTCCCACCCGGGCGCTGCTGACCACGTCGTCCGCGAGATCCGCCAGCCCCATCGACACCAGGTCGCCCTCCAGCTCCAGGGTCGCGTTGGTCACCAGCACCAGAGGCATGTGACCCCGTACCCGGCGCAGCAGGTCCACCACGACGTCGTCGGCGCGGAACGGGGCGTCGGCGAACGCCTGCCCCAGCTCCCGGGCGCGCGCCGGCGGCACCCGGTCGGAGAGCGCGGAGGCGATGGAGTCCACCCACTCCGGTGTGGTGATCCGGCCGAGGAGGAGCGGCAGGTCCACCTCGGGGGAGTAGGCCGCCCGCGCCGTGGTGCCCTCGGCCAGTCCCACGGCACGCTCCAGCTCGGCCACCGGAGCCATGTCGTAGAAGCGGATCACGTTGTCGAGGTCGCACAGCACCGCGTCGAACGGCCTGGCGGAGATTCCGGAAGTCGTCACCGGCCCTGGATAGCACAGCGTTCCGCCCGGCCCGGGCGGCGCCTCAGTTCGAGCCGCCTCCGCAGCCGCCTCCACCTCCGCAGCCGCCACCGCCGCCTCCGCAGTAGAGGTGGCCGGCGCTGCCGTAGGTGCCGCCGCGCGGTGAGTGGCGGATCAGGCTCTTCTCCCGCAGGCTCACCCGCTCGGTCAGCCCCGCCCGGAGGGCGAAGCGGGGGACGAGCGCGCGCAGCGCCGGCTCGCCGTGCAGGGCGATGGCGATGAGCTGCCGCTCGTCCGGCAGACCGCGCCGGCTCGCCGGCAGCGGGAACGCCTTGCGCAGTGTCCTCAGCCGTCTGCGGGCCGCCGTGGTCGGGCCGAGCAGCAGCGGATACCGCAGCATCCCCGCCTCCGCGAGCCCGACGCGGACCTCCGCCAGCGCCCAGCGGACATCGACGTGCCGCAGCAGATAGCGCAGGTCCGAGGGCTCGTCCAGGCAGTGGTACACCGCGCTCTCCAGGTACGTCGCCCGCAGGTCGTCCGGTACGCCCTCCTGCTCCAGCCGTTCGAACGGCGGAAGCGGCGGCAGGGCCCGCCCCGCGTCCCCGTCGACCGCCCGCAGCGTGCCCGGTGCGCCCGCCTCGACGGCGCCGCGCAGGTGCAGCGAGACCACCGCGACGACGACCGCGGCGCGCGGACCTCCGGCGAGCAGGGCGAGCTCGTGCGGCGTCCCCCGGACGCCTGCGGTGTCGGCCATGACGGCACCCCCTCGGCCGGGGCCCGCCGCCCCCGTGCCGGCGGGCCCCGTGTGAGAGGAGTGTGCCCGCCCACGGCACCGGCCGAAGCCTCCCGGGGCCGTCTTCAGAGCTTCATTTGAGGGTGCCGTAGCCGCCCTACGGCCGTTGCCGTACCCGCGCTCAGTGCTCGTGGTGCTCCGACAGCCCCGGCCAGTCGTCGGGGCCGCCGCCCTGCCACTCGATGAGGTCGGTTTCCTCGACGTCCGTGACGTACAGGTCGGCCAGCCGCAGGATCTCGCCCACGTCGTCGACGTGCGTGGCGATGCCCAGCGTCTCGTCGTCCGAGGTGACCCGCCGGGAGCCGTCCAGCGCCGGGGAGTGCACCACGATGTGCGGATGCTCCGTTGGATGTGCCATGTCCCCAGGCTGCTGCGCACCGGGCGGATCCGCACCCCCGCGGAACGGAAGGCGCCCGGATGCGGGACCGTTCGCATCCGGGCGCCGGAAGGCAGGGGCCCTGCCCTGTCGGCCGAGGGACCGCGGCGGCGGCGACGGCCGCGGAGCCCCTCCCCTCAGGTCGAAGAAGGGGTCCCGCCGCTTTCACCACCGCACTGGCTCGCACGCCGCCGCGGCGCCCTCGTCCCGCCCGCCGCGTCCGTACGGTCACCCCTCATCCGGGCCGTACGGCGTCGCCGCGGGCTGCGCGCACGGCCCCGACCTCCCGTCAGGGGCCGTGCGCGAGTCGTCGTGCTCAGTCCTCGCGCGGGTCGCGCACCGCCTCCTCCACGCGCCGGCCGTACTCGGGGTCGGCGGCGTGGAAGTGCGCGAGGTTCTTCTCGATCACGTCGTCGCGGGAGACCCGGGACAGGCCGCCGGCGATGTTGGCGGCCGGCCGGGCCCGCTCGTCCGCCGACATCAGCCGGTACGGCTCGCCCGCCTGGAAGGAGTCGTCGTCCTTGGTGTGCAGCGGCGCCTCGTGCGTGCCGGTGTGGCCGTGCACTGCGAGCGGCGCCGACAGCGGGCAGCCGGTCTCGACGGGCCCGTCGTAGGAGTTCGGCTCGTATTTCTTGGCGTGCCGTCCCTGGGCGTTGGCGGCCATGGGCAGGACGGGTTCCGGGCGGCGCCGCCGCCTTGGGCGCGACAGGACAGGTGTCGGCGCCGGCGCCGCCCGGAGGACTTCAGGGGTGGGTCAGACCCGGGCGCCGGACAGCCGCTCGACCGCGCGCAGCAGCGCGGAGTGGTCCAGGCCGCCGTCGCCCTGGGCGCGCAGGCTCGCCACCAGCTGGGCGACCACCGCGCCGACGGGCAGCGCCGCACCGACGGTGCGCGCGGCGTCCGTGACGATGCCCATGTCCTTGTGGTGCAGGTCGATCCGGAAGCCCGGCTGGAAGTCCCGCTTCAGGAAGTTGTCCTTCTTGCGGGTCAGCACGGTGGAGCCGGCCAGCCCGCCGCCCAGGACATCGAGCGCCGCCGTCAGGTCCACGCCCGACTTCTCCAGGAAGACCACGGCTTCGGCGCACGCCTGGATGTTCACGGCGACGATCAGCTGGTTGGCCGCCTTCACGGTCTGCCCCGAGCCGTGCGGGCCGCACAGCACGATCGTCTTCCCCAGCACCTCGAACAGGGGCTTCGCCTCGTCGAAGTCGGCGCGCTCGCCGCCCACCATGATGGACAGCACCGCCTCGATCGCCCCGGCCTCGCCGCCGGACACGGGGGCGTCCAGGACCCGGATGCCCTTGTCCTTCGCGGCCGCGGCCAGGTCGATGGAGGTCTGCGGGGTGATCGAGGACATGTCGATCAGCAGGGCGCCGGACCGCGCGTTCTCCAGGATGCCGTCGGGGCCGTAGGCGATCGCCTCGACCTGCGGGGACGCCGGAACCATCGTGATGATCACGTCGGCGTCCCGCACCGCCTCGGCGACCGAACCGGCCGCGGTGCCGCCGGCGGCGGTCAGCCGGTCCAGCTTCTCCCGCTCCAGGGTGAAGCCGGTGACGTCGTAGCCCGCCTTGATCAGGTTCTCGGACATGGGGGAGCCCATGATGCCGAGGCCGATCCAGGAGACCTTGGGAAGAGTGCTCATGAGGGTGCCTCTCGGTAAAGGGGGTGTGGTCAGCGGGCCTCGCGGGGCAGCCAGTCGAAGGCCTCGGCGCTCGGACGGTCGCCGGGCTTGTACTCCAGGCCGACCAGGCCGTCGTAACCGGCCTCGCGCAGCCGGTCCAGCAGGTCCTCCAGGGGCAGCGAACCGGTGCCGGGCGCGCCGCGGCCGGGGCTGTCGGCGATCTGCACATGACCGGTCCTCCCGGCGTACCGGTCGATCACCGCGGGCAGGTCCTCGCCGTTCATCGCCAGGTGGTACAGGTCCATCAGGAACCGGGCGTTGTCCAGTCCGGTGGCCGCGTTCACCTTGTCCACGACGTCCATCGCGGCCGGCGCCGACACCAGCGGGTACAGCGGCGACTCGGGCTTGTTCAGCGCCTCGATCAGCAGGACGGCGCCGATCCCCTCCGCCGCCCGGGCCGCCAGGGTGAGGTTCTCCAGCGCCAGCGCGTCCTGCTCGGCCGGGTCCACGCCGTCGACCCGGTTGCCGTACAGCGCGTTGAGGGCCGTGCAGCCGAGGGACTCGGCGAACGAGGCGGCCACGTCGATGTTGGCGCGGAACCGCTCCGACTCCTCGCCGGGGACGGACAGGGCGCCGCGGTCGGGTCCGGGCAGCCGTCCGGCGTAGAAGTTCAGGCCGGTGAGCCGCACGCCCGCGTCCTGGACCGCCTTCCGCAGCGCGTCCTGCTCGGCCCGCTCGGGGGCGGGGGAGTCGGTCCACGGCCACCACAGCTCGACGGCGGTGAAGCCGGCCGCGGCGGCGGCCGCGGGGCGCTCCAGGAGCGGGAGTTCCGTGAAGAGGATCGACAGGTTGACGGTGAAGCGCTGCTCTGCGGATCCCATCGGGGTCGCGCTCCTTCCTGGTGGCTTCTCGAGTATTTCGTATCGCGGAAGTTCGTTTCTGCTTATTGGAAGATTGCCCGTGGTGGGGAGCGGCTGTCAAGAGGACGGCGGCCCGACGCCATGGATGACGTGTTTGACATCGCCGTTCTGGGAAGGCGAACGCCCATGGCTGGTCACGGGAGTTGGGGGACGGCGATGATCAGATCCAGAGCGGTGCCGACGAACGGGCTCTCACCGGTCTACGACGAGACGGGTGCCGCGTCGGCGAGGTTCCTGCTGTGGCTGCGCGAGCAAACCGGGGGAGCCGAGGGACGCCGGGTGGCCGCCTCCGCCTACGCCCACCACGAGCGCTGCACCCTGGAACTGGTCGAGTACGTCGTGGAACGCCTCACCGCCCTCGGCTGGACAGCCGTCCACAACGACTCCGGCGCCGTGCCGCCCCTGGTCAGCCCCACCCCCACCGGGCTCGCCGAGACACACGCCTGGGACGAGGCGTACGCCGACCGCGAGGCCCGGCGCCGCTACGCCAAGGCCGCCCTGTTCGCCTGGTGGGACCGGGCCGGGCAGTACCACGACGGCGGATCCGGCGCGGAGGACTTCCTCTGGGCCCCGGAGGCGTTCTACTGCGGACGGCAACTCGCCCTGGAGGACCTGGAGTACGCCAGGGACCACCTGGACCTGCCCGCTCCCGTGCACGTCGGCGTCATGGAGAACCGCGCCGGGGTCTTCCTCTCCTTCGAGCAGCTGGCCGGACTGGTGCAGGCGTCCCGCCCCGACCTGTCGGAGAGCGACAGCGAGGTGCGGCAGGTGCGCGAGCTCGCCGCGGCGCTCACCGAGGCCTCGCGCGGCGGCGCCGCACCCGACGCCGGCACCGTGGAGCGCTTCCTGCGGCACAGCCGGGACCTCGCCCAGGCGGGCTCGAGGTCGGTGGGCTCCATGAGCAGGGACATGGCGTCCGGCATCGTCTCGGACATCATCAGCTCCATGCTGAGGCTGGGATGACCGGTCCCCACGCCCCCGCCCCGACGGGGGACAACCAGATACCGGAGGTGTACGCGCGCCAGCCCGTGCTGCGCCGGCTGGTGCCGCGACTGGTCGGTCTCAGCCGCGACCACCACCGCAGGGTCCCGCACCACGAGTTCGCCGACGACCTGCCCGTGGTGCTGCTCAGCGGCCGCCACGGCACCGGCAAGAGCGCCATGCTGGACGACCTCCAGCAGGCCTACGCGCCCGACACCGGTCCCTGGCCCGGGCCACGGGTGCCGTTCGCCCGGATCAACTGCGCCGAACTGCAGGAGCGGGCCGGCGTCGGACCGGAGACGTCCAACAACTCCCACGCTGTGGAGATGCTCGTCGAACTCGTCGCCCAGCTCTCCCGGCCCGTCGCCGGCTTCGGACGGCTGCGCTTCCCCCGCACCACCGCCGGACTGCTCGCCGTGGTGTCCGCCCGGCGCCCCGGCAACGACGGCGAACTGCGGGTGGCCGACCGGCACGCGGCCACCCTGATGGGCGTCCCGCCGGACGCACACCCCCGCCCGACGTGGGACGCGCTCTTCCGCCCCGCCCTGCCCGGACTCCCCGACGGCGGCTCGCCCGACCCCGCCCGGTTCCCCGAGGCGGCCGTGCGCGCCTTCCTCGGCGGACAGCGCCGCCCGCTCGCCGCCCGGAAACTGACCGCCTGGTACGAGACCTACCGCAGCGAGGCCGACAACCGGCTGCGCGGCCTGCCGCCGGGCGCCTCCGGACAGCCCCGGCCGGTACCGGCGGCCGAACGCGCACCGTTCGTGGCCCGGCTCTGCCAGGAGTTCCACCAGGGCCGCGGCTTCCGGCGCGGTGTGGAGCGCATGCTCGCGGCCGCCTTCCTCGAGGACGTGCGCTACGGCCCCCTCCGCCGCGCCAACCGGGCCCCGCGCCCGCTGGTGCTCCTCGACAACGCCCACACCGACGCCGGGCGCGACTTCCTCGAACTGCTCCTGGAACAGCGGGCCGTGGCGGGTGGAGCCCGCGACCGGACGGTGGTGATCGCCACCGAACTGCACGGCGACGACAGCGCGGAGGACCCCCGGGGCGACGGCCCCCACGGAGAGGACGCCCCCTACCCGGAGGCGGCACGGCGCCCCCTGCCCGGCATCGGCACCGACTCCGGCTGGACCCGCGCCTCCGCCGCGCCCTCCGCCGGCGTGCTGCTCCTGCCGCTGCCGCCGCTGGAGTGCGAGCACCTGGAACGGATGCTCCGGCGCGACGACCACGCCTCCTTCGACCCCTACATCGCGACCGCCCTGCACGACCTCACCCGGGGCCACCCCATGGGGGCCCGCAGACTGTGCGAGGCGGTGGTCGACCGGGCCCGAACCGAGGAGTGGGTGGCCGCCGAGGAACTGCTCGATCTGGTTCATCCCGGAGGTGCCGGCGAGTCCGTCGTCTGGCGGCTGCTCGACACCCTCGTCGGCAGCGAGAACCACGACGAGCTGTGCCTGTTCTCCCTGGCCTGGGACCGGGAGGCCGCCGAGCGGCTGGCCGAGCGGTGGGTGCCCCGCCGGATCGACGGACTGCCCGCGGCCGACGGCGCCGCCGCCCGGCTGGAACGGGAGCGCTGGTCGCGCGGACCGGGCAGCCGGCCCTTCATCACGGACCGCTTCCTGCGCGCCCTGCTGGTGCACCAGATGCGCAGCGGCCGCGGCGGCCGGGGCGTCGACTGGTCCGGCGCGCACGCCCTGCTCGCCGAGCACCACCGGCAGCGCGCCGAGGGCCGTACCGGCCGCGCCGCACGCGACGAACGCTCCCGCTTCCTGTGGCACAGGCTGGCCGCGGGCGAGACGCGGGAGGTCGTCGACCGGCTGCACACGGAGTTCCTCCGCCAGGACGGCGACGCCTTCGACTGGCTGCACGTCCTGCGCACCGTCGCCCACGCTCCCCGACCTCCGGGGGACGCCTGGTTCGAACAGTGCCAGGAGGTCGCCCGGGGCAGCCGGGACCTGGTCCAGCTGCGCGCCGACCCCGGCGCGGGCCTGGAGAAACAGGCCGTCAACCGGCTGCTGCACGCCCTGTGGTACGCGGCGGACGAACTCGCCGAGGCGGACCGGCCCCTGGTCGACCGGATCGGACAGGACCTGTCCTTCCTGTCCGCCCAGCACCTGACCGGCCGGGCGGTGCTCGCCCAGGCCGCCGTCCGCTGGCCCCGCTCGGTCAGGAACGGCGAGGACTGGCCCCTGGACCACCGCTGGCAGGGCGAACGGCCCGGCGCGGGAGCGGCCCGGTGAGGCCGCTGGACCGGCGGACCTGGAGCTGGCTGCCGGGGCGGCTCCGCTTCCGGGTGCTCGGCCTGGTCGACGTGGTGGCCCTGTGGACGCTGGTCGCCGCCCTGCTCACGGCCGGGACCTGGTGGGGCCTGGACAGCTACCGGCAGCACCGCGACTACTGCACCGACGACCGGCAGCTGCGCCGGACCGGACCGGGGCGGGAGTGCGTCGGCGTCACGGCGGAGGCGTACCCCTTCGCCCCCGGCCTCGACGACGTGCTCGGCCGGATCGCGTCCGAGAACCGGGCCGCGCGCAGCTCGGGCAAGCCGGTGGTGAGCGTCGCCGTCGTCATGCCGTACACCTCGCGCGACCCCGGCGCTGCCATGTCGAAGGAGCTGATCCGGCACTCCCTCCAGGGCGCCTACGTCGCCCAGCGCGCCCACAACCACGGCCCCGCCACCGGCGACACCGCCGTCCAGCTGCTCTTCGCCAACGTGGGCGAGGACCTGAGCCACTGGCGTCCCGTGACCGACGAGCTGGCCGCGCGGCGCCGCGGCGAGGCGCCCGTCGTCGCCGCTGTCGGCTTCCCCAACAGCGACGACGCCACCCTCGCAGCCGTCCGGGAGGGCCTCGGCCCCGCGCGGATCCCGGCGGTCAGCGCCGTGCTCAGCTCCCGCGACATGGAGCACCCCTACCTGTTCAAGGTCTCGCCCTCCACCGACCAGTTCGTCGACGCGCTCCAGCGCTACGTGGGCGCCAACGAGGTCGACCGGAGGAACACGTTCATGATCGCCGACGACCGGGACGACAACTACGTCGCCAATCTGCGCCGCGTCTTCCGCCGCGAGTTCGGCGCGCGCTACGGCATCACCCCCGACGAGGTGGAGCGGCGCACCGAGACCTACCAGGGCATCAAGGGCCCGGCGCGGGGCACCCCGCAGATCTTCCGGCGGGCGGTGTCCGCGATGTGCGCGGTCGACGCCCGCACCGTGTTCCTGGCGGGCCGCGACGCGGACCTGCCGCCCTTCCTGGAGACCATCGACCGCACCAGCTCCTGCGACCGCGGCCCGGACGACGAACCGCTGCGCATCCTGCGCGTCAGCACCGGCCGCGATCCCGTCACCGAGACCGCCGGGATGCGCCGGATCGCCGAGCGCAACAACATCGAGATCGTCGTCGCCGCCGCCGTGGACGCACCCCGCTGGCGCGCCGCCGCCGACGGCGACGAACAGGTCCCGAAGGCCTTCGCCCGCTTCACCGGCTCCTACGAGGACGCCTTCACCGAGGAGGCCCCCGACGCCCTCAACGACGGCTACGCGGTGATGTACCACGACGCGCTCACCGCCGTGGGCACCGCCGTGGCGGCGGCCCGGGACAGCGACATCGACACCGTGACCCACAACGACGTCTACGACGAACTGCGCCGCGGCAGCCCCCTCGAGCACTGCGCCGCCGGCTGCGTGCCGGGCGCGAGCGGCGTCTTCACGTTCGCCGACGAGGCCCTCGGCGCGCGGGAGGGCGCCGGAACGGAACGCGCGGCGGGGCTGTGGCCGGTCTGCAAACCGGTCCCCGTGGTGACCTTCCCCGAGGAACGCCACGACAGGTCCCCGCTGTACCGGACCTACCAGGAACCGGGGGAGAACACCTGCCCGCGCCCCTGACCGGCCGGCCGAGGCGCGCACCGGTCCCGGCCGCCACGCGACGGCCCCGGTCGGCGTCGCGGCCCCGTGCATCCCTGCTGTTCGCGGCGGGGAGTCCGTTAAGGTCGTGTCGCAGCGACCGGGGTACGCCGGCACCGCCGACGCCATGGGGGCACAGTGCGACTGAGAGTGGAGTTCACCACCGAACCCTTCGACCTCGACGAGGCACCCGCGCACGCCGTGGTGGCCCGGGAGGTCATCGAGGCGGCCGAACTGGACGCGGTGGACGTCGGACCGTTCGGCAACACCGCCGAGGGAGGGGCCGACGCGGTGCTCACCGCCGTCGACGCGCTGCTGCGCCGCAGCCTCGCGGCCGGCGCCACCCGTGTCTCGCTCCAGGTCAACGTGGTCGAGGAGGGCGACCGGTGAGCGGCACCGGTGAGGACGCCTTCATCGCGGCGGTGAAACCGCTGGTCGACGCCATGGGCGGCGAGATGGTCCCGCCGGACGAGGCCGGGACCGACGACGTGGTGCTCTCCTGGGAGGGCGCGCCCGCCGTCGCCGTACGCCTGCCGCAGCTCGCGGACTCCCTCGACCACATCCTCGCGGCCCTGGAGCGCCGCAAGGGCATGCCGCTCGCGGACCTGGACCGCAGGGCCAAGCAGGAGATCGTACGCAGTCTCGAGGCGCGCGGCGCCTTCGCCGTGCGGCACGGTGTGGAGACCGTCGCGAGCGCGCTCGGGGTCAGCCGCTTCACGGTCTACAACTACCTCAACCGCGAGAAGGGCGCCTGACCCGCGCACGGCCCCTCGTCCCGGCGGCCGCTCCCCTGTGTACGCGCGAATTTTCAACAAACTGTTGACGAGTGGTCCGTGACGGCGTTCACTGTCGGCACGCCCGTTCGCAGCACACGGCCGCTCGCGGCCACGGAGGCTCCCGTGACGTCGACTTCCACGCCCCCGGGCCTGGCCCGTTTCAACGCCCTGGAGGAGCACACGGCGCTCGCCGCGCTCCACGAGGCCTGCGCCTCCACTGCCTGGGGACGGCGGCTGCTCGCCGCCCGGCCCTTCGCCACCGCCGACGACCTGTACGCCGCCAGTGACGCCGCCACGGCCGAGCTGACCCCGGCCGATCTGGACGAGGCGATGGCCGGACACCCGCCGATCGGCCGCCCGAAACCGGGGGACCCGACCTCCGCCCGGGAGCAGAGCGGCATGGCCGGCGCCCCGGACGGGCTCAAGGCCGAGATGCTCGAACTGAACCTGGCCTACCAGGAGAAGTTCGGCCATGTGTTCCTCATCTGCGCCACCGGCCGGACCGGCGAGCAGATGCGCGACGCCGTCAAGGAACGCCTCGGCAACGGGCCGGAGCAGGAGCGCGAGATCGTCCGCACGGAACTGGGGAAGATCAACCGCATCCGCCTGGCCCGTCTCGTCGACGCCGAAGAGGACTGACGCACATGAGCACCGACACCACCGCCTCCGTGTCCACGCACATCCTGGACACCAGCGCCGGCCGCCCCGCCGAGGGCGTCGCCGTCCACCTCCTTGCCCGCACGGGCCGGGACGCGGACTGGCGGGCACTCGGCGGCTCCGCGACCGACGCGGACGGGCGGTGCAAGGACCTGCCGGCCCTGCCGGAGGGAACCACCCATGTACGGCTCGACTTCGCCGTGGAGCCGTACTTCGAGAAGAAAGACGCGAACCAGCAAGCCGATGCGCAGCAGGACGCCCCCGCGAATCGGGACAGCGGCGCCGGAGTGTTCTTCCCGGAGGTGGCGATCACGTTCGCCGTCGTCCCGGGCGAGCACTACCACGTACCGCTGCTGCTCAACCCGTTCGGCTACTCCGTTTACCGAGGGAGCTAGCACACCATGCCCACGATCCTGGGACAGAACCAGTACGGCAAGGCCGAGAACCGAGTCGTAAAGATCACGCGGGACGGCGCCACCCATCACATCAAGGACCTGAACGTCTCCGTCGCCCTCTCCGGAGCCATGGAGGAGGTCCACTACTCCGGCTCCAACGCGAACGTCCTGCCGACCGACACCACCAAGAACACCGTGTTCGCCTTCGCCAAGGAGCACGGCATCGAGTCGGCCGAACAGTTCGGCATCCACCTCGCCCGCCACTTCGTCACCTCGCAGGAGCCCATCCAGCGGGCGCGCATCCGCATCGAGGAGTACGCCTGGGAGCGCATCGCGACCTCCGACGCCGACTCGACGTTCATCGGCGCCGACGAGGTCAAGCACTCCTTCGTCCGCAAGGGCCAGGAGACCCGGCTGACGCAGATCACCTACGACGGCGAGCGGTGGGAGGTCGTCTCCGGACTCAAGGACCTCACGGTGATGAACTCCACCAACTCCGAGTTCTGGGGCTACGTCAAGGACAAGTACACGACGCTCAAGGAGGCCTACGACCGGATCCTCGCCACCTCGGTCTCCGGCCGCTGGCGGTTCAACTGGACCGACGACGAGCAGGAGATGCCGAACTGGGAGAAGTCCTACGAGCAGGTCAGGAAGCACATGCTCCAGGCCTTCGCCGAGACCTACTCGCTCTCCCTGCAGCAGACGCTGTACCAGATGGGCGCGCGGGTCATCGACAACCGCAGCGAGATCGACGAGATCCGGTTCTCCCTCCCGAACAGCCACCACTTCCTGGTGGACCTGGAGCCGTTCGGGCTGAAGAACGACAACGAGGTGTACTTCGCCGCCGACCGCCCCTACGGCCTGATCGAGGGCACCGTGCTGCGCGACGGCTGCGAGGCGCGGATCCCGGTGGACCTCACCAACCTCTGACCGCACCGCACCACATATCGGCACCCGTGGCCGGGGAACACAGGGGAAGCGAATCACCACCCGAACCACCCCGGCCACGGCACTCAAATCTCCCAGGGTCCTGCCGTGCCCACTCCACGTACGTGAAAAGGACGAACCATGGCAGCAGACCGGCGCATCGTCATCGAGAACTGCGCGATCGCGACCGTCGACGCGAAGGACACCGAGTACGCCTCCGGACACCTCGTCCTCACCGGCAACCGCATCGAGACGCTCGGCGCGGGCCCCGCCCCCGCGGGCCTGGAGAACGTCGAACGCCGGATCGACGCCACCGGGCACCTGGCGACCCCCGGCCTGGTCAACACCCACCACCACTTCTACCAGTGGATCACCCGGGGCCTGGCCACCGACCACAACCTGTTCGACTGGCTCGTCGCCCTCTACCCGACCTGGGCGCGCATCGACGAGCCGATGGTGCACGCCGCGGCCCGGGGCTCCCTCGCGATGATGGCCCGCGGCGGCGTCACCACCGCCATGGACCACCACTACGTCTTCCCGCAGGGCTCCGGCGACCTGTCCGCCGCCATCATCGGCGCCGCCCGCGACATGGGCGTGCGCTTCACCCTCGCCCGCGGCTCCATGGACCGCAGCGAGAAGGACGGCGGACTGCCCCCGGACTTCGCCGTCGAGCCCCTCGACGACGCGCTCGCCGCCACCGAGGAGACGGTACGCCGGCACCACGACCCCTCCTTCGACGCCATGACGCAGGTCGCCGTCGCTCCCTGCTCGCCCTTCTCCGTCTCCACGGAGCTGCTGCGCGACGGGGCCGAGCTGGCCCGCCGGCTCGGCGTACGGCTGCACACCCACGGTTCGGAGACCGTGGAGGAGGAGAAGTTCTGCCACGAGCTGTTCGGCATGGGCCCGACCGACTACTTCGAGTCCACCGGCTGGCTCGGCGAGGACGTGTGGATGGCGCACTGCGTCCACATGAACGACTCCGACATCGCCGCCTTCGCCCGTACCCGGACCGGCGTCGCCCACTGCCCGTCCTCCAACGCCCGGCTCGCCGCCGGCATCGCCCGCGTCCCCGACATGCTCGCGGCCGGAGTCCCGGTCGGCCTCGGCGTGGACGGCACCGCGTCCAACGAGTCCGGCGAACTCCACACCGAACTGCGCAACGCGCTCCTCGTCAACCGTCTCGGCCCCCACCGCGAGGCCGCCCTGAACGCCCGGCAGGCGCTGCGGCTCGGCACCCACGGCGGCGCCCAGGTGCTCGGCCGGGCGGGCGAGATCGGTTCGCTGGAGCCGGGCAAGCTCGCCGACCTGGTGCTGTGGCGGATGGACACCCTCGCCCACGCCTCCATCGCCGACCCGGTGACCGCGCTGGTCCTCGGCGCGGCGGCCCCGGTCACCGCGTCCTTCGTGAACGGCCGGCAGATCGTGGAGAACGGGCGGCTGCTCACGGCCGACGAGGACGACATCGCCCGCGCCACCCGCGCCGAGGCGCAGCGGCTGGCACGGATCGCCGCGCAGAACTGAATCCCGTAGATGTCACCGGCCGGGAGGGACGGCTCCCGGCCGGTGATCGCGGACCCCGTTTCCGGGGCCGCGGAGGCCGTCTCCGGGGCGCGCGTGGACGCGTGCGCCCCGGGACGGTCACACCCACCGTCCGCCGGTCCCGCACGACCACAAGCACCACCTCCTTGACACCCACGGCAGTCCCCGACCCAGCCGTGTACCCGACCGGAGGAGAGCCGCAGTGGCCGACCACCCCGTTGACGAGAAACTTCCCGCGCTCAAGATGGCGACGACCGGCCTGCAACACGTGGCCGCCATGTACGCGGGCGTCGTCGCCCCACCCCTGATCGTCGGCGCGGCCATCGGTCTCACCGGCACCGAACTCACCTTCCTCACCGGTGCGTGCCTGTTCACCGCGGGCCTCGCCACCTTCCTCCAGACGCTCGGCATCTGGAAGATCGGAGCCCGGCTGCCCTTCGTCAACGGCGTCACCTTCGCCGGTGTCGCCCCGATGACCGCGATCGTCGCCTCCACCGACGACAAGAACGACGCCCTGCCGGTCATCTTCGGCGCGGTGATCGTCGCCGGACTCCTCGGCTTCCTCGCGGCGCCCTTCTTCAGCAAGGCCGTCCGCTTCTTCCCACCGGTCGTCACCGGCACCGTCATCACGCTCATCGGCGTCTCGCTGCTGCCGGTCGCCTTCGGCTGGGCGCAAGGATCCAGCCCCGCGGCCCCCGACTTCGGTTCGGCGACCAACCTGAGCCTCGCAGGCGCCACCCTCGTCATCGTCCTGCTGCTGCGCCGCTTCACCCGCGGCTTCGTCAAGCAGATCGCCGTCCTGCTCGGCATGGTGGCCGGCACCCTCCTCGCCGTCCCGTTCGGCGTCACCGACTTCTCCCCGGTGGCCGAGGCGGACATCGTCGGCTTCCCGACCCCGTTCCACTTCGGCGCACCGCAGTTCCAGCTCGCCGCGATCCTCTCGCTGTGCGTGGTGATGGTGGTCTCCATGACCGAGTCCACCGCCGACATGCTGGCGCTGGGCGAGATCGTCGACCGCCCGGCGGACGAGCGGACCATCGCGGCCGGCCTGCGCGCCGACACCCTCGGCTCCGCGGTCAGCCCGCTCTTCAACGGCTTCATGTGCAGCGCCTTCGCCCAGAACATCGGCCTGGTCGCGATGACGAGGATCCGCAGCCGGTACGTCGTCGCCACCGGCGGCGGCTTCCTGGTGCTGATGGGACTGTGCCCGATGGCCGCCTCACTGATCGCCGTCGTACCGCGCCCGGTGCTCGGCGGCGCGGGCGTGGTCCTCTTCGGCTCGGTCGCGGCCAGCGGCATCCAGACCCTGGTCAAGGCGGGCCTGGACAAGGACAACAACGTGCTGATCGTCGCCGTGTCACTGGCGGTCGGCATCATCCCGATCAGCGCGCCGGAGTTCTACCACTCGTTCCCGGAGACGGCCCGCATCGTCCTGGACTCCGGCATCTCCACGGGCTGTGTGGTGGCGGTCCTGCTGAACTTCGTCTTCAACCACCTCGGCAACGGCCGTCGCGAGGCGGCCGACGTCACCCATCCGATGGAACCGGGCGAGGAGCTCACGGGCGCGAAGGCCACTGCCACGCCATGAGGTTGGCGAACAGCTCGGCCTGCTCGATGGCGTCGTCCAGGGCATGGTGTGTGTGCCGGCGCCGCGAGAGGAGCTCGCGCGGCATGGTGCCCTTCGCGACCGCCCGCAGCGGCAGGCCCGCCTTGGTGGCGTACAGGGTCTTCATGTCCAGACAGCCCGAGTGCCCGAAGGGACTGGAACCGGTGAAGCGGATCAGGTACCAGTACAGGAACGTCCAGTCGTACGACGCCGGGTAACCGCACATCACCGGCTGGGCGCCCGCCCCCACCTCGCCCACCCAGTCGGTGAACTCCCGCATCGCCCGGACCGGCTCGGCGCCCTCGGCGCCCAGCCGGTCCCGGTCCAGTCCGCTCACGGCGAGCGCCTCGGGCACGAACTCCGCACTGATGGGCCGCAGTTCCCGGTAGAACGTACGCTCCTCGGGATCGGCCGCCCGGAAGCCCTCGGCGTCCTGCACACCGGCCACCGAGGCACCCAGACTCAGCATGGAGTACGGCCCGGGGATGGGACCGTCGGCCTCGATGTCGACGGAGATGTACAGGCTGGGTCTGATGCGTCGTGGGGCCATGGCACGGAAGGATCGCAGGCCGGGGTGGGCTCCCGCATCCGAATTCGGTGCCGGGCGGGCGGTGTCACGCCGACCGCGCCGCCGCCACCTCGTCCCGCAGTCGCGGCAGCATGTCGTGGTACACGCCCGGGCAGAGCGTCGAGCCGTAGTCCTTGTGGCCGTGGATCTGCGCCGAGGGGATGCCGTACTGCGCGCAGGTGTGGGCGCACAGGGTCACCAGGACCTCCCACTGGGCGTCCGGCGGTACCGCGCCCGCGTGGTAGGCGCCCTCGCAGGCGATGCCGACGGCCTGGTCGTTCTGCCCGGAGGTGTGGGAGCCGAGCACGAAGGCCGTCCCGCCGGTGAGGGCCCGCAGACTGCCGTGCCGGCCCTCGGTGATCCAGCCGCCCCGGCTGACCAGGAAGTGGTAGCCGGTGTCCACCCAGCCGTTCTTGTCCAGATGCAGGTCCTGGACCCAGTGGGCGTGGGCGTGCGCCTGGGCGCGGGAGAAGTCGGCGGAGTTGGTGCTCACGGTGTGGTGGATCACGATCCTGCTGGGCCGGTACCGCAGCACGCTGATGGTGCCCTGCGGGGCACGGGCGCCCCAGGCCGCGGTGCCGTCGATGTCCGGCTCGACCACGTCGGCGTCCCGCGCGTGCGCGGTGCCCGGCAGCGCGGTGGCGGCCAGACCGGCCGCACCGGCGATCAGGAGTCGGCGCCGGAGGGCGTTCTCGGGTTGCACGATCGCTCCTCGTGGAGGGTGGGGGTGTGGGGGAGGCGGTGGAACCCGCGGCGGGCGGCCGCCGGCTCCACCATGTGATCGCGTAGGTGCCGGGGCCTACCCCGTCACGTGTTGTTGGCCAGCGCCAGCAGCCGGTCGCGGGAGCCGTTGAACTTGTTGCGGTCCACGTTGCCCGCGACACCGCCGACCGAACCGGTGCTGGTGTACTGCCACACCGTCCAGGTGGGGAATCCGCTGGGGATGGTCGGGGACGACGCGGAGGTCCAGTGCGCCACCCACAGCGGGCTCTTGGCGGACATGCCGGTCCAGCTGCCGGTACAGGTGTTCCACCAGCTCGCCGTCGTGTAGATGACGACATCACGGCTCGTGCGCGACGTGTAGGTGGTGTAGAAGTCGTTGATCCAGCTGCGCATCTGCGTGGTGGTCAGTCCGTAGCACATGGCCCCGTAGGGGTTGTGCTCGATGTCCAGGACGCCGGGCAGGGTCAGGTTGTCGCGCGACCAGGCGCCGCCGTTGTTGACGAAGTAGTTCGCCTGGGTGGCGCCGCTGGAGACGTTGGGGCGGGCGAAGTGGTACGCCCCGCGGATCACGCCGGCGCGGTGGGCGGCGGGGTAGTTGGTGTTGAAGCTCGGGTCCTTGTAGCTGGTGCCCTCGGTCGCCTTCATCCAGGCGAACTGGATCCCGGAGCCGCGCACCGAGGTCCAGTTGATGCCGCCCTGCCAGTGCGAGACGTCGATGCCCTGGACACCGTCGGTCGGGGCCAGGATGCCCGTCGACGGCTCTCCGGCCGGTACGCCCTCATGGATGCGGGTGCCCACACCCATGTACGCCTCGCCGGGTTTCACGTCGATCCGGTCCCGGCCGGGCTCGGGGGACGCGGACGCGCCGCCGGCGGTGGTGGCCGTGAGGGCGAGGGCGGCGCCGAGGACGCCGAGCGCCGTGGCGGTCCGTCTGCGGGGACCGGCCGGGAATCTGGGGAGAGAGAACATGGGGGGACTTCCTCCTGACACCTGTGGGGATGAGCGAAGGAGGTGACGTCGGCCGCTGCCACCTGGGCAGTTCCGTGCTGCTCCGGGCTGTTTGACGTGCGCGCGTCATTAGTTACGCACGTAGATTCCGGGGCTGTAAAGAGCCTTCGTTCCTTGCTGGTGGTCTGGTCCACTGTAGGAGCGGATGGCCTGGAAACTTGGCAACCCGGCGGAGGAAACTTTCAGAGAGTGAAAGCCCGTCACAGTCCGAACAGGCCAGGGTCCTTGGCCAGGCCCCGGAAGACGTCCTGAGGGTTCGGCACGAGCTTGCGCCGCTCGAGGTCCAGCAGCCCGCCGACCGCCGTGATCTCGGCCGCCACGGTGCCGTCGGCCTTCGTGATCGTCTGCTCGATGGTGAAGACCTTGCCGCCGCTCCAGGTGAAGACACAGGTCACATCGGCCTCGTCCCCGGCGAGCAGTTCACGCTTGTAGCGGATGGTGGTCTCCAGGGCGACCGGTCCCACCCCCTGCGCGATCAGACCGGACTGGGTGATCCCGGCCGCCTGCAGCAGCGACCAGCGCGCGTGCTCCGCGTAGTTGAGATACACGGCCTGGTTGAGGTGGCCCTGCACGTCGGTCTCGTACCCCCGCACGGTCACCCGGACGGAAAACGGCTCACTCACTGCGTCTGTCCCCTTCACGCCTGCTCGGTGTCGCTGCCCGACCCGCCGATCCTGGCATGCGCCTCACACCCGGCGCGGGGAGGCCAGCAGATATCGCCTCCGCGTCCTCGGCTCCGTGTACTCCCCGGCCTGCCAGCCGGCCCCCTCCAGGGTGACCGCGCAGGCCCGCAGCGCCTCGCCGTCCGGCTCGTACACGGCGACGGCCTCCGGCTGCGGCGTCTCCCGCACCCGGTAGCCGCCGACCCCGTCGTCCGCACCGGCCGGCCGGTGCCCGGCGGCCTCCAGGGCGAGCGCCGCGGCCTGCACCAGATGCGCACGCTCCCAGCCGCAGGGCCGGTCGGTGGCACCGTCGGGATTGGTCATCCGGCGCAGCTCCAGCATCCCCTGCCAGGCACCGCGCACCTCCCTGAGCCGGGCCGGCCCCTCGGGCGCGGAGGAATCGCCGCCGACCCGCGCGGCGAACACCCCGGTCGGGGCCGGCTCCGGCGCCGTCCCGGCCTCCGTCTCCGTTCCCGCCTCCCGGGCCCGGTGCCCTGCCGGAGTCAGGAAGTGATCGTGCGGCGGCCTCGGATGCCGGAACGCCAGCCCGCGCTTCACCAGCGCGGCGAGCTGCGCGGGCGTACCCCGCAGCCGCCCGGTGCCGGGCTCGGCGGCGTCGATGAGGCGACGCTGCGCGGCGGTGAGCGGTCGGGTCATCGGCGTGGCGCCTTCCCGTCCGCGCGGCCCGCGCGCAGCGACGCCAGGAGGTGCAGCCGGTCCGCGTCGGCGCTGCCCGGCTCGGCGGTGAGGACCAGCATGACCGGACCCGGCCGGCCGGGCAGCGGATAGGTGTCCCAGTCCAGAACGACGTCGCCGACCTCGGGGACCCGGAAGGTCTTGGTGCCGCTGACCGAGACCCGTACGTCGTGCCGTGCCCACAGCCTCCGGAACTCGGCGCTGCGGATGCTCAGTTCGCCGATGATCGCGGTGGCACGCGGGTGGGTGGGGTCGGTGGCGACGGCGGCGCGCATCATGCCGATGTAGTCCAGGGCCTGCCGTTCCCAGTCCGGGCAGCTCCGCTCGCCGGTCAGTACGTCGTCGAACAGCAGGAGGAGCATGTTGAGCCGGTCGGGCGGGTAGCTGTCGGGGCTGCCGAGCAACGCCTCCGCCATCGGGTTCCAGGCGAGCAGATCGAGGTGACGGCCGAGCACCACCGCCGGGGTGTCCATCACCCGCAGCAGCCGCCGTGTGCTGTCCGGTACCTTCTCCGGACCGCGGTCCGGCCGGGCGGGCACCGGACGGCGGGCGGCACGGGCCAGGCCGAACAGGTGCCTGCGTTCCGCGTCGTCGAGGCCGAGCGCGCCCGCCAGCGCGTCCAGGACGTCGTCGGACGGGCGTACCTCCCGGCCCTGCTCCATCCGCTGGTAGTAGTCGGTGCTCAGCCCGGCCAGCAGGGCCAGCTCCTCGCGCCGCAGCCCGGTGACCTTGCGTCGCCCGCCCGGCTCCAGACCGACGTCGCGCGGGCGCAGCCGGGCGCGCCGGGCGCGCAGGAAATCTCCGAGCTCACGGGCGTACGGATGGGTCATGCCCCCAGTGTGTCCGCCCGCCGGGCCTCCAGGGTAGGTCCCGCAGACCCAGGAAAACCGGAACGACCGAACGGGCCCGCACCGCTCCTAGCGTCGTCGGTGCACCCAGCCGCCACCCCGCCGACACCCTCAGGAGCAGCCCATGGCCGGATGGACCGCCGACCGCATCCCCGACCAGGAGGGCAGGATCGCCGTCGTGACCGGCGCGAACTCGGGCCTCGGCCTGGTCACCGCCACGGAACTGGCACGTCACGGCGCCCGTGTCGTGCTCGCGGTCCGCAACACGGCCGCCGGTGAGGAGGCCGCCCGTCGGATGGGCGGTGACGTGGAGGTGCGCGAGCTGGACCTGGCCTCGCTCGACTCCGTCCGCGCGTTCGCCGCGAACCTGGCCGGCGACCATCCGGCGGTCGACCTGCTGGTCAACAACGCCGGCCTGGTGCTGCTCGGCCCGCGCCGCACCACCGCCGACGGCTTCGAGCTGCACATCGGCACCAACATGCTGGGGCACTTCGCCCTGACCGGCCTGCTGCTCGACCGGCTGCAGGCGGCGAAGGAAGCCAGGGTGGTGAGTCTCAGCTCGATCACCCACAGGAACGCGCACCTCGACTTCGACGACCTGATGTCGGAGCGTGGCTACGGGGCCGCTTCCGCCTACGGCCGGTCCAAGCTCGCCACCACGGTCTTCGGCGTCGAGCTGGACCGGCGGCTGCGCGCCGCGGGATCACCGGTCGTCAGCACACTGGCCCACCCCGGTCTCACCCGCACCAACCTGACTCCGCGCGCCTGGGAGCACCGCGGCCGGCTCGGACGGGTGATCGCGCGGGCCGGCCTGCTGGTCACGCAGCCGGTGGAGCAGGGCGCCCTGCCGCAACTGCGCGCCGCGACGGATCCCGGCGTGCGGGGCGGTCAGTTCTTCGGCCCGTCCGGGTTCGGGGAGACACGCGGCCGGGTCAGCGAGGCCCGTCTCAGCCGGGAGGCGGCCGATCCGGCAGTGGGCAGGCGGCTCTGGGCGGTGGCCGAGGAACTGACGGGCGTCGGGTATCCGTGACCGGTCGCCGAGCGGCTCCTGCCGGTCACCGGGCCGTGATCGTGCCGGCCACCCAGGCGGCGAGCGACGTCAGGGTGGCCTCGACGCTGTCGACGGTGGCGTCGCGCAGCCGGTCGAGGTCCTCGTAGGTGCTGCCCAGGACCGGGTCGGCGGCGAGGAGTTGCCAGCTCTGCGCCACCAGGGTTCCCGAACCGTGCGCGGTGAACGTCCAGCGCCATTCCACGACGGGCACGGGGACGGAGCCGAGCACGGTGAAGGCGAACGCGGCGCCGGGTTCGGCCACGGTGACCTGGGAACGGCTCTCCCATTCCCGGTCCGACCTCCGATTGCGGCCGCGGAACCAGGCGCCCTCACGCGGCCCGGCGCCGTCCTCGTACTCGGCGTGCAGGGCGTTGGGGCTCCATCTGCTGATGTTCGACACCGTGCTGACCAGGTCGTAGACCTGGTTCGGGCGGGCTGCCACCCGGACGTGCCGGGTGAACCCGTAGGAGGAGACGTCGAGCGTCGTACGGGACATGGGGTTCCTTCGAGTCGGAGGATCAGGTGAGGGAGAAGGGCGCCCAGCCGGAGAGCGCGAACCCGGCGCCGTCGCGCCTGATCTCGAAGGCGCCGTGGCCGGGCAGGTGGGCGGGCAGCACGAGGGCGTTGTGGTCGGCCGCGTGGGCGAACATCCGTGCCCGGGCGGCGCGGGCGGCGTCCTCGTCCTCCTCGAAGCAGCTGTTGAGGTGGGGTTCGTGGACCTGGATCGCGCCGTGCAGCAGGTCACCGGCGAAGACCGCCCGGTCGCCCCCGGAGGCGAGGTGGACGACCGACGAGCCCGGGGTGTGCCCGGGAGCCGCTTCGAGCCGGAGGTTGGCGTCGATGACATGGGAGTCGTCCCAGGTCTTCACGAGCCCGGCGTCGATCACCGGGTCGACGCTGTCCTCGTAGACGTTCTGGTTCCCCCGGCCGAACCGGGTGCGCGGCAGGTTCTCCGGATGCCAGTACTCGACGTCGGGCCGTGGCATGAGGTAGGTCGCGTTCGGGAAGGTGGGCACCCAGTCGCGTCCGTCGAGCCGCGTGTTCCAGCCGACGTGGTCGTCGTGCAGATGGGTGTTGACGACGACGTCCACGTCCTCCGGCGCGATGCCGGCCGCGGCGAGATTGTCCAGGTAGTTCGTGTTCAGGTACGACCAGATCGGCTGCAGCGGGCGGTACTTGCCGTTGCCCGCTCCGGTGTCGATCAGGATGACCCGGCCTTCGCTGCGCAGCGCCCAGGTCTGGGTGGCGACGCGCGTCAGGTCGGTGCGGGCGTCCCAGTGGTGCGGATCCAGCAGTGCGGCGTGGCGCTGCCACTCCTCCGGCGTGCTGCCGGGGAAGAACACGTCGGTCGTCATCGGCGAGATGTCCGAGAACTCCATGACGCGGGTGATCTCGACGTCGCCCAGTCGGATCGTGGTGACCAGGGGCGCGGTGAGGCCGGCCGTTTCCGGCGGGGGGATGGGCATGTGTCTACCTCGTCGATCGGTGGTGCCGCGGACGGCGCGTGAGCAGGGGCACGGAGTGGCTCCCGCCGTTCGCCGTGCTCCCTGCGACCGACTCTGGAGGCGGCCGCCACGGGGGACCAGACCTGCTCCTGCCTACCCCTGACAGGTACAGGCGGCGGGCTCCGCGGCCGCGCATACTGGCACCCATGAACCGCAGATCACCGCTCGGCGAGTTCCTGATGGCGCGGCGCGCACGGCTGAGTCCGGACGACGTCGGCCTGCCCCGGTACGGGGAGCGGCGCCGGGTGCCGGGCCTGCGCCGGGAGGAACTCGCCATGCTCGCGGGGGTCAGCGCCGGCTACTACACCCGGCTCGAACAGGGCCAGTCGCTCAACGCCTCGGCCGAGGTCCTCGACGCGATCGCGGCGGCCCTGCACCTGACCCCGGCCGAGCGGGAACACCTGCACGTGCTGTCCACGACGACGGGTCAGCGGAACAGAGGGGCCACGCCCCCGAAGGAGCACGCCTCCGCCGATCTGCGGATCCTGCTGTCCGCCATGGGCCACGTGCCCGCCATCGTCGTGGGCCGCCGCAACGACGTGCTCACCTGGAACCGGGCCGGGCACGCCCTGCTCGCCGGACACCTGGAACCCGCCGCGCCCGACGACCCGGACACCCGGCCCAATCTGTCCCGGCTGGTCTTCCTGGACGCGCACACCCGCGCCCTCTACCGTGACTGGCCCGCCAAGGCCCGCGCCGTGGTCGGGAACCTGCGCATCCTGACGGCCCGTAACCCCGATGACGGCCCCCTCGCCGCGCTCGTCGGCGAACTGGCCATCCACAGCCCCGAGTTCGCCGAGCTGTGGGCCGAACACACCGTGGAGCCGTGCAGTCGCGACGTCTACGACCTGGCCCATCCGGTCGTCGGCGACCTGACCGTCACCCAGCAGACGTTCCACATCCCGCAGGAACCGCACCAGTCCCTGGTCGCCTTCACCGTGGAGCCCGGATCCGCCTCCTCCACGGCGCTGACGGTACTGCACCAGGCCTGCGGCATCGGCGGGGGAAACGCGTGATCCGACCCGTCCCGGCCCGGCGGCCGTACCGCTAGCCGGTGTACTCCGGCGGCTCGTAGGGCGTCCACCAGCTCAGCAGCCCCCAGATCCCGAGCGCGAGCGCACCCGACGCGATCACCGCCGCGAGCCACGGGCGGCGCAGCACGCGCAGGGTGAGCAGCCAGGCGGCGAGCGGGACGAGCGCCCCGCCGGCGGCGATGAGGGGCAGGTCGACGTAGAACACACTCCAGTCGCGGTGCATGCCCTCGAACCCGCCGTGGACGCTGACCCGCGCCCGCGGCGCCCACACGAGCACGGCCGTGACGGCACCCACGGCCGCCAGGAGCAGGCCGGCACAGCCGGTTCCGTGTTCCCTCATGTCATGATCCGACGCGGTCGCCCCGCCGGTGGTTCCCTACTGCCGGTATCCGCTCAGGAACCGGCCGATCCTGCCGATGGCCGCCTCCAGATCGTCGGCGTGGGGCAGGGTGAGGATACGGAAGTGGTCGGGGGCCGGCCAGTTGAAGCCCGTACCCTGGACGACCTGGATCTTCTCCCGGAGCAGCAGGTCGAGGACGAACTTCTCGTCGTCGTGGATCTTGTGGACCGCCGGGTCGATGCGCGGGAACGCGTACAGGGCGCCCTTCGGCTTCACACAGCTCACGCCGGGGATCTCGTTCAGCTTCTCCCAGGCCACGTCCCGCTGTTCACGCAGTCTTCCCCCCGGCGCGGTCAGTTCGCGGATGGACTGCCGGCCGCCGAGCGCGGCCTGGATGGCGTACTGGGCGGGCGCGTTGGCGCACAGCCGCATGGAGGCCAGCATGGTCAGGCCTTCCAGATAGTCCTTCGCGTGCTGTTTCGGGCCGGTGACCACCAGCCAGCCGGAGCGGAAGCCCGCCACGCGGTAGGTCTTGGACAGACCGCAGAAGGTGAGGACGACCAGGTCGGGGGCGAGCGCGGCGGTCGAGTGGTGCACGGCGTCGTCGTAGAGGATCTGGTCGTAGATCTCGTCGGCGAACACCATCAGGCCGTGCCGGCGGGCCAGATCGAGGATGCCCTCGAGGACCTCCTTCGGATACACCGCTCCGGTGGGGTTGTTGGGGTTGATGACGACCACGGCCTTCGTACGGTCCGTGATCTTCGCGGCCATGTCGTCCAGGTCGGGGTACCAGTCGGACCGCTCGTCGCACAGGTAGTGGACCGCCTTGCCGCCGGCGAGGGTGGTCACCGCCGTCCACAGGGGGAAGTCCGGCGCGGGGATGAGGATCTCGTCGCCGTCCTCCAGCAGCGCCTGCACCGCCATCGACACCAGCTCGGAGACGCCGTTGCCGAGGAAGACGTCGTCCACGTCGACCTCCAGGCCCAGCGTCTGGTAGCGCTGGGCCACCGCGCGGCGGGCGGAGAGGATGCCCCGCGAGTCCGTGTAGCCGTGCGCCCGGGGGAGCATCCGGATCATGTCCTGGAGGATCTCCTCCGGCGCCTCGAAACCGAACAGAGCCGGGTTGCCCGTGTTCAGGCGCAGCACGCTGTGCCCCGCCTCCTCCAGCGCGTTGGCGTGCTCGATCACCGGGCCGCGGATCTCGTAACAGACCTCGCTGAGCTTGCTCGACTGCCGGAACTCCATGCGTCCCTCCGGTTTCTGGTGTTGCTTGGTTTTACCAAGTGGGTGCTTGGAAAGTCCAACGACATGTCTAGACTGCGGGCATGCCACCTCGCCGAAGCTACGACCAGTACTGCTCCGCCGCCCGCGCGCTCGACGTCGTCGGCGACCGCTGGACCCTGCTGATCGTCCGGGAGCTCCTGGCCGGCCCGCGGCGCTACACGGACCTGCACGCGGACCTGCCCGGCGTCAGCACGGACGTACTGGCCTCACGGCTGAAGGACATGGAACGCGACGGCCTCACCACCCGCCGCCGCCTCCCTCCGCCCGGCGCCGCCTACGTCTACGAACTCACCCCGCGCGGCGCCGCGTTGCTGCCCGTCCTCCAGGCCCTCGGCGCCTGGGGCGAGCCCGAACTGGGCGAGAGGCGCCCCACGGACGCGGTACGGGCGCACTGGTTCGCACTGCCGCTGCTGCGGGCCCTGGACGGTGAAACGGGTCTCGTCGAGGTCCACCTGGAGGAAGGCAGGTTCCACCTGCGCTCCGGCGCCACGGCCGGCCCGGTCTACGGCGACGGCCCCGCCCCCGGTGAGCCGGACGCCCTCCTCTGCCTGGACACCGCCACCTGCACGGCCGTCAGCCGCGGTGAACTGACCCTGACCGCCGCGATCCGCGAGGGACGCGTCGAGGTGACGGGCGAGGGCCCGCTCGCCAAGGCCCTCCGGGAGATCTGACCCGGAAACGGGGGAAGGCCCGCACGGGGCGGGCCTTCCGGGAGTGGGTCACGCGGTCGGCGGTACCCCGGGCGGGCGTCCGGAGCCGCGGGTCAGGCGGTAGCCGGCGATGCCCGCGAGGGCGGCCAGGACGCCGCCCACTGCGGTCCACGTCCAGCGGTCGGACCACCAGCCGGAGGCCCAGCCGTCCTCCGGCTCCAGACCGGCCAGGACGGCCGACGGCGAGTCGTCGTCGGACTCCGCCTCCGGCCGCGAGGCGATGCCCGGCACCAGCGGCTCGGACAGCGCGCCGTCCACCGCCGCCGCGCCGCCCATGTCCTGGGACTCGACGCGCAGTTCGGCGTTCACCGGCTGGCCCAGGTCGGCCGTGGACAGCCGCAGCGCCGTGAGCCGGACGTAGTACGTGCCCGGCAGCGGATCGTCGGCCCACGGCTCCGACCAGGCGCGGACCGTGCGCAGCACGCACTCCAGCTCCACGGAGGCCGCGTCCGTCCCGGCCGTGCGGGTCTGCGCGCCGTACTGGCAGGCCTGGCGGCGGCGCAGACCGTCGTACACGTCGATCTGCCAGGTCTCCGCCGCGTGGCTCTCCGGCAGCTTCACCGTCGCGTGGACGGTGGGACGCTGCCCTGCGTCGGCCGGGAACGACCAGTACAGATAGTCGCCCGTGGAGGCACGCGCGGTGGCGGTCCGCCCCTGCCCGACCTCCGCCGCGGTACGGAAGGAGGTGCCCGCGCGGGTGGGCGCCCCGTCGTCCCCGGACGCGCCGGGGGAGGGGGAGGGGTCGGCCGCGGCGGGGGCCGCGGCCAGCCCGAGGATGAGCAGGGCGGCACTCAGTACACGTACGGCACGCATCAGTTGGTCCTCCAGACAGCGAACCGCCAGCGGGACAGCCAACCCCAGAGCAGACCGGCGACGAAACCGGTGAGGATCAGCGCGCCGAGCAGCCACCAGCCCCGGCCCAGACCGAAGGAGGCCACGTCGTCCGCGCCGTCCGGACCGTCCACGACGTCGACGGTCAGCTCCAGCGGAAGGCCCGGCGTGGTCTGCACCCCGGAGTCCGCCGAGAAGGCGTTGGTCACCACCAGGCAGACGACCTCGGCCGCGGGCTTGCCGCCGTCGTCGTCGTCCCGTTCGGGCTTCGGGTAACGCAGGCCGGTGGAGAGCATGTCCGTACGGCCGTTGCCCGCCGCCTCGCCGCGCACGATCTCGCGGCCGTGCACCGTGACCGCACGCAGCAGCACGCCGTGATCGGGCCGCACGGCCCGGTCCGCCGCCACGCTCACCGAGGCACGCAGCTCCTGTCCCGACAGCACCTCCACGCGGTACCAGCGCTGTTGGCCGAACTCCTCACGGTCGGTGTAGAGACCGGACGTCAGCGTCGGGGCTTTCGCGCACGAGTCCGCGCCCTGCGTCGCCACCGGTGTCACCACCGGCTCGGCCGCGCGGTCCACCAGCTCGTTGACCCGGTCGGTGAGTTCGTCCTGGTGCTCGACCGAGGTGTACGTACCGCCGGTCGCCTCGGCGATGCAGCTGAGCTGCCGGCTGAGCTCGGCGTTCGGCACCAGGCCCAGGGTGTCGATGGTCAGGCCGATGCCCCTGGCGGCTATCTCCCGGGCCACCTCGCACGGGTCGAGCGGGGCGCAGGTGTCCTCACCGTCGCTGATCAGCACGATGCGCTTGGAGCCGTCGCCGCCCTCGAGATCGTCCGCCGCCTTGAGCAGGGCCGGGCCGATCGGGGTCCAGCCGGTCGGCACCAGCGTGGCCACCGCCGTCTTGGCCTCCGTACGGTCCAGCGGACCGACCGGGTAGAGCTGCGCGGTGTCCTTGCAGCCCTCCTTGCGGTCGTCGCCGGCGTAGTCGGCACCGAGCGTCCGGATGCCCAGCTCGACCTCTTCCGGCGTGGCGTCCAGCACCTCGTTGAAGGCCTGCTTCGCCGCCGCCATCCGGGACTGCCCGTCGATGTCCTTGGCCCGCATCGAGCCGCTCACATCGAGGACGAGGTTCACCTTGGGCGCGTCCTGGCCCGTGGGTTCATCGGCGGCCGCCCCGGCAGGGAGGGCGAGCCCGGCCGTCAGTGCGGCGAGCAGGGCGCACACGCCTGCCACCGGCCGTTTTCTTCTGATCATCGGCGGATCCTATTGATCAGGAGTGCCGCGCTTCAAAACGGGGTGTCAGAGGAGGCCGTCACGGAGTGGATTGGGCAGCTCCGCCCACTGGTCACCGGCCGTCCGCGGTGACAGTCGCATCAGCGTCAGCGCCTTCGCCGGCAGCGGCTCGCGCAGCAGCGCGGCCAGGTCCGGAGTGCGCGGCAGATCCCGTACGGCACTCTCCAGGGCCGTGCGCAGGACGGGACCGGAACCCGCCGTACCCGCCAGCGCGCCCGCGACGAGCGAGCCGAACAGCTTGCGGCGCAGCGTGCGTTCGTCGTCCGTGACCATCCGCGCGGGCAGCTCGGGCAGCGGGATGCCGTAGCGTGCCAACCGGGCCGGACCGACCCGCAGATCGGCCAGGTCGCGATAGACCAGCCGCACCGGATCCCCGTCCGGCGCCAGTACCACCAGCAGGTTCTGGCCGTGCGCCTCCAGCGCCACCCCCAGCTCCAGAAGCCGCAGTCCGACGCTCAGGGCGAGCCCGGCGAAGCGCGCCAGCCACGCCTCGGAGCGGGTCAGTCCGGTGGTCGCCAGCGCCGCCACCGGGACGACCCGCTCGCCGGGCCGGGCGTACTCCTCGGGCGACTCGCGCAGCACCGCGGCGAGATCGGGTGACCCCGCCGCGACCGCGCCCAGCGTGCGGGTGATGTGCAGCAGCCCGTCCGTCCGTGCCGCCACCGCCTCACCGAAGTCCGACAGCACGGCCGACGCGGCGACCGACCCGAGCGAGATGTCCCGCACGGAGGACGTCAGCCGGGCGCTCAGTGCCGTTTTGACGTGCGGTCCGTCCGGCAGCGCGAGGGTGCGCAGCGCCATCAGCGGATGTGCCGCGACCCGCTGCTCGGCCGTCCGCTTCAGCACATGCGCCGCCTGCCAGGGGTGGACCGGGATCACCACCCGTCCCGCCTCCCGCAGCCACTCCGGCCACACGCCCGTCACCAGGCACTCCCCGGCCGGCACCGGCACCAGCCCCAACTCCACGAGGGACCCGTGCTCGGGTCCGTAGGCGAGCTGCTCGGCCACCGAGAAGCCGGGCCGTGCACGGCAGTTGGGGTGGAACGGATGCCCGTCCACCACCCGCTGCTCCCACTCCCAGTCCCGCCCGGGCCACTCCTGCGGGTGAATCCGCCGCTCCGCCCGCGACAGCGCCAACGACGCGACACTGTGCCCCAGTTCGGCCGCGAAGGCCGCCGAGTGCGGTACGGCGAGATCCGTCATCAGCCGCACCGGATCGCCGTACGCCGTCCCCTCCAGCCGCACCTCCTTGACATACGCGCCGGTCGCATAGGGGTCCGCCCGTGGTCCGCGCAGCCGCCGCCCGTCCGTCAGCCGCAGCGTGAGCCCCCCGCCCACCACCTCGCGACGCCCGATCCACGGCAGCGGCTCATGGGCCAGACCGCGCCACAGCCGGGTCAGGACGGACGCGCGGGCACCGGGCAGCTCCCGCGTGTACCCGGGCACGAGACCGGGCCGTACGTCGGTCAGCTCGGCGGCGATCTCGGCCTCGGCGCTGGGGGAACGGTGCACGGGCGGACTCCTCGGGGTACCCACGGGATGGAACGTATGGGGGGGGGACGATGACAGACATACTGATCGTCTCCGCCGGACAGACCGTAGGGAACCAGAACGCGTGGACCTCATCCCCCCGCCCGCAGAAGACGACGCGGCGGCGAGCCGCGCCCTTCTCGCCGGGCGCGCCGACGCCTACGCGGCCGCACCGCTGCTGAACTGCCTGCTGCGCGAAGTGGCCCGGCCCCTGCCCGATGCGGACCGGCCGGCCCACGACGGTTACCGGACCTACCGCCTCCCCGGCGTGGACCGGCTGCTGCGGGTGCGCGGCACCCGCCGCCCCGCCGATCCCGAGGTGCGCACGGCGGGCGGCTGGCACCGGGTCGGCCACACGGAGCTGGTGAAACTCGTCGCCGAGGAACTGCGCCGGCACACCGGCCTGTCCAATCACGAACTGCCCGCGGAGATGCTCGACAGCCGGGACGCCGTGGCCGCCCTGCTCGACGCCCGCGCCCGGGCCGCCCCGCCGGACGACGCCTATCTGCGCTCCGAGCAGTCGCTGCTCACCGGCCACACCCACCACCCCGCCCCCAAGGCGAGGGGCGGCGGCCCCGCGGCCGGCTGGCTGCCGTACGCGCCGGAGGCGCACGCCCGCTTCCCGCTGGCGCTGCTGGGCGTGCGCGCCGACACGGTGGTGGAGGAGGGCGACACCGCGGCCCTCGACCGTCTGGGCACCGCCCCGCCCGGCTACCGTCTGCTGCCCGCGCACCCCTGGCAACTGGACCTCGCGGCCCGCGACCTCGCCCCCGCCTTCGCCGACGGCCGGCTGATCCGGCTGGGCACGACCGGCTTCCCGGTCTGGCCCACCGCGGCGATCCGCACCGTGTACGCGCCCGGGGACGACCTGTTCCTGAAGTTCAGCCTCGATGTGCGCATCACCAACGACATCCGCCGGCTGTGGCGCCACGACCTGCTGAGACTGCGTGCGACGGACCGGGCCGTGCGCTCCGCCTTCGCCGCGCACCACGGCCCGGCGGCCCCGGCCTGGCTGAGCGACCGGGGCCACCGCACCGCGGACTTCGCCTTCGAACAGCTGGCCGTCGTCGTGCGCGACGGACTGCGCGGGCATCTGGCACCCGGCACCACCTGCTACCTGGCGGCCGCGCTCGCCGAGGGCTTCCCCGGGGACCCGCTCGCCGGCGCCTCCCGCCCGGACGCGTGGTGGGAGGCGTACCTGTCCCGCGTGGTGCCCCCGGCGCTGACGGCCTTCGCCGGGCACGGGGTCGTCCTGGAGGCGCACCTGCAGAACACGCTGATCGCGGTGGACCCCGACGGGATGCCCGTGCAGGCCCTGTTCCGGGACGCCGAGGGCGTGAAACTCCTCCCGGACGCGGTGGGCGCGGTATCCGTGTCCCCGGTGTCCCGGGAGGCCGGCTGGCAACGCCTGGTGTACTGCCTGGTCGTCAATCACCTCATGGAGATCGCCGCCGCCCTGGCCGACCGCCACCCCGGCTTCGACCCCTGGCCCGCCGTGCGCCGGGAACTGGCCCGCCACGACCTCCCCGAGATCCCCGCCCTCCTCGCCGCCCCGACCCTCCCCGCCAAGACCAACCTCCTCCTGCGCTGGACCGCGGCGGACGGCGCCGACGCCCGCTATGTCCCGCTGCCCAGCCCGCTCGCGACCGGAGGGTGAGCGCTCCGACCGCGGTCGCCCCGCACTCCGGCAGGTCACCGCAATTCGGTCTCTCCATGACATGTCGTATCCCGTGCGGCGTCGGCCGAAAAAGTAATGGAGTGGGCCTTTGCAAACCACAGGCTCTCCGGTTCTCCGGTAAACAGTTGAAGCGTCGCGCGGTGCGGGATTGATCGTTACGGGAAAGCTGGCCGAAACGTTGCACCGTGCTATAGTTGGCAAGCTGTGGATAGTCGCAAATGCCCGTCTTGAGTAGAAGGGTGCAGGCCTCTGCCTGTCGCTGTTGACACTCAGTCGAATAGTACTGCCGAGTAAGAAACGGCTGCGCTGGAGCTCCGGTCCTCATGGGGGCCGGACGGTATACGGGGGTGAGTCATGGCAGGCGATGGCATACCTTGAACCGGTCCGACGCTGATCGCGCGTCCTCGCTACCAATTGATGAACTCGACGTTCGGGATCGTAATTCCGTAGCGCTTTTCATGTGCCGCGGCTGAACGATTTCGACATGTTCTTTTCAGTTGCACGAGTGTGATCGGGGTTGGGTCATGTCGGTGAAATCTACAAGCACGTACCGGGAATCGGACGCGACAACGTGCGTCGCGAGCGGGCGGTGGGCGAGGGAAACGCTCAACGAAGAATCCCGGAGGGAAGTGTTATCCGAGATTCTCGGGGCTGATGTCGGCCACGAACTGATCGAATTCGCGGCGGGTGTCGGCGGAGATTCCCATCTGCTGGTCGAGTTCGCGCTCGGCCTCGCGGAGGAAGGGCTCGTCGAGCGGCGCAACGGTGTCGTCCGGTGCACGGTGCGCCGGGTGCCGCGTCGTGTGCTGACCGCGGTGAGCCGTCAGCTGGCCGAGCTGAGCCCGGCCTGTCAGCAGTTCCTCAAGGTCGCGGCGGTGCTCGGCAGGTCGTTCATGCTGGAGGACGTGTCCAGGATGCTGGACCGGTCCTCGGCCAGTCTGCTCGCCCCCTTGGACGAGGCTCTGGTCTCCGGATTCGTCGTCGAGGCCGAACAGCGACTGGCTTTCCAGAGCGATGTTCACTTCCGAGGAGTCTTCGAGTCCATTCCCGCGGCTGCGCGCGGCGCGTTGCAGCGTGAGGCGAGAGGCGCTTTTTCTCGGCGCACCCAGGAGAACGACGTGCGCGGCGGGACGGCCGGTGGGCCGGCGGAATTACGCGCCGGAGCCGGGGCCGATGGCCGGTGCTCCAGGGCGCACAGCCTGATCATGAATGGCGACGCGGTCGCCGGCGTACGCCTCGCGGAGAGTGTTCTCGCCGATCCGGGAATCTCGCACGCGGAACGGGTCGACGCCGAGGCGTCGGTGATCCTGGGTTCTTTTCTGCTCGGGCAGGAAAAAGCCGTCACGCTCTCCGAGCGCATTCTTCGGGAGCGCGGCACCCGGCCGGGTGACGTCGCCGCGTTGATGGCGCTCTCCACTCTCTCCACTATGCGCTGGCGAGCCGGGGAACTGTCCGAGGGGCTCAGTCTCGGACGTACCTCCGTACGCTACGGCGATGAGGTCGACCCCGTGTGGGGGCTCCATCTGAAGCTCGCGTTGGCCGGAAAGTTCGCCAACCTTCGGGAATTCGACAGGGCCGAATCACTGCTCGATGCCGCGGAGGCCGGTCTGCGGGACATGGCCGCACCGGTCTGGACGGCCGCGCCCGCGGCCATGCGGGCCCGGGTGCATCTCCAGGCCAAGCGGCTGGGCGACGCGCGGCAGCAGGCGGAAGCCGCGACCGTCGCGTGGGAGCGGGAGGCCGTTCCCATGCTCCGGCCGCTGGCGTCCTCCGTGCTGGGCACCATCTCCCTGTACCTGGGGGACCTGCCCGCGGCGATCGAGCACGTGGAGCGGATGCACGCCGACCTGGCGAGCTGTCAGGCCGTGCTGCTGTCCGCCCAGTACGCGTGGACGGACATCCTGGTCACGGCCAAGAAGGACGGACCCCGGGCGGCTGTCGAGTTGCTCTCCGGCACCTACGGTCATCTGCCGACGCAGAGATCCCTCTACATCGAGGATCCGAGCGCCGCGGCATTTCTCGTCCGCCTGGCGCGCGATGTCGGTGACAGCGACCTCAGACGCACCGTCCTCGACACCGTGGACGGCCTCGCGGGCGACAATCCCGGTTTCTCGATCGTCGGCCTCACGGCCATGCACGCCAATGCACTGGCCGACGGCGACACGACCGCGCTGGCACACATCATCGTGGAATCCCCGGACCCCGTTTCCGTCGCCCTGGCGACCGAGGAGCTCGCCAAGCTGTACGCGGCCCAGGCCCCGGCGCAATGGCGGAAGAGGATTTCCTCGTCCGAGGACACCTCGTCGCTCCAGAAATTCACCTGCTGGTCACGCCTTTCGGAGATGGAGCAGCGCATCTCCTACCTGGTGAGCGTCGGACTGACGAACCGCCAGATCGCCAGGCGGGTGCACCTGTCGGCCCACACCGTGAACTACCACCTCCGGAAGATCTACCGGAAGCTGGGGATCAACACCCGCGTCGAGCTGGCGCGCCAGGCGGCTACCTATTCGAGTGGGGCCGCCGTCTACTCGATGGACGGTGAGGAGAACGCCCTCTGATCCGACGTGTCATGACCTTATTGGTCATGGGCATGACCGTGCCGGCCCGGTGCCGGGCAGGGGACGGATTCAGCTCGTGGATCCGGACCGTGCGGCGCCGGCCGGCACCGGGGCAGGGGCCTCGTGAGCGAAGAAGTGCCGGGTCAGCTCGACGCGGCTGTTGATGTCCAGTTTCGAGAACACCCGCCGCAGGTGACTGTCGACGGTGTGGGGCGACAGGAACAGCACGCTCGCCGCCTCACGGTTGGTCCGGCCGTCGACGATCGCCCGTACCACGCGCAACTCCGCACTCGTGAGACTCTCCCAGCCCGACTTGGGCCGGCCGGCGCCGAGCCGGCGTACATGGTGCACGCCCAGACGGCGCAGCTTCTTCTGCGCGCGTGCCGTGTCACGCGTCGCCCCGCAGTCCAGATAGAGGTCGAGGGCGGACTCGAGGAGCTGGACCGCCCGGCTTCCGTCCCCGGTGCCCTGGTCCACCCGTGCCGCGTCCTCCAGCGCGTTGCCCGCCGCGAGCGGACGCCCGGCGAGCCGGTGGAGCTCCGCGGCGCGGTGCAGCGCGGTCGCGTCGTCGCGCAGGACGCCCTCCGCGTGCTCGGCGCCGCCGCGCAGCGACCGCACCCCCGGGTTGCGCTCGGCGATGCGCCGGGCGAACGCTGCCGCCTGCTCGGCCTCCGCGCCCAGTCCGGCTTGCCTGGCCTGGCGGACGAGCGTCGCGGCGGCGGTGTGAGCCTCGGCGAAGAGCAACGGGTCGGGCGAGGTCCGTACCTCGTCGTCGATCAGCGTGCGGACCATCATGGCCGGGCGCCCGCTGGCCGCGTGGAACTGTGCGAGCGCCCAGTCCAGGCGGGTCCTGTCGGCTGCCGGATCCCGGGGCACCAGGTGCTCGACCACGCGCAGCTGTTCGCTGGCGGTGGCCAGGTCGTCGCATTGCGTACTGATGCGGGCCAGGACCAGACGCGCGGCCACCACGTGCCCGGACGGCGACCGCTCCGCCGACCGCAGCGAGCTCTCGGCCTCGGCGCGTGCTTCCTCCAGCCTGCCCGCCGCCGCCATCAGTTCGGCCCGGTGGCCGTGCCACAGTGACTGCGACCAGGCCTCGCCGAAGCGGTCCGCCTCCTCACCAAGAGCGCGGAGAACGGCATCCGCCTCATCGAACTGGTCGACCGCGACGAGGGCCCGGACCAGCCAGGTCCACAACGGGCTCTCCCCGGGGGCCGGCTGAGGCGCGGCCACGACCGTCCGGTCCGGCCCCACGTGGTCCGGCCGGCACGCGTCCTGCCGTGCGGACGTCCGGCGCGTCAGGACGGCGGACAGGTCGTGGCCGTCGGCGCCGCGCAGCTTCTGCGCCAGCTCCAGCACGTGCCGCGTCTCCGCCGGCGCGCCGGGTCCGGGGTGCACGGCGATGTCCAGGAGCCGGGAGGCTTCGGCGTCCCGGCCCACCGTGACGAGCAGACGCAGTGCGCGCGCCAGTGCCCCGGATGCGTCGTCGCCGTGACCCGCCAGTGCCGCGACGGCCCGGGCCGCCATGACGGCGTCCCGCTTCTCCGGCGGTGACGGCTGTCCCGTCACGGCGGGCGGGACGGCCGGCGGACCGGGGCGGACGTCCTGCGTGCCGGACCGGGAGGACCGCACGGCGGGGGAGCGCCCGGCGGACTCGTCCCCCGGGGACCCCCCGAGCCGGAGCGCCTCGGCGATCACCTCGTGGGTGAACGCGAGTTCCTCGCCCTCCCCGCGCAGCAGGCCCGCCTGCACCGCCTCCGTGGCGGCCGCGGACAGCGTTGTGGCCGGCTCGCCCAGCAGGCCCGCCACGTGCTCGGCCGTGAACGGACGGCCGGACCGCCCACCGTGCTCCAGGAGCCGCCGGACCGCGGGCGGCATGCCGGCCAGCAGCCTGTCGACCGCCGTACGGACGCCCACGGGCACGCGCTCGGTCAGCACCGAGGCCGTGCCGTCCAGGACGACGACCTGTCCGGCCTTCATGAGCGCGCGCAGGACGTTCTTCAGCAACCACGGGTTGCCCTGGCAGCGGTCGGCCCACCGGAGCACCGACGCATCGGGCTTGGCGCCGAGGACGCCGGTGCACAGCTCCACCACCGCCTCGTCGTCCAGCGTCCCCACGTGCAGCCGGACCGCACAGTGGTCGACCAGCCAGTCGAAGGCGTGCTGGGCGAGCGCCGACGCGGGCACCGGCCGGCGGGCCAGCAGCCAGAGCACCGGGGACGAGGCGAGCGAGCGGACGAGTTCCCGCAGGGCCAGCGCGCTGACGTCGTCGATGCGATGGGCGTCGTCCAGCACGATCACCAGGGGGTGCCTGCGCGCCGCGTCCCCGACCAGCTCACCGATCCGGTCCATGAGCCAGAAGGGATTGCCGTCCGCACGCTCCAGTTCGTCGAGTCCGTCCGCGCCGGGCAGGGCCCTCCGCAAGAAGTTGATCAGCAGGTGCACGGGGGTGGCCGGCTCGTCTACGCCGCCCGAGCGCCCCACGACCGCCGTCAGACCGCGTTCGGCCGCCTCCAGGGCCGCGGCCTGCAGCAACTGGGTCTTGCCCACCCCGAAGGGGCCCTCCACCACGACGCAGCTCCCGGACCCCCGCGTCGTGGCGTCCAAGTGGGAGCCCAGGACCGACAGGATCCGCTCGCGCCCCGCCAATGGATTCATGATTCCCCCCGTGTTGCTCTGCAGAGCCGTCCCAGCAGCTTTCCGTCAGGCGCAACGCGGTGTGCAACTGTCCGGAGCGGCCGGTTGCACACCTGTCGTCCACCCGTGATCGAGTCGAGCGATCAGCGTGGCCGCTTCAGTTATACGGGACGGTCCCCGCGTTCGGGGAATAGCTGGTTGCATTCGCACTACTCGCCCGAGTAGTGGGCAGCACAGACGTTTCGTCATTACGGTTCGTGTCGTTGCGATTCGCCGACGATCAGGGCAGCGACATTGGCGAACCATTTTCAGGGTTTCCTTGTTTTCGTGCGGGACGACGTGCGTCCGGAATGGGCCGGAAGCCGCTCCGTGTTCGACGTGACCGTCGGCGAATTCGCGGAAGTCCGAGCCCTATGACTACGAGAGTGACCGACGCCTCGACCGGGAGATGAAAGCATGACCGTGAGTTATCTCGGAACAGCCGTGGAGCCGGCCGCCATTGATGCCGCGATCAGTGACTTCTTCGCAGAACGCCGAGCCGAGGCCGCGTCGCTCGGCGAGGACTTCGCGGCGACCGTCGGGGAGTTGGAGGACTACGTCCTGCGCGGCGGCAAGCGCATCCGCCCCACGTTCGCCTGGCTGGGCTGGATCGGCGCCGGCGGCGACCCCGACGACCCGGTCGCCCCGGCCGTGCTGCGCGCCTGCGCGGGATTCGAGCTGCTGCACGCGTCGGGACTGATCCACGACGACATCATCGACGCCTCCGAGACACGTCGGGGCCATCCCGCCGCGCACGTGGTCTTCGCCGAGCGGCACCGGATGCGGCGCTTCTCCGGCGATCCGGGGCTGTTCGGTGCGGGCGCCGCCATCCTCGTCGGGGACCTGGCCCTGGTCTGGTCCGACGTCATGGTGCGTGCCTCCGGGCTTCCGGCGGACGCGCAGACCCGGCTCGGACCGGTGTGGTCCGCGGTGCGGTACGAGGTGATGTACGGCCAGCTGCTGGACCTGATCAGCCAGGCGAGCCAGGAGGAGGACGTCGACGCGGCGCTCCTGGTCGACCAGTACAAGACGGCCTCGTACACGGTGGAACGGCCGCTGCAGTTCGGCGCCGCGATCGCCGGCGCGGACGCCGCGCTGGTCGCCGCCTACCGGGCGTTCGGCGCCGACATCGGCATCGCCTTCCAGCTGCGGGACGACTTGCTGGGCGTGTTCGGCGACCCGGCGGTCACCGGCAAGCCGTCGGGGGACGACCTGCGCGAGGGCAAGCGGACGGTGCTGCTCGCGACGGCGCTGAAGCGCGCGGACGCGCGCGACCCGCGGGCGGCGGCCTTCCTCAGGGCGACGATCGGGACCGACCTGACCGACGACGACCTCGCCCGGGCACGTGCCGTCCTCACGGACGTCGGCGCCGTGCAGCACATCGAACGGGAGATCCAGCGCCGCGCCGACCAGGCCGTCACGGTGCTGGAGGCGAGCAGCGCCACCGGTCTGGCCAAACAGCAGCTCGCCGCCATGGCGACCAAGGTGACGCAGCGGGTCCACTGATGGCGGCGACACCACAGCGCACCGTCGGCGACCGGACGGACCTCGTGGACGAGCCGTCCCCCGGGGACCGGCGCCCCGGCGTCGGACGTGCCCACGGCAAGGCCATCCTGCTCGGTGAACACGCCGTCGTGTACGGCGCTCCCGCACTGGCCGTCCCGGTGCCCCAGCTGCCGGTCGTCGCGAGCGCGACGCCGCGCCCCGGCGACGCCGGCGCGGACGGGGTGACCTTCGAACTGGCCGGTCCGGGGGCCACGTCACGGATTCCGTCGTCCTCGAGCGGACTGCTGCGCCTGGTCGCGGAGTTCAGGGAATGGGCCGGCGTCGCGGACGGCCCGCGCGCGCATGTGCTCATCGACTGCTCGATCCCGCAGGGGCGTGGGCTCGGCTCCAGCGCGGCCTGCGCCCGGGCGGCGGTCCTGGCGCTCGCGGACCTCCTCGGCCGCCGTCTCGACGCCGGGGCGACGTTCGCTCTCGTACAGGCCTCCGAGAAGGTGACGCACGGCAGGGCGAGCGGCATCGACGCCGTCGCCACCGGCGCGACCTCCCCCCTGCTGTTCCGCTCCGGCACCGCGCGGGAGCTGCCCCTGCCCGACGGCTCGGCGCCTTCCCGGGAGGAGGCCGAGGAACGCGCCGGCACCGACGCGTCCTCCGCCCCGGGCGGAGTGTTCGTCATCGCGGACAGCGGGGTGAGCGGCGGCACCTGGGAAGCGGTGGAGCTGCTGCGGCGCAGGTTCGAGCGCGAACCGCGGACCAAGGAGGCGTTCGTCGGCCAGGTCTCGGACCTGACGAACGAGGCCGTGCACGACCTCGCGCACGGCCGGTGGACCGACTTCGGCACGCGGATGACCGAGAACCACCGGCTGCTGCGCGAGCTCGGGATCAGCACGGAGCGGATCGACGCCCTGGTCGGGGCCGCGCTCGACGCGGGCGGCCTGGGCGCCAAGCTCAGCGGCGGCGGCCTGGGGGGCTGCATGATCGCGCTCGCCGACGAACCCGGGCGGGCGGCGGCCGTCGTGAGCGCCCTCCGGGAAGCGGGCGCCGTCCGGACCTGGACCGTGCCGGCAGGAAGGAATGCGCACCATGCGGACTGACCATCGGGCGGAGCCGGTCAGGCCGGCCGCCGACGCACCGGGCGGTGGCGCGACGGCCGTGGCCCATCCGAACATCGCGCTGGTCAAGTACTGGGGCAAGCGCGACGAGCGGCTCATGATCCCGTACGCGGACAGCCTGTCCATGACCCTGGACATCTTCCCGACGACCACCACGGTCCGGCCGGACCCCGGGGCACCGGCCGACAGCGTCACACTCGACGGCTCCCCCGCGGAGGGCGAGGTGCGCCGGCGCGTCGTCGGTTTCCTCGACCTGCTCCGCCGGCGGTCGGGACGCTCCGAGCCGGCCGTCGTGGACACCCGCAACTCCGTTCCCACCGGGGCCGGACTGGCGTCCTCGGCGAGCGGTTTCGCGGCCCTGGCCCTGGCCGGAGCGGCCGCCTACGGGCTCGATCTCGATCGCACCGTGCTGTCCCGGCTGGCCCGCCGGGGTTCCGCCTCGGCCTCCCGGTCGATGTTCGGCGGCTTCGCGGTCTGTCACGCCGGCCGGGGCATCGGCACGGCGGCGGACTTCGGCTCCTACGCGGAGCCGGTGCCGGACACGGACTTCGACCCGGCACTGGTGATCGCGGTGGTCGACGCGGGAGCCAAGACCGTGTCCAGCCGGGACGCCATGCGGCGGACCGTCCAGACCTCGCCCCTCTACCGCGCGTGGGCGACGTCCTGCACGGCGGATCTGACCGAGATGAGGGCGGCGTTGCGGCGGGGTGATCTGCCTGCGGTCGGGGAGATCGCCGAGCGCAACGCCCTCGGCATGCATGCGACGATGCTGGCGGCGCGGCCTGCGGTGCGCTACTTCTCCCCGGCCACGGTGGCCGTGCTCGACGGAGTGCTGCGGCTGCGTGCGGACGGCGTGCCGGCGTACGCGACGATGGACGCCGGCCCCAACGTCAAGGTCCTCTGCCACCCCGCCGACGCCGACCGGGTGGCCGAGGCGGTGCGCCGGGCCGCCCCCGGCTGCTCGGTGTTCACCGCGCGGCGCGGGCCGGGCGCCCGGCTGACGACGGAGGCCGAGCGGTGACCGGGACGGTCACCCGGTACGCCCCGGGCAAGCTGTTCGTGGTCGGTGAGTACGCCGTGCTGGAGCCGGGGCACCCGGCGGTCCTGGTGGCGGTCGACCGCCACGTCGGCGTCACCGTCTCGGCAGCCGACGGGGCCGAGGTCGTGATCGAGTCGGACCTCTCGCCGAGAGAGGCGCGCCTGCGGCGCGGTGCCGACGGACTCACCTGGTCCGGGGCCGACACCGACACCGACACCGACACGGACGCCGACGCCGACACCGGGCCGCGGATCCTGGACCGTCTCGGCCACGTCGTGTCGGCGATCGACGTGGTCGACGGGCTGCTGGCCGAGCGCGGACGGCGCGCGCCACCGATCCGCGTGGCGATCACCAGCAGCCTGCACCGTGACGGAACCAAGTTCGGACTCGGCTCCAGCGGCGCGGTGACGGTCGCCACGGTGTCCGCCGTGGCCGCGTACTACGGCCTGGAACTGTCACCCGATGCCCGCTTCCGGCTCGCGCTGCTGGCCACGGCACGGCGCGACCCGCGCTCCTCCGGCGGTGATCTCGCCGCGAGCGTCTGGGGCGGCTGGGTCGCGTACCGGGCGCCGGACCGGGCAGCCGTGCTCGCCCTGGCCCGGCGCGGGGGCGTCGAGCACGCCCTCCGGGAGCCGTGGCCCGGGTTCTCGGTGCGCCGGCTGCCGCCGCCCCGCGGGCTCGCGCTGGAGGTGGGCTGGACGGGAGAGCCGGCCAGCACCGCCTCGTTGACAGGCCGTCTGGAGTCGGGGGAGTGGCGCGGCAGCGCGGTCCGGCGGGACTTCGTCCGCCGCAGCGACGCCTGCGCACAGGCCGCGATCCGCGCCCTCGAACGAGGGGACGACGACGAGCTGTTGCACCGGATCCGCAGCGCACGCCGGATGCTCGCCGACCTCGACGGCGCCGTCCGCCTCGGCATCTTCACCCCGGTGCTGACGGCCCTGTGCGACGTCGCCGAGGCCGTCGGCGGCGCCGCCAAGCCCTCGGGTGCCGGGGGCGGCGACTGCGGCATCGCGTTCCTGGAGGCCGCCGAGGCGTCGCGGGTGTCGCGGCTGCGGGAGCGGTGGGAAGCCGCGGGCGTGCTCCCGCTGCCGATTCAGATCCAGCCGACGAAAGGGAGCCCAGCATGATCGCTGAGCGCAAGGACGCGCACGTGCGGTTCGCCACCGAGCAGCATCGCCGGCGCAGCGGGCACAACCAGTTCGACGACGTGTCCTTCGTGCATCACGCGCTGGCCGGCATCGACCGCTCGGACGTCTCGACGGTCACCCGCTTCGGCGGTATGGAGTGGCAGGTGCCGCTGTACATCAACGCGATGACCGGCGGCAGCCCCAAGACCGGTGAGATCAACCGTGACCTGGCCATCGCCGCCCGCGAGACCGGCGTCTCCATCGCGACGGGATCCATGAGCCCGTACTTCGCCGACGCGTCGGTGGCGGACACCTTCAGCGTGATGCGCAAGGAGAACCCCGGCGGTTTCATCCTGGCGAACATCAACGCCAACGCCACCGTCGACAAGGCGCGCCGGGCCGTGGAGCTGCTGGGGGCCGACGCCCTCCAGATCCACGTCAACGTGATCCAGGAGACGGTGATGCCGGAGGGCGACCGCTCGTTCGCCGCCTGGGGGCCGCGGATCGAGGAGATCGCGGCGGGCGTCGACGTCCCGCTGATCGTGAAGGAGGTCGGCTTCGGGCTCAGCCGCGAGACCCTGCTGCGGCTCCAGGAGATGGGCGTGCGGGTGGCCGATGTCTCCGGCAGCGGAGGCACCGACTTCGCGCGGATCGAGAACGACCGGCGCGACCGGCCCGACTACGCGTACCTCAACGGCTGGGGACAGTCCACACCGGCCTGCCTCCTGGACGCCCAGGGCGTCGGTCTTCCGGTGCTCGCCTCCGGCGGTGTCCGTCATCCGCTCGACGTGGCGCGCGCACTGGCGCTCGGCGCCTCCGCCGTCGGGGCGTCCGGCCTGTTCCTCAGGACCGTGCTCGACGGCGGTCCTCCGGCCCTGATCTCCCTGCTGACCTCGTGGATCGACCAGCTCACGGCCCTGATGACCGCGCTGGGCGCGTCCACCCCCGCCGACCTCGCCCACTGCGACGTGCTCGTCCACGGCGACCTGCGCGCGTTCTGCGCCGACCGGGGGATCGAGACCCGGTGGCTGGCCACCCGCTCCCGGTCCTACCGCACCAACTCCTCCAGCACGCACCACGAGACGATCGGAGGTTCCCGATGACCGAACCCCATGCGGTCGCCGGCGTTCCCATGAAATGGGTGGGTCCCCTGCGTATTTCGGGGAACGTCGCCGAGCTCGAGACCCACGTCCCGCTCGCCACGTACGAGTCACCGCTGTGGCCCTCCGTCGGCCGCGGCGCGCGACTGTCCACCATGGTCGAACAGGGCATCGTCACCACCCTGGTCGACGAGCGGATGACGCGCTCGGTCTTCGTGCGGGCCGAGGACGCGCAGACCGCCCACATGGCCGCCCTGGAGGTCGACGCGCGCCTGGACGAACTCCGTGACGTCGTGCGCACCTGCGGCCGGTTCGTCGAACTCATCGGGTTCCACCACGAGATCGCGGCCAACCTGCTGTTCCTCCGCTTCGAGTTCAGCACGGGCGACGCGTCCGGGCACAACATGGCGACGCTGGCCGCCGACGCGCTGCTCAGCCACATCCTGCAGGCCATTCCCGGGATCACCTACGGCTCCATCTCGGGGAACTACTGCACGGACAAGAAGGCGACCGCGGTCAACGGCATCCTCGGGCGGGGCAAGAGGGTCGTCGCCGAACTCCTGCTGCCCCGCGACGTCGTGCACAAGTCGCTGCGCACGACGGCCGGCGCGATGGCCGAACTGAACGTCGGCAAGAACATGATCGGCACCCTGCTCGCCGGCGGCATCCGCTCCGCAAACGCCCACTACGCGAACATGCTGCTCGGCTTCTACCTGGCCACGGGCCAGGACGCGGCGAACATCGTGGAGGGCTCCCAGGGCGTCACCGTGGCCGAGGACCGGGACGGCGACCTGTACTTCTCCTGCACCCTGCCGAACCTGATCGTGGGGACGGTCGGCAACGGCAAGGGCCTCGACTTCGTCGAGGAGAACCTGGAGCGGCTCGGCTGCCGCGAGGTGCGCGAACCCGGCGACAACGCGCGCCGTCTCGCGGTCATCGCGGCCGCGACGGTGCTGTGCGGCGAGCTCTCCCTGATGGCGGCCCAGACGAATCCCGGTGAGCTGATGCGGGCGCACGTCCATCTGGAACGCAGGAACGCGGCGTCGAAGATCGGAGGCAAGTGATGCCCGGTGACCTCACCATAGGGATCCACGACCTCTCGGTCGCCACGGGACAGTACGCCCTCACGCACGAGACGCTGGCCGCCCACAACGGCACGGGCGTCGCCAAGTATCACCGGGGCATCGGCCAGCGCGCGATGAGCGTGCCGGCCGCGGACGAGGACATCGTGACGATGGCCGCCGACGCCGCCGCCCCCATCGTGGCCCGGCACGGCTCCGACCGGATCCGGACCGTGGTCTTCGCGACCGAGACGTCCGTCGACCAGTCGAAGGCGGCGGGGATCTACGTCCACTCGCTGCTGGGGCTGCCGTCCGCCGCCCGGGTCGTCGAGCTCAAGCAGGCCTGCTACAGCGGCACGGCGGCCCTGCAGTTCGCCATGGGGCTGGTGCACCGGGACCCGTCGGAGCAGGTCCTCGTGATCGCCGGCGACGTCTCCCGGTACGAGCTGGGCAGCCCCGGCGAGGCCACGCAGGGCGCGGCAGCGGTGGCCATGCTGATCGGTGCGGACCCGGCGCTGGTGCGCATCGAGGACGGGTCGGGGATGTTCACCGCCGACATCATGGACTTCTGGCGGCCGAACTATCTCACCACCGCCCTGGTCGACGGCCGCAAGTCCATCTCCGCCTACCTGCAGGCCGTCGAAGGCGCCTGGAAGGACTACACCGAGCGCGGCGGCCGCAAGCTCGACGAGTTCCACGCCTTCTGCTACCACCAGCCGTTCACGAAGATGGCCCACAAGGCGCACCGGCATCTGCTGCAGTACAACGGCCACGCCGCCGACGAGGACGAGATCACCCGCGCCACCGGGCTCACGACGGTCTACAACGTCGAGATCGGCAACAGCTACACCGCGTCCATGTACGTCGGACTGGCCTCGCTGCTCGACCACGCCGACGATCTCACGGGTGAGGCCATCGGCTTCCTGAGCTACGGGTCCGGCAGCGTCGCGGAGTTCTTCGCCGGCACGGTCGTCCCGGGTTACCGCGCGCACCTGCGTTCCGAGGCGCACCGCGAGGCCGTCGGCCGTCGGGAGCAGATCGACTACCCCAGGTACCGCGAACTCCACGAGCGGTCCTTCCCCGCCGACGGCGGAGACCACCCCGTGCCGGAGGAGACCACCGGGCCCTACCGGCTCGCCGGGCTCTTCGGTCATCAGCGCGTCTACGCGGCGCGGTAGGGCCTCCGCCGCGCCCATCAGTCGCATGCGAGCGCATGCCTCACTTGCTTGGAGTCGTACATGTCGGAAACCTCCGAGGCGGACGAGATCTACTCCGCCGTCGCGGAAACAGCGGGACGGCTGGGCATGGCCTGCTCGCGCGACAAGGTCTGGCCCATTCTGTCGGCGTACGGCGACGCGTTCGCGCATGCCATGCCGCTGGCCTTCAGGATGGCGACCGGCCCGCGGCACGCGGGCGACGTCGACTGCCGCTTCATCACGCACCCGAAGGACCGCAACCCGTACCCGCAGGCCCTGTCGAAAGGGCTCACCCCGAAAACGGACCACCCCGTCGGAGAACTGCTCGCGGACATCGAGGAGCGCTTCACGATCGACGGGTACGGCATCGACTTCGGTGTGGTGAGCGGCTTCACGAAGGTCTATGCGGGATTCGCGCCCGAGGACCTGCAGAAGCTGTCGGAACTCGCCCATATTCCGGCCATGCCGCGCAGCCTCGCCGGAAACTTCGAGTTCTTCGTCCGTCACGGCCTGGACGACAAGGTCGCCTTCGTCGCGGTCGACTACCTGCACAGAACCGTGAACGTGTATTTCAACGACGTGCCCGCGGAGTGTTTCGAAGCCGACCGCGTCCGGCAGATGCTCCGTGAGATCGGGCTGCCGGAGCCGAGCGACCGGATGCTCGGCCTCGGCAGCCGGGCGTTCGGGCTGTACATCACCCTGAACTGGGACTCTCCGGTGATCGAGCGCTTCTGCTTCGGCGTGACGACCACGGATCTGTCGAGCCTCCCCGTGCCCGTCGAGCCACAGCTCGAGAAATTCGCCCGAAGCGTTCCCTACGGCGGCGCGGACCGCAAATTCGTGTACGGCGTCGCGGCGGCCGCGGAAGGGGAGTACTACAAGCTCGAGACGCATTACAAGTGGAATCCCGGGGCCGTGGCCTTCATCTGATCGGAACACAGATTTTCGCGCAGCTCTCGGCGCCGTGAACATTCACCGCCGAGAGCTGCGTTCGGTCGGCCATGCCCGGAAAGGGCCGGATCGCAGGAATTCTCGATTCCCCCACCGACCACCAGGCATCCAGACAGGAGTGCGCCATGAGACCCATGAACACCTTGCACCGGGCCCTCATTCCGTGGCCCGCGGACATCGACCCCGAGCAGCTGCGCGAGGCCACATCGCGTCTGGTCACGCATGTCAGCGGTCAGGTCGACGACGAGGGAGCGATACGCGGGGAGTGCCACAGCCGGGTGCTGGAATCCGCGCTGGCGCTGTCGCTGATGACGCGCACGGGTGCGGACTCGCCGGCCCGGGACCGGGTGCTCGCCTTCCTCCAGGAACACCTCGACTCCCCGCAGGAGTTCGACCGGGTCCTCGCGACGCTGGCGGTCGGGCGCGCCACCGACCGGGCCTCCGCCGCGGACGCCGACATCGTCGGCAAGCTGACCGAGGCGCTGCTCGGCGCCGCACCGGCGTTCATCTCCGCCCGCCGCCGCAGGATGCTGTACGCCGTGCTGTCGCTGTTCGGCTGCCCGGTGCCGCCCGACGCCGCCCCGACGGCCGACGAGGTTCCCCCCACGGACTCCGTGCACTCCTGGGCCGCCGTGCAGCAGGCCGCCGTCACGCTGGTCCTCGCCAACGCCACGGGCGTCAGCAACGGGGCGAGCGCCGCCGCGCTGCGGACCGTCGTCGCCGTGCGCCCGGCGACGACGGTGTGGGAGGGCTATGTGCTGCTGCACCTGCTGTCGCTGCACGGGCTCGCCGGCGTGCCGGGGCAGGAGGGGACCGTCCGCAGCGGTCTGCAGACCCTGCTGCGGTACCAGCGTGACGACGGCGGCTTCCCGTTCGTCGTGGACCTCCAGCACTGGTGCACGTCCACCGCGGGCATCGCGCTCGCCGCGGCCGGTTCACGACCGGGCGTGCAGCGGGCCATGGCGGACGCGCTCGTCGCGCACGAGGTCGACGAGTCGCAGCGCTCCCTGTGCGTCTCCCTGTCCCGGGGCGAGCCGCTCGCGGACGGCTGGTCCTTCGGCCCCCGGGTGGCGCAGAACGACGTCGACTGCACCTCCTGCATCCTGGAGTTCCTGCACGGCGTCGACCCCGTCGGCCACGCTGCCGCCGTACGGCGCGGGATGCGGGCGCTGCTCGCCGTCCAGGGTGCCGACGGAGGCTTCCCCACCTATGTCGCCGGTGCCGCCTCCGAGCCGTGCATGACGGCCGCGGCCGTCAACGCGCTCGCCCCGCACCCCTCCACCAGGTCCGCCCGGCAGCGTGCCCTGGGCTTCCTGGCCGACAGCCAGCTGCCGGACGGCGGATTCGAGCCGGGGTGGAGCCGCAGCAGGCTGCACGCGATGTTCCGTGCGCGTCTCGCGGCCTGCACCGCCGGCCCGGACGACCACCGCACGGCCCGCATGGCCGAACGGATCGAGCACTCGGTGCGCGGGACGCAGAACCCCGACGGCGGCTGGGGGATGCAGCCCGGCGATCCCAGCGACCCGATCAGCACCGCCTACGGGCTGATCATCCTCTGCTACGGGACCGCGTCGCCGCCCGTCGGGCGCGCCCTGTCCTGGCTGCTCTCCCACCAGAACGCGGACGGCGGCTACAGCGGCCCGCCGGACATGGTCGGCCCCCGGCCGTTCCCCTACCACATCCCCGTCCTGACCGACGCCCCCGTGCTCCTCGCGCTGGGGCATGTGCGCCACCGGGTGCAGGGCACGGCGACCCTGCTCAGGGAAGTGGCCTAGCGGCCGTTCACGCCGCGTCGGCGGAACGGACGGACGACAGCGGACTGCCGGCGAAGCCCTCGGGCTTCGCCGGCAGTCCGCTGTGGGCGACGGGCAGGGGTCAGCCGCCGTTGACCTTGCGCTGGACGTATTCGTAGGCGAGGTCGCCGATCCGCGGAGCGTACTGGGCGGCGGCCTCGATGGAGGCGCGGAAGTTCTGGCCGCCCCACAGGCGGCTCTCACCGCAGTCGCGGGCGAAATCCGTCAAGTTGCTCCAGCGCAGCGTCATGTCCTGGCCCGGGGTGGTTCCCGGCTCGACGAAGGAGGAGCCCTTGGTGACGGAGTGGGAGATGTTGAGCGCGTCCGTACCGGTGAAACGCCGTGTCAGGTGGGCGAAGGCCAGGCATTCCGCAGCCTCCGCGGAGGGGTACTCGGGGTGGTCGGGCGCCTTGACCGGGTGGTCGGCGGGCCAGGCGTCCAGGTAGGCCCGCCACTCGTTCCCGCTGATGTCGTTGACGGTCCCCTCGCCGGGGCCGCCCCATGCCGTCACCTTCTTCTTCCCGTACAGATGACGCACGGCGCTGAACGGCCGCACCGAGTCGTACTTGCGCTTGAAGTGCCAGGTGGCGATGGCGAGATCGTAGAACCCTATGTCGCGTACGACGGTGTAGTGGATGGTCTTCTCGACGTCGTACTTGCCCCCGACGATGACCGGCACCGTACCGACGAGTCCGAAGGTGTCGAAGTTGCTGTTGAAGAGTTCGGCGGTCATTTTCCGGCGGTCGTCCAGGTGCGCCGATGCCCGGAGAACCTCGTCGGCCTGCCGCCTGTAGGCGAAGTGGTTGCGGTGGTTGCTCTTCCACGGCGGAGAGACCTTGAACCGGCTGGGGCTGTCGTACGTGAACGGCTTGACCCGGCCGAAGTGCGGGGTGGCGAATTTCTGGACGGTGAAGACGCCGTTCTTCTGGAACGTGTTCGGCTGCCAGCGGGACGGATCGCGGAGTTTTTCCGCGCTGTTGACCGGCTTGTATCCCGTGTAGTCGGCGTAGGGCTGCCGGTTGTACCGACGGCCGCCCGCCGAGCCGTCGCGGTTGGTTCCGTCGTTCTTCCTGGCCGCGAAGGCGTTCTTGGCGGCCAGAATGCCGATGCCGCTCGGCGTGGCCGGGTCGGCTTCCGTGTCGTCGGGGTCGAGACCGGCCGACTCCATCATCTCCCGCCACTTGGGCTTGTGCTCCGGGTAGAGCACGTTCAACGAGGTGAAGGCGGAGTACATGACGGCGATGTTCTTGTTGCGTGTCGTGTGTTCGGAGCTCGGTCGCCGGCCGAGGTCCGAGAAGATGCCCACCGCTGTCGGGTGATACGGGGCGATCGCGTCGAACCACGGCACCTCCAGCAGAATGGTGGAGTCCCTGTTCACCGGACTGCTGCCCGTGTTGTTCGCGCGTGACACCGCGGCGAGCTTCATGTAGATGATCCCGGTCACGGCGTTCCCGTGATCGAAGTCGAAGCCCGCCGCCTGCCGGGGGGACGCGGTTACGGCGCTGGTCAGTGTTCCGGTCAGGGCGGTGGCGGTGGCGATGGCCATCGCGTACCTCAGACGCCGACTTCGCGGCCGCCGTGCATGGGTCACCGGAATTCTCCATTCAGTCGACTTGCGAGTCCTCAGAGGTCGCCGGCGGAAAGAACGGGGGGTTCGTTCGGGCGCAAGAGTTGACCGCACGGTAACTTGATCTCTGTCGCACTGAAATTAGTTGATTCGCCCCGCGCCCGGCCACTGCTCCTTCTGGTAGTCGGAACTACTCATGTTGGAGGCGGGCGGGTATTGTCCGCAGCCGGCGCCGCGAACGACAATGTGCCCTGGAAGCCGCCGCTTCCAGGGCACTGTCACCGCCACTCTGTCAAAGGCGCGACCCGGTGGGCGCGAGGGGCAGGCGTGCGGTGACCTCGAACCCACCGCCGGGCGTCGGCTCGGCATGGAAGTCCCCGCCGAGCAGCTGACAGCGTTCGCGCATTCCGAGGATTCCGCGGCCGCCCTTGACCTGTTTGCCCGCGCCGTTGAGGGACGGCCGGGAGACGGAGGCGCCACGCGGAGCCGGGCTCCCCTGGTCGGTGACGCGGATCTCCAGATGGTCGATCCCCGGGTTCACCGCGACCGTCACCCGGGTCGGACCGGCGTGCCGGATGATGTTGGTGATCGACTCCTGGAGGATGCGGTAGGCGGCGCTGTCCACCGCGCTCGGCAACGGCTCCTCGGGCGGGTCCACTTCCAGCGTGAGGTCCAGTCCGGCGGCGCGCGCCTCGGTGGTGAGGTCGTCGATCTGTTCCAGACCCGCGTGCGGCACGGGATCGTCGCCGTCGCCCCGGAGCACGCCGAGGATGGCGCGCATCTCCCGCAGCGTCCGGGAACTCGTCTCCTCGATGGTCCGCAGCGCCTCGCGCGCCTGTTCCGGCCGCTTGTCGAGCACGTGCGCGGTGACCCCGGACTGCACGTTGATGATCGCGATGGCGTGGGCGACGGTGTCGTGGACCTCGCGTGCGATCCGCAGCCGCTCGGCGTCGACCCGGGCGCGTGCCTCCTCCTCGCGGGTCCGCTCCGCCAGCTCCGCACGCAGCTGCGCGTCGGCCGCGATGACCCGCCGGGACCGGACGGACTCGCCGAGAGCGATGCTCATGACCGACACACCGATGCGGAAGAACACCCAGCCGATGGCCTCGCGCGGTTCCACGTCGGCCGCCGCGTACAGCCACCCGGCGGCCAGGACCGCGGTACCCGTGCCGGCGATCGCCAACGACCGGCGCCCGTCACCGTAGGCGGCGAGGCTGTACAGGCAGACCAGGAGTCCGAGCCAGCCGTACCCGTCGGGGAACTCGATGAGGTAGTAGGCCAGGCTGGCGGCCGCGGCCGTGGCGAATGCCGCGACCGGCCACAAACGGCGGACGGCCACGACGAGGCCGCCCACCACCAGCAGGGCGAACCCGAGGTGTCCGAAGTCGGAGAGCGGACGCTGTTCCGTCCCCCTGGACGCGGCGAGGACGACCGTGCCCTGCACCTGCATCACGGTGACGAAGAGCGCGAGCAGCAGATCTTGGGTCAGCACCCGCAGGGAGGACGACCCGGGGCGGATTCTCATGCGGCGATCCTACTGTCCGGGGCCCCGCGTGACGCTCCGCTCCGAGGCGCGACCCACTACGTCGAAAGGCGCGGCGCGCCGCGGCCGGTTACGCCCGATTGCGTAGGCACCGCCATCCGTCGTCAGAGGCCAAAGCCGCCCCACGCACGGCACGATCACCGTTGTGACCGACCGACCTCACCCATGCCGAGAGTGCGAGCCGTGCCGCGAGGCTCGACGACTGAGGAGCAGATGATGACGACTACCGAGTCTCCACGTGCGGACGGGGCCCTGGCGGGACTGGGGCGTTTCTGTTTCCGCCGCCGCCGCCTGGTACTCCTGACGTGGGTCATCGGTGTGATCGCCGTGGCGTTCGTCGGCTTCGGCTACGGCGCCGCCCCCGACAACGACTTCTCCGGCGGAGACTCGCAGTCGGCCAAGGCGCAGAAGCTGATGGCGCAGCACTTCCCGCAGGAACAGGGTGACAGGCTCACCCTCGCGATCAGGGCCGACAAGGGGATCGACGATCCCGCCGCCCGGCAGAAGATCGAGAAGGCCATCGCCGGGCTCGCCGACTCGGCCGTCACCGGGCCGGTGGTCTCGCCGTACCAGGACGACAAACTGGTGACGGAGGATCGCCGCATCGCGCGCACGACCATCCCGCTGAGCGACAAGGAGGTGGAGAAGACCGAGGTCAAGCCCCTGGTGGACCTGGTCAAGGACGCCTCGGACGACAGCGTCACGCTCGCGCTGGGCGGCTACATGGCGGAGAAGGCCGAGACACCCCCGCAGGGCCCGGCCGAGAGCGTGGGCATCCTGGCTGCGGCAGTGATCCTCTTCATCGCCTTCGGGTCGCTGGTGGCCATGGGCCTGCCGATCGTCACCGCGCTCCTGGCCATCGTGGGCGGGCTGGCGCTGATGAAACTGGTGGCGCACCTGGTCCCCGCGCCGGACTTCACCATGGTCTTCGGCGCGATGATCGGGCTCGGCGTCGGAATCGACTACGCCCTGTTCATCGTGACCCGCTACAAGGACGCGCTCCGGGACGGTGACGACCCCGAGGCCGCCACGGTCAAGTCCATCACCACCGCCGGTCACGCGGTGCTGTTCGCCGGCACGACCGTCGTCATCGCGTTGATGGGCCTGGTCGTCATGGGACAGCGGCTGATGACCGGGGTGGCCGTCGCCACGTCGCTCACGGTGCTGGTGACGATGATCGCCGCGGTGACGCTGCTGCCGGCGTTCCTCGGCTTCACCGGATACAGGATCAACTCGCTGCGTCTGCCCCGTCGCGCCTCCCGCCGGGAGCGTGCGGCGAGCGCGCCGTCCGAGGCGCGCCCCACGTTCGCCGAGCGCTGGGCCGGCGTGGTGCAGCGCAGGCCGCTGATCGCCGCGCTCCTGGCCGGCGCGAGCCTGCTGGTGCTGGCCATCCCCATGCTGTCGATGCGGCTGAGCCAGCCCGACGCCAGCGTGCAGCCCCACGACAGGAGCAGCTACATCTCCTACGAGATCCTGGCCGACGGCTTCGGCCCGGGCTACGGCGCTCCCCTCGTCTTCGCCACCGAGGTCGACTCCCAGGACGCCGATCTGGGTCCCGTCGTCCGAGCGGTCAGCGAGACGGAGGGCATCGCCTACGCCACGCCGCCCCGGGTCAGTGAGGACGGGAAGGCCGCCACCTTCACCGCCTTCCCCACGACCGGTTATCAGGACGAGGCGACCGCGGATCTGGTGCACGAGCTCCGTGACGACGTGCTGCCCGGGACTCCCGGCGGTGAGGACGTCCTCGTCGGCGGACCGAACGCCAGCACCATCGACGTGGCCGAGGAGTCCGGCTCGCGCCTGCCCCTGATGATCGCGGTCGTCGTGGCGATGTCCATGGTGCTGCTCATCGCGCTGGTCCGGTCGGTCACCATCGCCCTGCAGGCCGCCGTGATGAACCTGCTGTCCATCGGTGCCGCCTACGGCGTCGTGGTCGCCGTGGTGCAGTGGGGATGGTTCGGCCCGGCGCTCGGCTTCCCCACCACCATGCCCGTGACCACCTGGGTCCCGATGATGATGTTCCCGGTCCTGTTCGGCCTGTCGATGGACTACCAGGTGTTCCTGATCTCCCGCGTCCGCGAGGAGTACGAGCGAACCGGTGACACCCGCGAGGCCGTGGCCCGGGGCCTGGCACGGACCGCCAAGGTGATCACGGCCGCGGCCGCCATCATGATCGCCGTCTTCACGACCTCCCTGCTGGGGCCCGATGTCGCGGTCAAACAGGGAGGCCTGGGCATGGCGGTCGCCGTGCTCATCGACGCCACCATCGTCCGGATGGTGTTCGTCCCGGCGGTGATGGAACTGTGCGGCAAGGCCAACTGGTGGATGCCCGGACGCCGGGCACCGAAGACGGCCTCGGAATCCCCCGCCGAGGTCGAGGAAGGGGTCAAGGTGTGACCCCCCGCCGGTCCGGATCCCTCGCCCCGTTGGATCCGGACCGGCACCCCGCACGTCCGGCGCAGTCGCCGACACCCCCCAGCACTTCGAAAGGAAGTCCGATGTCCCTCCGACGCTTGTTCCTCGCCGTACCGGCAGCCCTGATCGCCCTGCCGGCACTCGCCGCACCGGCAGCGGCCGCTCAGGTCTCGATCGCCCAGGACGACAGCGGCGGCGGCCGGGGCGTGTCCACGGTGGCCCTGCTGCTGGCCCTGGCCGGCGTGGTCGCCGGCGTGCTGGCGCTGCGCTCGGCCGGCCGTGCCGACGGGCGGAAGGGGCCGGGCACGGCGTTCGCCGCTCTGGGCCTCGGTCTGGTCGGCGCCGTCGTCGCAGGGGTCGCGCTGGCGGGCTCCGACGCGGACGTTGGCACCGGCAACGGGCAGGGCGGGGCCATGGTCGCCGTGGTGCTCGCGGTGGTCGGCATGGTCATCGGCGGTCTGGCACTGGCCCGTTCGCGCCGCACCGCCTGACCGGCCGGAGCCCGGTCCTCCAGCGGGTTCTGACACATGCCCGCGGCGTCGCGGCCGCGCTCATGTGTCGGACACCCCCTGGTCCCGCCCCGGCCGCCACCCATGTGGCGGCCGGGGCGGCGTCGTCCACCCGGTGCCCTCGCACGCTCAGCGGCGGTCCGCCGGAGTGAACAGCTCGACGAGGTTGCCCGCGGGGTCGGCCAGCAGAAACTGGCGTCCGCCGGGCCCGGAGACGATGTCGCTGCGGAACTCCGCGCCCGCCTGCCGCAGTCGTTCCCGCTCGGCCTCGAGGTCGTCGACGACCAGGTGGATGCGATTGCGCCCGCAGCCGGCGGCGTCCGCGGGCGTGGCGCGCGCTCCCGAGCTGGTCGGGCCGGACAGCAGCAGCCGCAGCGGGCCGCGTACGACGTCGGCGAACGCGGGCGGGAAGGCGGTGAGCACGGTGAAGCCGAGATGGGTGGTGTAGAAGTCGATCGCCGCCTGGACGTCGTCGACGATGTAGCGGACGCTCGCCAGGGCGCCCTCGCTTGCGTTACCGGTCATGCGGCATCTCCTTGCGGCGGCTGTCGGCGGAGTGCGCGGCGAGCGGGAACGGCCGCCCGCCACGGGCACGTTGACGGCCAGAGCATAGGCCGCGTCCACCCCGTGCAGTGGCGCGCCATTCGGTCACGGCGCGCGGGAATCCCGTGAATGGGCCATGTGCCGCCGGCCGCCCGGGCCCGAGCATCTGTACCGCGCACACAAGACGTCGTCGTCACTACGGCGTTCCCGATCGCGGAGGTGTCATGGGCACGTTCGACCAGACAGCGGACGGTGACCGCTACGTCTCGCTGCACAACAGTCCTGAATTCAGGGAGCTGAGGCGTCAATCGCATACCTTCACCGCCTGGGTGAGCGGCATCTTCTACGGGTGGTGGTTCCTCGTCATCCTGCTCGCCGCCTTCGCGCCGGGCTTCTACCGGCAGGACCTCGTCGGCCCGATCAACGTGGGCCTGCTGTTCGTGTTCGTCTCGTTCAACCTGGTGGTGGCGGTCTCCTCGGCGTACATGCGATTCGCCCGCAGGCGGCTGGATCCCCTCGGTGAGCGGGTCCGGGCGGACCTGGAAGGAGACCTGCGATGACCGGCTTCCTCTCGATGCCTCACATGCCCCCGGTGGAGAACACCTGGGCGGCGCCCGCGATATCCGTCGCCGTCACCGTCGTCCTCGCGATCGTGGTGACCGTGGTCGTGCGGACGGCGCGCGAGAGCACCCGCACTCCGGACGGCTTCCTCCTCGCCGACCGCAAGGTCCCCGCCCTGCAGAACACACTCGCGCACCTCGGCGCCTTCATCATGTACTCGACCGTGATCATCATGGTCGGGCACATCGCGCTGAACGGCTTCGACGCCCTCCTCATGACGACGGCCTTCACCATCGGCTCGGTGCTCGGCGTGCTGATCTACGCAGGGCCGATGCGGAACGTGGGCGGACACACGATCGGCGACCTGTTCGTGCTGCGTGCCCGCGAAAGGCCCGCACGGATCGCGTCGGCGGTGATCACGCTGACGACCTACACCATGTTCATGGTCTCCATGCTGGCCGCCGTCGGCCAGGTCGCCGTCCGGATGTTCGACACCGGCAGCGAACCCAACATGCTCCTGGGCGGCCTCGTGGTCCTCGTCGTGGGCCTGGTCGTCATCGCGTGGGTGTACATGGGCGGCATGCTCGGCGTCACCCGGATGCTCGCGCTCAAGACGGTCCTGATGGCCGCCTTCGTGCTGGTGCTGACCGTGGTGGTGCTGGCCAAGTACAAGATGGACGTGCTCGGGCTGCTCAACGACGCGCAGGCGAACGCGAAGCCGGACGCGCGTGGCTTCGAACTCCTGGACCCGGGACGCCAGTTCGGAGAGGGATCCACCCCGCTGTCGGACCAGGACCCGTGGGTGCACATGTCGAAGCTCTTCTGCATCGCCGTCGGCGGCATGGGAATGCCCTGGGTGTTCATGCGCTTCTACGTGGCGACCAACGCGCGGGCGGCACGCCAGTCGGCCGGCTGGGCCTCCGTGATCGCCGTCGGTTTCTACCAGTGCCTGGCCATCCTCGGCTTCGGCGCCGTCGCGGTCCTCGGGGCGAACAACTTCGGCATGCGGTCCGAGCACCGTGACATCACCTTCCCCAAGCTCGCGGACGAACTGGGCGGTTCCTGGCTGTCCGGCATCTTCGGCGGACTCGCGCTGATCTCGGTCGCCGCCGTCTTCGCGGGACTGCTGATCAACGGGGTGACATCCTTCACCAAGGACATCAACGCGGCCCGCGGCAGGCGGCCGGAACCGGCCGCCGAGCTGCAGGAGATACGGCGCAACGTGCTGATCATCGGGCTCGTCTCCATCGTGGTGGGCGGGGCGATGGTGCCGCTGTTCACCCACATCTTCATTCCGACCGTGGTCGACCTGGGGGCGGCCACCGTACTGCCGGCCATCCTGTACACCCTCTACTGGAGGCGCTTCAACACCCGGGGCCTGAAGTGGACGGTCTACGGAGGTATGACGGTCACGCTCTTCATGATCGTGTTCTCCAACGGGGTGTCGGGCGACCCCACCACCGCCATGTTCCCCGACCTGAACTTCAAGCTCTTCGACATCGAACCCGGACTGCTCTCGACGCCGATCGCCTTCCTGCTGGGCTACGTCGGAACGGTCACCAGCGACGAGCGCAACGACGCGGGCTTCGCCGAACTGCAGGTCCGTGCCTTCACCGGCGCGACCGTCCCCCGGCGCAAGTCCCCGGTCACCGCCGGCGGCGCGGGCGGGCAGGACCGCGGGAGCCCCAGCGGGGTCTGAGCGGTCGCCGCTCCTGCCCCCGTGGGAGTCCGGCGGTCCGCCGCCGGACTCCACGCGGTGTCCCAGCGACGGGTTCTAGGGGGTGACCAGCCCCGTGCGATAGGCGATGACGACCAGCTGGGCGCGGTCCCGGGCACCCAGTTTCGCCATCGCGTGGCTCACATGGGTACGCGCGGTGGCCGGGCTCAGGCACAGCTCGGAGCCGATCTCGTCGTTGCTCAGCCCCTGACCCACCAGGGCCAGCACCTCGCGTTCGCGCTGGGTCAGGACCGACAGCCGGTCCTCGGCGGCCTGCGCGGCGATCCGCTGCGAGGTGAACTGGCCGATCAGACGCCGGGTGATCCGCGGAGCGAGCAGCGCATCCCCGGCGGCCACGACCCGGATGGCATGGAGAAGTTCGGCCGGCCCGGCGTCCTTGAGCATGAAACCGCTGGCGCCGGCCTGCAGCGCTTCAAAGACGTACGCATCGGTCTCGTACGTGGTGAGGATCAGGACCCGCACATGCTGAAGCCCGTGCGTCTTGATGATCTGCTCGGTGGCCTGGATCCCGTCGACCTTCGGCATGCGGATGTCCATGAGCACGACGTCCGGACGGGTCGCACGGGCCTGTTCGACGGCCTCGGCACCGTTGGTGGCCTCTGCGACCACCTCGATGTCGTCCTCCACGTCGATCAGGACCTTGAATCCGGATCGCACGAGACGCTCGTCGTCGGCGAGCAGAACCTTGATCGGGCCACGGTCGAGCGGGGACGGGTCTGCTGCGCGCATGCCCGGGATCATACTGCCGGGGCGGGCGGCGCCGCATGCCCGCCCGCCCGTGATCGGCTACGGCGAAGTGCGCGTTCAGGCCCTCGCCGCATACGCAGATCTGCGTATGCGCGGCCGTCCGCCGTCCGAGGACGCCCCGGAGCGTCGAAGCGACGATTCCTGGGTGAACCCGCCGACGGAACCAGGCACGTCCGTTACCCCGACAACCCGAAGGGCGCTCTTCGATGCGTAAGACCATAGCCGGACTGGCGGCAGTGCTCATGCTCGCCGTCGTGGTGCAGTTCTTCCTGGCAGGCAGCGGAGCGTTCGACACCGCACCCAACGACGAGGCCTTCCGGCCGCACCGTGCGCTGGGCTACATGGTCGTCCTCCTCGCTCTCGTGACGACGCTGGCCGCCGCCGTGGCCCGCGTGCCCGGCCGGCTCATCGGCCTGTCCGGTCTGCTCGCCGGGCTGGCGGTCGCACAGCCGCTGATCGCGGTCCTCGCCAAGGCCTTCGGTGACACGGGAGACACCTCGACCGCGGGTCAACTGGTCTTCGGCCTGCACGCGGTCAACGGCCTGATCATGATGGGCGTGGCCGGCAGGATCCTCCGCGAGGCGCGCAGCCTGGCGAACTCCTCCGCGTCCGCCGACCGGACCGCCGGTGCCGCCAGGCCGGCGCCGTGACCACGGCCCGGCTGATCCTCCTGGACCACGGCGTCGCCCTGGCGGGTGTCGCCTCGTGGTTCGGGACCGGCGTCGCGGCGGCCCTCCGGCGCCACCGGCCGGCCTTGGGACTGCTCGCCGCAGCCGTCCTCGTCACGCTCGCCCGGATCGCGACCGTGTCGCTCCTGGCCGGCCGGGGCTGGTGGTTCGTGGCGGAGAAGGTGCTCCTGGGACTGCCGATGCTCTGCGTCGCCGGCACCGCCGGGGTGCTCGTCGCGGGGCCCCGCCTGTGGGCCGGCCGGAGGACGACCGGTGAGCGCCTGCCGGCGAGCTGCGCCGTCTCGCTGCTCACCGCCGCCTATGCCGCGCTGGCCGGCCTCGTGGTGACCTTCGTCGCGGGGTACCCCCTGACCTGGCCGACCGCGCTGATCGCGGTCTCGTCCGTGGCCCTCTGCGCCCTGCTGACCGCACGGGTCATGACCGGGGAGGCACAGGACGAGGGGAGGGAACCGGATCCGGTCCGGGGGCCCGCCCTCTCCCGCCGACGGTTCGTCAACACCGCCGTGGGGGCGGCGGCCCTGGGCGCCGGGGGCACCGGCGTCGGTCTGATGTTCAGATCCCCCGACCCGATCGTCACCGGTGGCGGACCCGGGCCCTCGTCCGGCTCCCGTACGGCCCTGTCCGTGGCGGATCTGCGCAGCCCCGGAACCCCGTCCCCCGGCGGCGCGGTGCGCCGGCACGTGCTCACCGCGAAGACGGCCACCGTACGCCTGGACTCCGGACGTGAGATCGACGCGTGGACCTACAACGGCCGGCTGCCAGGCCCGGAGATCACCGCCACCGAGGGCGACGTCATCGAGGTGACGCTGCGCAACAGCGACATCGGGGACGGCGTCACACTGCACTGGCACGGCTACGACGTGGCGTGCGGCGACGACGGTGTGCCCGGCCTGACGCAGCACGCGGTGCGCCCCGGCGAAGAGTTCGTCCACCGGTTCCGCGCCGACCAGGTGGGCACGTACTGGTACCACACCCACGAGGCGTCGGACCCCGGTGTGCGCAAGGGACTGTACGGAACACTCGTCGTCACACCGCGAGAAGCGGAGCGGGACGGCGGCCGGGAGCAGCTCGACCTCGTCCTTCCCGTGCACACCTTCGCCGGCGCCGTGGTCGTGGGGGACCGCGACGGGCGCGCCGAACACGCCGCGGCGCCCGGTACGGCGGTACGGCTGCGTCTGGTCAACACCGACTCCGATCCGCACCGTGTCGCGCTCGCCGGGACCGCCTTCAAGGTCGCGGCCGTCGACGGCCGCGACCTCAACCGGCCGGAAACCGTCCGCGACATGAGCCTGCGGCTCCCCGCCGGCGGGCGCTACGACCTGGTGTTCGTCATGCCGGACACGTCCGTCGCGCTGGTGCTCGACGACGACGGCGAAACGGGGCTGTGGCTGCGCCCCGGCGACGCCGAACGCGAACCGGCGGCCGAGGACACCTCCGACTGGCCGGAGCTCGACCTCCTGCGGTACGGAACACCCGCCCGCCTCCCGTTCGATCCGGACACCGCCGACCGGGACTTCACACTGGTCCTGGACCGCGCCGTCGCCATGGTCGACGGCCGGCCCTCCTACGCGCAGGCGGTCAACGGCAGGGGGCACCCGTCCATCCCCGACATGCTGGTCGCCGAGGGCGACGTCGTCCGGTTCACCGTCGTCAACCGGAGCCTGGAGACCCATCCCTGGCATCTGCACGGCCATCCCGTGCTGATCCTGTCCAGGGACGGATCGCGCTCCTCGGGCAGTCCCCTGTGGATGGACACGTTCGACGTGCGGCCGGGTGAGGTCTGGGAGGTGGCCTTCAAGGCCGACAACCCGGGGATCTGGATGAACCACTGCCACAACCTGCCCCACGCGGAGCAGGGAATGATGTTCCACGTCTCCTACGACGGAGTCACCACACCCTTCGCCGACGGGCACGCGGGCCATGGATAGCGGCCGACGGCACCCCGAGCGGTGCCGCCGGCCCGGGTCACCGCCGTCCCAGAAGTTCCAGGGTGCTGTCCCGGCGTCCCCACGCGAGCACGGCGACGAGCGGAAGGAGGACCAGCGCCAGCACCGAGGGCGTGCCGGCGACGAGGTTCGTGATCACCGCGCCGGTCATCAGACCCGTCAGCCCGAGCGCGGCCGCACCCGACAGACGCGGCACGAGCAGGCCGAGGGCCCCCAGCACCTCGCAGGTGCCGGTGAGATACCGCAGCCAGTGCCCGGCCCCGATCTGGTCGAAGAACTCGATCATCTTCTCCGAACCGGCGAGCTTCGCCGAGCCGGCGGCCAGGTAGAACGGCACCAGGAGCACATGGATCACCAGTAGAGCGATGCCCGCGGCCCGGTGCCGGCTCTCGCCCGCGGGCGCCGCCCGCCCGCTCACCGGGTCCCGCCCACGTGCTGGGCGTAGACCCGCTCCAGACCGGAGTCGCCCGCTTCGCCGAACAGCGGGACGAGCAGATCACGCAGGATGCGCGGGCCGTGCTGGGTGAGGACCGACTCGAGGTGGAACTGCACGGAGCGGAAACCCGTGCCGCGCAGCGCGTGCACCTCACCGGTGCCGGGGTCGCGGCTGACCTCGATGGGCTTGCGCCGGTCCGTCCCGGGGACGAAGTCGTGCTCCGCACGGGCGGCGTACGTGTTGTAGAAGCCCACCAGCTCGGACTGGCCGAACAAGTTGATCCGCCGCTGCACGCCCTGGTTGGGCACCGTGCGCCGGACGAGGTCGAAACCCAGTTCCGAGGCCAGGATCTGATGGCCCAGACAGATGGACAGGAAGGGCACGGAGCCGGAGAGCAGATCGCGGGTGAGCGCGCGGAGCGTGCGCATGCGCAGGGAGGCCGTGTCGCGCGGGTCGCCCGGGCCGGGCCCGACGACGACGAGGTCGTACCCCTCCGGACCGGGGGCCCGGTCGAAGCGCGTGAGCGTGGCCCTGAGGCCGAGCGCGCGCATCTGATGGCCGAGCATCCCCATGAAGGTGTCCTCGTTGTCGACGAGCAGCACCCGTCGTCCGTCCAGCGCGGGATCCGGTCCGTCCCGGTGCGCGCCGGCGAGCCAGAACCGCGACAAGGTGGCGTTGCGACTCAGCAGCGCACGGCGCACCCGGGGGTCGTCGGCCGGTGACGCGGCCCTCCTCGCGGGATCGGGGCCGCCACCGCCACCGCCGGGCGGTGCGAGGCCGAGCGCCTCGAGCATGCCCGCGGCCTTGGCCCTGGTCTCGGCCACCTCGGAACCGGGGTCGGAGTCGCGGACCAGGGTCGCCCCGACCCCCATGCGGAGGCGGCCGTCGCCGTCGATCTCGGCGGTCCTGATCATGATCGCCGAGTCGAGCGTACGGCTGCCCGCGTCATCGCGGCCGACGAGCGCGAGGACGCCGCCGTAGTGCCCCCGTCCCGTGGTCTCGTGGCGGGCGATGACCCGGAAGGCGTTCTCGAGGGGGCTGCCGGTGACGGTCGGAGCGAGCAGGGTCTCCCGCAGCACGTCGCGGACATCGAGTCCGCTGTCCCCCGTCAGTACGTATTCCGAGTGGGTCAGGCGCGCCATTTCCTTGAGACGGGGACCGTGCACCCGGCCGCCGGCGGTGCACATGCGCGCCATCATCTTGAGCTCTTCGTCCACGACCATGTAGAGCTCGTTGGCCTCCTTGCGATCGTTGAGGAAGGCCAGCAGCCCGGAGGCCTCCGGGCCGGACGGGGGATGCCGGTAGGTCCCGCTGATCGGGTTCATGGAGACGGTGCCGCCGGCCATGCCGACGTGCCGCTCCGGTGACGCTCCGACGAAGGTGGTGGTGCCGGTGTGGAAGAGGAACGTCCAGTGCGATCCGAGCTCACCCGTCAACAGCCGCCGGAAGACGGCGAGTCGGGTGCGCAGGGAGCAGTCCTCCAACTGCGCGGTGAAGGAGCGCCTGATGACGAAGTTGGAACCGGCGCCCTGCCCGATTTCCTCGCGCAGCACCCGCTCGACGACGACCGCGTAGTCGTCGTCGCCGATGTCGAAGCCGGCGCCGGTGACCCGTACGTCCTGCCCGGGCAGGGCGGCCAGTGCCTCCTCGCGACCGAGCGTGGTCTGCTCGGCGACCCGCATGGCCAGCAGGGGGGCCCGGTCGTCGCGGCAGGCGAAGCCACGCTCGGTGATCTGCCGGTACGGGACCGCGACGAGCAGCTCGTGCCGCGCGCCGTCCGCGCCCTCGCCGGGCAGGGGCAGCTCGGCGAGGCCGGCCACGGCCTCGACCTCGCCGGTGAGGACCTCCACACGGGCGTCCGGCTTCGAGCCGGGCCGGTAGAGGAGGGCGAAGGCGCGTCCGCCCGCGCCGAGGCCGGCCAGTACGTCGTGAGGGTCGGCCGGAACGTCCGGGTGGCTGTCCGTACTCGAATCGGTCCCGTGCATATCGCTCCCCTTCGGTGAGACCGTATGACCCCTTCGGATACTGCGGCGGCGAAAGGCGCAGTACATGACGTGAAGCCGCCATCGCGTGATTCCGGTTGCGCCCCGCCGCATGGCGTGAACCGCTGAATGCGGGGCCACTACTCGGGCGAGTAGTGGGCCCGGCCCGACCGCCCGCCTACTGTCGGTTCGGCAATCCGGAGCGACATTCCACGAGGGGCGGTGACATCGGCTGTGGACGTGCTGGTCCAGAAATTCGGCGGTACCTCCCTGCAGACGCTCGACCACGTCCGCCGCGCGGCCGTGCGCATCTCGACGGCGCGGAGCCGCGGATCGGCGGTGGCCGTGGTCGTCTCGGCGCGCGGCAGCAGGACCGACGACCTGCTGCGGCTTGCGGCGGACGTGGGCGCCGCCGGTCCGTCCCGGGAACTGGACCAGCTGCTCGCCGTGGGCGAGTCCGAGTCGGCGGCGCTGATGGCCCTCGCCCTGAACGGGGCGGGAGTGCCCGCCGTGTCACTGACCGGGCACCAGGCCGGCATCAGGGGCACGGACCGGCACGGGGACGCGCTCATCTCGTCCATCGGGGCCGCCCGGGTGCGGTCGGCCCTGAGCGGCGGTCAGGTCGCCGTGGTCACGGGATTCCAGGGAGTGGCCTCCGGCGGGGACGTCGTCACGCTCGGCAGGGGCGGTTCCGACACGACCGCGGTGGCGCTGGCGGCACGGCTGGGCGCCTCGGTGTGCGAGATCTACACCGACGTCGACGGCGTGTTCAGCGCCGATCCCCGCACCCTGCCCGCGGCACGCCGCCTGCCGTGGGTGCCGCCCGGTGTGATGGCGGAGATGGCCTTCGCGGGCGCGAGGGTGCTGCACACCCGCTGCATCGAACTGGCCGCCATGGAAGGGGTCGAAGTGCACGTCCGCAACGCCTCCACGCAGGAGCCCGGAACCATCGTCGCCGACCGGCAGGACACCGCCCCGCTGGAGACGCGGCGGGCCGTCATGGCGGTGACCCACGACACCGACGTCGCCCGCGTGCTGGTGCACTGCCGGGACATCCACCGGGACTTGGCACCGGACGTGTTCGAGGTGCTGGCCGCGCAGGGGACGGTGGTGGACCTGGTCGCCCGATCGGGCCCGCACGAGAACGAGTTCCGCATGGGGTTCACGATCCGCCGCAGCCAGGCCGAAGCCGTGCGGGCCGCACTGCACGAACTGACGGCCGCCTTCGGCGGGGGTGTGCGCTTCGACGAGAACGTCGGCAAGGTCTCGGTGGTCGGCATGGGCCTGCTCAGCCGTCCCGAGTACACCGCCCGGCTGATGTCCGCGCTGGCCGGCGCCGGGATCCCGACGAGCTGGATCGCCACGTCCCAGATGAGGCTCTCCGTGGTCGTACCGCGCGAACGCGTCGTCGACGCCGTCGAGACGCTGCACCGCGAGTTCCACCTGGACCGGCCCGAACCGGCGGACGTCACCTCCCTGACGGCCCCCGGAAGTTCCGCCACCGCTTGAGAGAGGCAGGGCACAGTGGCTGTACACAACGCGCCGTTCGCTCGCAGTCTGCGACTGCGGCGCCTCTTCCGACAGGGCGACGGGCGACTGCTCGTCGTACCGCTCGACCACTCCGTCACGGACGGACCGCTGCGCCATGGCGGTCTGGACCCCCTGCTCGGTGAGCTCGCCGGTACCGGCGTCGACGCCGTGGTGCTGCACAAGGGCAGCCTCCGACACGTCGGCCACGGCTGGTTCCGCGACATGTCGCTCATCGTGCATCTGAGCGTGAGCACCAGGCACGCTCCCGACCCCGACGCGAAGTACCTGGTCGCCCACGTGGACGAGGCGCTGCGGCTGGGCGCCGACGCGGTCAGCGTGCACGTCAACATGGGGTCGCCCCAGGAGGCCCGGCAGATCGCCGACATGGCGGCCGTGGCGGGGGAGTGCGACCGGTGGAACGTACCGCTGCTGGCCATGGTGTACGCCCGCGGACCGCAGATCCCCGACTCCCGGGCGCCCGAGCTCGTGGCGCACGCCGCCACGCTCGCCGCGGACCTCGGCGCGGACATCGTCAAGACCGACTACGCCGGAACCCCCGAGCAGATGGCCGACGTCGTCCGCGCCTGCCCCATCCCGGTCATCGTGGCCGGCGGCCCGCGCTCGGACGACACCGACACCGTGCTGGCCCATGTGTCCGACGCGCTGCGCGGTGGCGCGGCCGGCGTGGCCATGGGACGCAACGTCTTCCAGGCCGACCGGCCCGGCTGGATGGCGGCCACGATCGCGCGGCTGGTGCACGAGACGCCCCACGTCCCGGACCGGGACGGCGTCGACGACCGGCTCGCGCTCACCTCCTGAACCCCCAGAACCTTCCGCGACCTTCTGCGACTTCCGCGACCTTCCGCCGAGGAGATACCTGTGAAGCTGTGCTGGCTGGACATCCGCAACGTCAACGGCGCCAAGGAGGCCATCATCGAGGAGGCGGTCCACCAGCGGGTGGACGCCGTCGTGGCGGCCGATCCCGCCGATCTGGAGACGCTGCCCCCCACGGTGAAGAAGGTCCTGTTCCCGCAGAACCTGCCGCTGCCCGAGAAGCTGACGCCCGCCGACCTCGTCGTCGTCGAGCCGGGCCGGCACGGTGAGCCCGCCGAACTCGCCCAGCAGTACCCCGATGTGGAGTTCGGCCGGTTCGTGGAGATCACGGACGCCGACAGCCTCGAGGACGCCTGCCGCGCCGCGCGCCACGACAGGTGGAGCCTGCTGTACTTCCGTGACCCCACCAAGATCCCGCTGGAGATCGTGCTGGCCGCCGCCGCCGGAGCGAACGGCAGCATCGTCACCCAGGTCGCCGACGTCGAGGAGGCGGAGATCGTCTTCGGTGTCCTCGAGCACGGCTCCGACGGCGTGATGCTCGCCCCGCGCACCGTGGGCGACGCCACCGAGCTGAAGGCCGCCGCGGTCAGCAAGGCCGCGGACCTGGATCTGGTCGAACTGGAGGTCACCGGCATCCGCCGGGTCGGGATGGGCGAGCGTGCCTGCGTCGACACCTGCACGAACTTCGGCCTCGACGAAGGGATCCTCGTCGGTTCGCACTCCACCGGCATGATCCTGTGCTGCAGCGAGACCCATCCGCTGCCGTACATGCCGACCAGGCCGTTCCGGGTCAACGCCGGCGCGCTGCACTCGTACACGCTCTCCGCCGACGGGCGCACCAACTACCTCAGCGAGCTCCGCTCCGGCGGCCGTGTGATGGCCGTCGACGCCAAGGGGAAGTCCCGGATCGTCACCGTGGGCCGGGTCAAGATCGAGACACGGCCCCTGCTCGCCATCGACGCGGTCGCGCCCTCGGGCGTGAAGGTCAACCTCATCGTCCAGGACGACTGGCACGTGCGGGTGCTCGGACCGGGCGGCACGGTGCTGAACGTCACGGAGCTGACGGAGGGCACGAAGGTGCTCGGCTGCCTGCCGGTCGAGCAGCGGCACGTCGGCTACCCGATCGACGAGTTCTGCATCGAGAAGTGAGCAAGGGCCGCGAGGGGAGCGGGAGGTGACCGCCATGGCCGCTCAACCCGTACTGGACTTCCACGTACGTCTCGCTCCCCGGCCCGGTGCCGTGGCACGGCTGCTGACGACGCTGGACGCCTGCGGACTGACGCGGGCGGTGGTGTGCGCGGGCGGCACCATCGACCTGGACCGGCTGGCCCGCCAGCTCGTCGAGGGCGGGCACGTCGAGACCGACGCCGACAACGACGCGGTGCTGGACGCCTGCGCGGGCACGGACGGACGCCTGGTGCCGTTCTGGTTCGCCAACCCGCACCGCTCACCGGAGGCGTACCGGGCCAGGGCAGCCGAGTTCCGGGGTCTGGAGATCTCGCCCGCGGTGCACGGAGTCGGCCTGGCCGATCCCCGGGTGGCCGAACTGGTCGAAGTGGCCGCCGAGTTCGCCCACCCCGTGTACGTGGTGTGCCTGGCCCGGCCCGGTGCGGAAGTGGCCGACCTGGTCGCCCTCGCCCGCCGGTACCCGCACGTCGGCTTCGTGCTCGGGCACAGCGGCATCGGCAACATCGACTTCCACGCGCTCGAACTGATCCGGGACGAACCCAACATCTGGCTCGAAACGTCCGGCGGCTACACCTGCGTGGCCGAGGCGGCGGTGAGCCGGCTCGGTGCCGGGCGGGTGGTGTTCGGCTCCGAATATCCGCTCCAGCACCCGGCCGTGGAGCTGGCCAAGTTCCAGGTGCTGCCGCTGCCACCCGAGCAGTGGCGGCAGATCGCCTGGGACAACGCACATCGACTGCTAGGAGAGGAGAAGTGGTGAACGACTCGCTCGCGCGTCTGCCTCGTCTCGGTCAGTGGCAGGGGCCGGAGGAACTGCGGCGCATCCAGGAGAAGCAGCTGTCGCAGACCGTCACCTGGGCCGCCCGCTCGCCGTTCTACCGCAAGGTACTGGACGCGGCTGCCCTGCCCGCCACCGCCGCCGATCTCGCCGCCCTGCCGCTGACGACCAAACAGGACCTGCGGGACAACTACCCCTTCGGGATGCTCGCCGTCCCCAAGCAGCGGCTGGCCACCTACCACGAGTCCAGCGGCACCGCCGGACGCCCCACGCCCTCGTACTACACGGCGGAGGACTGGACCGACCTGGCCGAGCGCTTCGCCCGCAAGTGGATCGGGATGTCCGAGGACGACGTCTTCCTGGTGCGCACCCCCTACGCGCTGCTGCTGACGGGGCATCTCGCGCACGCCGCCGGCCGGCTGTGCGGGGCCACGGTGGTTCCGGGCGACAACCGGTCGCTGGCCATGCCGTACGCCCGTGTCGTCCGCACCCTGCACGACCTCGGGGTCACCCTCACCTGGTCGGTACCGACCGAGTGCCTCATCTGGGCCGTCGCGGCGACCGCCGCCGGCCACCGGCCGGGTGCCGACTTCCCCGCGCTGCGCGCGTTGTTCGTCGGCGGCGAGCCGCTCACCACCGCCCGCCGCCGGCGCATCAGCCGCCTGTGGGGGGTGCCGGTGATCGAGGAGTACGGCTCCACGGAGACCGGCAGCCTCGCCGGCGAGTGCCCGCGCGGCCGGATGCACCTGTGGGCGGACCGCGCGCTGTTCGAGGTGTACGACCCCGCCACCGGCAAGGTCGGTGCGGAGGGCGAGGGCCAGCTCGTGGTCACGCCGCTGTTCCGGGAGGCGATGCCCCTGCTGCGCTACAACCTCGAGGACAACGTGCGGGTCTCCTACGACGACTGCGACTGCGGCTGGAACCTGCCCACCGTCCAGGTGCTCGGCAGGGCCGCCTTCGGCTACCGGGTCGGCGACGCGACCGTCACCCAGCACCGGCTGGAGGAACTCGTCTTCTCCCTCCCGGACTCCCACGGTGTGCTGTTCTGGCGGGCGCGGGCGACACCGTCGGCCCTGCGCATCGAGATCGAGGTGGCCGAGGAGCACCGCCGGGCCGCCGTCGCCGAACTGACGGCCTCGGTACGGTCCGCCTTCGGAGTGGACAGCGAGGTCACCGGCCTGCCCCCGGGGACGCTGATCCCCCACGACGCGCTGACGGCCATGCCCGACGTGGTCAAACCGCGCAGCCTGTTCGGCCCCGACGAGGACTGGGGCAAAGCGCTCCTCTACTACTGAGGCGGACGACATGCCGCAGATACGGGTGGCCGTGGCCGGGGCCGGAATCGCCGGTCTGACCTTCGCCCTCGCCCTTCGCCGGGCCGGTGTCGACTGCCACCTCTACGAGCAGGCGGAACGGCTGACCGAGGTCGGCGCCGGCGTGCAGATCACGCCCAACGCCACCCGGCTGCTGCACCGGCTGGGCCTTGACGACCGTCTGACCGCCGTCGCGGTGGCGCCGCGGGCGATCGAGATGCGGCGCTGGGACGACGGAAGCCTGCTCCAGCGGACGGACCTGGGCGATCCGTGCCGCCGGCGCTTCGGGGCGCCGTACTACACCGTGCACCGCGCCCATCTGCACGAGGTTCTGCTCTCCCGCGTGCCGCCCGACCGGGTGCACCTCGGCGCCCGCCTCGTCGCGGTGACGCAGAGCGCCCACGAGGCGCGGCTGCACCTGTCCGACGGTACGGCGGTGGCGGCGGACCTGGTCGTGGGAGCGGACGGCATCCGCTCCGTGACCCGTGACCGGATAGCCGCCGACCGGCCGCGGTACTCCGGGCAGACCATCTACCGGGGTCTGGTGCCGGCGGACCGGGTGTCCCACCTCACCGCCGACCCCCGGGTGCGGCTGTGGTTCGGACCGGACCAGCACTGCGTGTGCTACCCCGTGTCCTCCGGCCGCCAGGTCAGTTTCGGCGCCACCGTCTCCTCGTCGTACTGGCGGGAGGAGTCCTGGTCGGCGCCGGGAGACCGCGCCGAACTGGCGGCCGCGTACACGGGCTGGCACCCGGACGTCACCCGGCTGATCGAGGCGGCGGACACGGTCAGCCGATGGGCCCTGCACGACCGGGACAGCCTCGGCCGGCTGAGCACCGGACGGGTGGCCGTCATCGGGGACGCCGCCCATCCGATGCTCCCCTTCCAGGCGCAGGGCGCCAACCAGGCGATCGAGGACGCCGTCGTGCTGGCGTCATGCCTCGCCGACGCCGGCCCGGACGGCCTCGGCGCGGCCCTGAGCCGCTACGAGCGGATCCGCCTGCCCCGTACCACCCGCATTCAGCAGCAGTCCCGCGCCAACGGGACGACCTTCCACCTCGCCGACGGAGACGCACAACGCCGTCGCGACGCTTCCACCCAGGCCTCCCCGGGGCTGGAGCAGCACGAGTGGCTGTTCGGATACGACGCCGAACAGGCCGCCACGAGCAGCAGGAGTTGATGATGGAACTGACCGGAATCGAATCCAGGGTCGCCCTGGTCACCGGAGCGGCGCGGGGCATCGGTGCCGCCGTCGTGGGCACGCTCGCGGGCGCGGGAGCGCATGTCGCGGCCGTGGACCGCGATGCCGAGACGCTCGCCACCGTGGTGTCCAAGCTCGAGGCCGAGGGCGCCTTCGTCCGTGCCTACCGCGCGGACGTGAGCGACAGCGAGCCGGTGGAGGCACTGGTACGGCGCGTCGAGGACGAGCTGGGTCCCATCGGCATCCTCGTGAACGCGGCCGGCGTGCTGCACACCGGCCGCGCGGTCGAGCTGTCGGACCAGCAGTGGAACGACATCTTCTCGGTCAACGCCTCCGGGGTGTTCCACGTGTCCCGCGCGGTGGCCCGGCGCATGATGGTCCGCCGCGGCGGAGCGATCGTGACCGTGGCCTCCAACGCCGCCGGTGTGCCGCGCACCGAGATGTCCGCGTACGCCGCGTCCAAGGCGGCGTCGGCACAGTTCACCCGGTGCCTGGGGCTGGAGCTCGCCGACTACGGCATCCGGTGCAACGTCGTCTCGCCGGGCTCGACGGACACCCCCATGCTGCGCGCCATGCTCGGCGAGGGCGGGGACACCCGGCAGGTGATCGAGGGCTCGCCGAGCGCGTACCGCGTCGGCATCCCGCTGCGCAAGCTGGCCCGGCCGCAGGACGTGGCCGACGCCGTCGCGTACCTCGTGTCCGACCAGGCCGGTCACGTGACGATGCACGACCTCTACGTGGACGGCGGCGCCGCCCTGCATGTGTGACGCCGCCCGACGGACTTCAGGAGACGGACCATGGCGATGAACCCGATCGCGCCGTACCGCATGCCCGGTCGGAGCGAACTGCCCACCACGGCGGTGGCCTGGCGGCCCGACCCGGAGCGCGCGGTCGTCCTGGTGCACGACATGCAGCGGTACTTCCTGCGCCCCTTCCCGGCCGGCCGGTCGCCGCTGACCGACCTCCTCGGCAACGTCACCAAGGTGCTCGCCGCGGCGCGCACGGCCCGGGTGCCGGTGATGTACACGGCGCAGCCGGGCGGAATGAGCCGCAAGGACCGGGGACTGCTGCACGACTTGTGGGGCCCCGGTATGGCTGCCGAGGAGCACGACCGCGGCATCGTCGACGACATCGCCCCGGAGCCCGGCGACACGGTGCTCACGAAGTGGCGCTACAGCGCGTTCTTCCGCAGCGACCTGGAGGAACGGCTGCGGCGGTCCGGACGGGACCAGCTCGTCGTCTGCGGTGTCTACGCGCACATGGGCTGTCTCGTCACCGCCTGCGACGCGTTCAGCCGAGACATCCAGCCCTTCCTCGTGGCGGACGCCCTGGCCGACCTCACGCTGGACGACCACCTCATGGCGCTCCGCTACGCCGCCGGCCGCTGCGCCGTGCCGCTGACCGCGGCCGACGTGCTGGCCGCACTCGGGGCCTGAAGCGCCCCGCGTCCACCCCGACCCTCACCCATCCACGGAGGTACACGTCCATGTCCGAGCGCACCCATGTCGTCGTCATCGGCGGAACGTCGGGAATCGGGCGGCACTTCGCCCAGTCCTGCGCCGAGCGGGGCGACGACGTGATCATCACCGGCCGTTCGGAGGAGCGCACCAAGAGCGTCGCCCACGAGATCGGCGGGCGCACCCGCGGACTCGCCCTGGAGCTGGCCGATCCGGAGCAGATCGCGGACGCGCTCGCCGATGTGGGGCGGGTCGACCGGCTGGTGCTCGCGGCACTCGACCGGGACCACAACACGGTGCGCGCCTACCGTCCGGCCGACGCCGTCCGGCTGCTGACGGTGAAGCTCACCGGCTACACGGAGGTGCTGCACACCCTCGCCCCGCGGATGACCGACGACAGCGCCGCCGTCCTGATCGGCGGCCTGGCCAGTCACCGGCCCTACCCCGGCTCCACGTCCGTGACGACCGCCAACGGCGGCATCGGCGCGCTGGTGCGGACGCTGGCGGTGGAACTCTCGCCGGTCCGGGTCAACGCCCTGCACCCGAGCATCGTCTCGGACACGCCGTTCTGGAGCGACAAGCCCGCCGCGCGCGAGGCCGCCGCGGCGGGCGCGCTCACCAAGCGGCCGGTGACGATGGAGGACTGCACCCACGCGATCAGGTTCCTGCTGGAGAACCGCGCGATCAACGGCGTCAACCTCAACATCGATGGCGGTGAAGTGCTCATCTGACGCCGTCCGTGACACGCCACGGACCCCACCGGCCGGTCGCGCCCTGTCCGTGCTCCCGCTCCGCGCGCGTGTGGCGCGAGAGATCACGGGCCGAGAACAGGGCCATACCGGCATGGAAGCCCGTCACCGGCACCGGAAGCCGCGCCCAGTAGGCGAGCCGGCCGTCGACGTGGAACTCCGCCTCCGACGTGCCGGCCCGGTAGCCGATGGCGTACCGGTGCGGCTGCCCCGGCTCCGTCGGCACGTCCAGCACCACCCGGTGGATGAAGTGTTCGTGCGGCTCGGCGACGCCCGGCAGCGCCAGTCGTTCGATCACCGCGTACACGGTGTCGTTCGTCGCGGCGGCGTTCAGCACCACACCGGTGGCGAGATCGAAGACGTTCACGGTGCCGAAGGCGTCGAGCAGGTCGTGGGGGACCTGACCGTAGGTCCGCACCCCCATCTCGACCTCGAACGTCAGCACACCGGAACGCGGCACGGCGAACCGCCGCGCCGACCGGTACATCTGCTTGGCGTTGTTCTGCCGCGGGTCGGTGTCGTGGAAGCGGGTGAACGGGTTGACGGTCAGCTCGAACCGCCCGTCTCCCGTGCTCACCCGGGCGTTGCGGTCCCGGTACTCGTGCCGCGCACCGTCGGCTCCGGTGATCGACATGATCGTCCAGCGGGCGGGGTCGAGCTCCGGGCTCGTGAAGTCGTCGTACGTCCACGCTTCGGTCCGGGGAACTGACTCGGTCTGAGGCAACGACATCATGCCGTCACCATCGACGCCGTCCGCCACCTCGGACCATCACACGTTCACGCCGTTCGGACGGGTGGCGCGCGCCATGCCGTCCCCGGCCGGCGGAAATCCCGTGAATGGGTCATGCCCGCGCGGAGCACCGATCCGAGACTGCGTACTGACCGCCGCGTCCGCCCACCGGGAGCGTGATCACGGGCGGGTCCGGCCGAGCAGGACACCCAGCACAGCACAGCACACCGACCGACCACGGACCGCGTGGAGCGGTCGAACCGACCCAGCGCGCTTGGAGGGCAATCGTGGAGCCGGTACCGGTACTGGTCGTGGGCGCGGGCCCGATCGGGATGGTCGCCGCCCTGGCGCTCGCCCGCCAGGGCGTCCCCTGTGTGCTCGTCGACCAGGGTCTCGAGACGTCCGTCCATCCCAAGCTCGACTACGTCAACAGCCGCAGCATGGAGTTCTTCCGCCGGCTCGGCCTCGCCGACGACATCCGCGCGGCCGGTGTCGCTCCCGGACACCGGGCCGACGTGATCTGGTCGACGGGCCTCGCCGGTGAGCCGATCACCACCTGGCGGCTTCCCTCGGTGGACGAGGAACGGCGGCGCATCGCGGAGCGGAACGACGGCACCCAGCCCGCCGAGCCCGGCCAGCGCATCTCCCAGATCGAGCTGGAGCCGGTGCTGCGCGCGCACTGCCGGCGCGAACCGCTGGTCGACCTGCGCTGCGGCCTGCGGTTCGACACCCTCACCCAGGACGACGAGGGGGTGACCAGCCGTCTGGTCGACGTCATGACCGACGAGGAGGTCCGGCTCCGGTCCCGCTACGTCATCGGCTGCGACGGTGCGTCGAGCCGGGTCCGCGAGGTCACCGGCATCGGCGAGCAGGGCTTCGACGTACCCGCGCTCCCCGGTGCCTTCATGGTGCACTTCAAGAGCCGGGACCTGGACACCCTGCACCGGCACGGCCGGTTCTGGCACTACTTCGCCTTCCGGTACGTCATCATCGCCCAGGACGAGGTCGACACCTGGACGGCCCACGTCAACGGCATGGAGCCGGATGAGTTCGACACGCCCCCGACGGACCCGGCGGCCTTCCTGCGGGAGACGATGCGCACCGAGCTCAAGATCGACAAGGTGCTGCTGACGTCGCGCTGGCGCCCCGGATTCATGATCGCGGACCGTTACCGCGCTGGACGGGTCCTCCTCGCCGGCGACTCCGCCCACCGCATGTTCCCGACCGGCGCCTACGGGATGAACACCGGCATCGGCGACGCGGTCGACGCGGCCTGGAAGACCGCTGCTCTCGTCAAGGGCTTCGGCGGCCCGGCCCTGCTCGACAGCTACCAGGCGGAACGCCACCCGGTGGGCCTGCGCACCCTGCACACCTCGCACCGGCACCTCGGCGTCCATCTGAAGGCGGGGACGCTGCTGCGTGAGGGCGCCCCGCCGGCCGCCGTGGGCTCCTACCTCGACGCCGAGCGGGGTGAGAACGAGTACCGGGGGATCGAACTCGGCCAGCGCTACCACGACTCGCCCGTCATCTGCCACGAGGACGGCCCCGAACCCGCGTGGAGCCCCCGGGAGTACACGCCGACCACCTGGCCCGGAGGCCGCCCGCCGGGCTTCCTCCTGGGCGGTGGCACCCCGATCCTCGACCGTTACGCACACTCCTTCACCCTGGTCGACTTCGCCGGCGACGGCCGGGCGGAGCCGCTCCTCGACGCGGCGGCCGCCCAGGGACTCCCGGTCGCCCACACCGTGGTCACCGATGCCGGCGCCCGGCAGATCTGGGAACGGGACCTCGTCCTCCTGCGGCCCGACCACCACGTGGCCTGGCGCGGGAACAAGCCGCACCCGGACCCGGCCGCCGTGATCCGGCGGGTCAGGGGTGCCGGGTGACCGGACACATCATCCGCACTCCTCCACTGGGCGGTGCTGATCCTCGACAGGAGCACACATGCAGCCATCAGGCGTTACGGCGGACGTCAACCACAGCGGGCCGTGGGAGGGCAAGCCGGCGGCGCAACAACCACAGTGGCGGGAGCACGCCGCCCACGAGGCGTCATGCCGTTTCCTGGAGTCTGCTCCGCCCCTGGTGACGGCCGCCGAGATCCAGCAGCTGCGGTGGTCGCTGGCGGACCTGCTGACGACCGACGCGCTCCTGCTCCAGCTGGGCGACTGCGCGGAGAGCCTCTACGAGTGCACCCCCCGGCACACGGCTCAGAAACTCCAGGTCATCGACCGGCTGGGGAGCCGGTTCAGCGAGCTCACCGGCCGGCGTGTGCTGCGCGTCGGCCGCATGGGAGGGCAGTTCGCCAAGCCCAGGTCACAGCCGACCGAGACCCACGGCGCGCTGGTGATCCCCTCGTTCCGGGGACACATGATCAATTCCGAGCTCGCCGTGCCGCAGACCCGGCAGCCCGACCCGCGGCGCATGGTGTGGGCGTACGAGGCCGCCTCCGCCGTGCAACGGGCGATGCGGACGCACCGCCGGGGAGACGGGCGGCCGCTTGCCGCGGACGGGCCGTGGTCGAGCCACGAGGCCCTGGTGCTGGACTACGAGTCCCGGCTGGTGCGCCGCGACCCCGAGACGGACCGGCTGTATCTGGGCTCCACCCACCTGCCGTGGGTGGGGGAGCGGACCCGCCGGCCGGACCAGGCCCATGTCGCCCTGCTCTCCGCCGTGGTCAACCCGGTGGGGTGCAAGATCGGACCGACCGCGACGGCCGACGAGGTCCTGCGGGTGTGCGAGGTGCTCGACCCGCGGCGCGAACCCGGCCGTCTCGTCCTGATACCGAGGATGGGCCATCACCGGATCCGGCAGACCCTGCCGCCCCTCGTCCGGGCGGTGGCGAACGCCGGACACCCGGTGGTGTGGCTGAGCGACCCCATGCACGGCAACACGGTGACATCCGGGCTCGGCCTCAAGACGCGCCATCTGTCCCATGTGATCGCGGAGGCGCTGCGGTTCCGCGACATCGTCGAGGGGCTCGGGCAGCACGCCGCGGGCCTCCACATGGAGGTCGCGGCCGACGACGTGACCGAGTGCATCGGCGGGCCCGTGGAGAACGAGGACGGACTGCTGCGGCACTACACCACCCTGTGCGATCCGAGACTCAACGCGGACCAGGCCACCGAGCTCATCGAGGCGTGGGCCAAGGGAACGGGGTGATGAAGGTGATTCCACTGGTGCAGGCGAGTCGTGGCGAGCGAGAACTGGCCGCCGTCGCCGAGGTGTTCGGCGCCGACGGGCAGGCAGGCCGGCCGGCGGGGGAGCTGGAGGCGGAGCTGACCGGCCGCTACGGGGCCGCCGACGCGCTCGTGGTGAGCGACGGTGCCGCGGCGCTCGGGCTGGCCCTGCTCGGGCTCGGCGTCGAGCCGGGCGACGAGGTCGTCGTCGCCGACTACGGGTTCCCCGCCCCCGCCCACGCGGTGCGCGACGCCGGTGCCGTACCCCTCCTCGCCGACGTGCGCGCCGATACGGGCACCGTCGACCCCTGGGCGGTCGCGGACCTGATCGGCCCGCGGACCGTGGGCGTGATCGCGGTGGACACCGTCGGCCTGCCGGCCGACTACACGGAACTGAGGTGGGTCACCGACCACCACGGCCTGTTCCTCGTCGAGGACGCCACCTGCGCGGCGGGCGCGAGCTACAAGGGACGCCCGGCGGGCGCTCTCGCACCGGTGGCCTGTCTGTCGCCCCATGGGCACCAGGGGGCCGTGCGGGGTGAGGGCGCCGCACTGCTGACCCGCGATCCCGTCCTCGGGGCCGCCGCGCGGACCCGGCTGCCGGCAGCCCTCACCGGCCCCGCCGACGAGGCCCGCCTCCCGGCGCCGGCCTCCGGCGACCTCGCCCAGGACCGCCGGCCCTCCGACGTCGCCGCCGCGATCCTGCGGGTGCAGCTGGCCCGGACGGACGAGCTGCTGCGGCGCCGGCGCGCCGTGGCCGCCCAGTACGCGGCTCTGCTCGCGGACGAGGAACTGCTGGCGCTGCCGCATGTGCCGCAGAACCGCTGCCACGCATGGCAGTCGTACGTGGTGACGCTGGACCCGGGAGTGGACCGCGCCGCGGTCACCGCCGATCTGCGGGCGCGGGGCATCGGCTGCGGACACGGTGCGTGGGCCTCCCATCTGCTGCCCGCGTACGGGGCGTCGAAGCACGCCTGCCCCGTCTCGGCGGACCTGTTCCGGCGCAATCTCGCCCTCCCCATGCACGCCGAGCTCACCACGCGCCAGGTCGAACAGGTCGCGGACGCTCTGCGGACGGCGCTGCGGGCCCACCGGCCGGCGCCCACGGTCCAAACGGGTGCGGCGTTTCCCGGAGTTGACGCTTCTCTGACATTTCCCGGAAACCCCGCCGGCAGTGCGCACGGAATTGACGTTTCCTGACCTCGAATTGCATGCGCGGCTCTTCTCGGTTCCATGACCGTGAAAGAGAATTCTCCCACAGGCCGGCCCGCGAAGAAATTCCGTGGAAATCGTTCGTGGAGGAGCACGGTGAAACCAGAACTCGACGCCCCCGAAGGCGCCCGTTACGCGAGGATCATGGGAGTGGGCTCGTATCGCCCGCGTCGTATCGTCGACAACGAGGAGGCGTGCCGGCTCATCGATTCCTCGGACGACTGGGTGCGGTCCCGTACCGGAATCGTCACTCGGCGGTGGGCGGGCCCGGACGAGACCCTGGGCGTGATGGCGGAGCAGGCCGCTCTGAAGGCCGTCGCGGCCGCGGGTCTCAGCACCGCGGACATCACCTGCGTCATCGCCGCCACCTTCACCCATCTCAAGCAGACGCCGGCCATCGCGACCGAGATGGCGCACCGGATCGACGCCGCGCAGGCAGCCGCCTTCGACGTGTCGGCGGGCTGTGCCGGTTTCGTCCACGGGGTCGTGCTCGCGGCCGACTCCGTCCGCAGCCGCGGCGGCCACGTCCTGGTCGTGGGCGTGGAGCGGATGACCGACCTGCTGAACCTGCGGGACCGTTCCACGGCCTGCATCTTCGGCGACGGCGCCGGGGCCGTGGTGATCGGCCCTTCCTCGAAGCCCGGATTCGGGCCGGCGGTCTGGGGCGCGGACGGGTCCCAGGCGGACGCGATCGAGCAGAGCCTGCCGTGGGACGCGCTGAGGGACGGCATCGGCGACCAGCCCTTCCCGTATCTGAAGCAGGAGGGCCAGCGCGTCTTCCGCTGGGCCGCCTACGAGATGGCGGACGTCGCGAAGCGGGCCCTGGCCGCCGCGGGGATCACGGCCTCCGACGTGGACGTCTTCATCCCGCACCAGGCGAACGTCCGGATCATCGACACCATCGCGAGGCGGGTCGGACTGCCGGAGTCCACCGTCGTGGCCAAGGACATCGTGACGGCGGGCAACACCTCGGGTGCCTCCATCCCGCTGGCCCTGGACGCGGTGCTGTCCTCGGGGCAGGCCCGGAGCGGAGACCTCGCCCTGCTCGTGGGCTACGGGGCGGGTCTGTGCTACGCGGCGACCGTCGCCGTCCTTCCGTAGCCGCGCCGCCCTCGCCGGGAGCGGCGGGCCTCAGACCTCGGGTGCGGCGCCGGGCTCCGGGGCGCCGTACGCGGCGTGCCGCCGGCCCAGCCGGAAGCCGACGCCGCGCACGGTCACGATCCACTCCGGGGAACCGAGTTTGCTGCGGATCTTGCTGATGTGCGTGTCGATGGTCCGCCGCGACCACGCGTCCCCCCACACCTCCTGCATGATCCGCTGCCTCGGCAGGACGGCATCGGGCTGAGAGGCGAGAAGGTGCACCAGGTCGAACTCCTTGCGGGTCAGGTCGATCGGGCGGCCGTCCAGGCTGACCCGGCGCGCGGAGACGTCGATGAGCAGCGGTCCGTGCGCTATCACCGGCGGATCCGCCGCCGGTGCGCGGCCCTGGCTGCGGCGCATCACCGCTTCGATGCGCGCCACGAGTTCGCGGAAGCCGTAGGGCTTGACGAGGTAGTCGTCGGCTCCGGCCTGCAGACCGAGGACCCGGTCCAGTTCACTGCCGCGTGCGGTGACGACGATGATGGGGACGCCGCTGCCGGCGCGGATGCGCCGGCAGACCTCGAGGCCGTCGAGATCGGGCAGATCGAGATCCATGAGGACCATGTGGGCGTCCCCGCACGCGTCCAGGGCGGCCCTGCCCGTGGCCACCCGTTCCGCCTCGTGACCCTGCCGCAGCAGGCCCGTCACCAGGGCGTCCGCGCTCGCCGTGTCGCTGTCCACGACGAGGATGCGCCACGCGACGGCCGGCTGCGCGGCGTGGCCGGTGGCCCGCAGGCGGTCCGAACGCTCCGGCCGACGGTGGTCGTGCCCTGCGCGTGTCAGCGTCAGGTGCGGACGGTTGCTGGCATTGTTCACGCTTTCCCCCTCGCCGGGCCCACCGCCCGTGACATCCGCCGGAACCCCGCTCACGCCACTCCCGGCTCGGACGTCGTCCGGGCCCTCTGTTCGAGCTCCCGCGCGAACTCCAGCCATGCCCCGGCGCAGGACCGGGCCAGTTCGGCCATGGAGTGCTGCCAGTGCGGCGGCACGGCATCGATGAGTTCGCACCATTCGACGGGTTCGATCACATGGCCGTCGACCCACCGGACGAAGGCCCGGCCGTTCTGCGCGTAGCGCACCGCGGGGTCCCTGCTCAGACTGCCCACCACCGAGCGCCAGTCCGGGCCCCGGCGGGTACCGCCCGCGTCCTGCGGCGGCGACTCCGCCGGGCCGTCGGCGGACGGGGCGGGCTCCCGGGCGGGGCGGCGCTGCGACTCCGGGACCGGGTCCCGGCCCGCTCGCAGGCGTTCCCGCACGTCCCGGGCCGTCCCCACCGAGATGCCGGCCTCCCTGGCGATGGCCCGCAGCGGTGCGTCGGGCTTCCTGGCGAGGACCTCGCTCGCCCGGCGCCTGCCCGCCGCGGCGTTCAGGGGGCGGGCCCGTCCGTCCCTTCCGACCCGGCTGCCGTCATGCGCGGCAGGGAGACCGGACCGGCGCCGGATCGCCCCCACCGTCGTGTGGGACAGTCCGGTGGCGGTCGCGACGGTGCGGTCCGACCACTGCGGCCGGTTCGCGAGGATCCGTCGGGCCGCGGCCTCCCGGTCCGCCAGGGAGAGCGGCAGTCCGTGCCTGATGTTGGCGTCGACGGCACGGAGGAAGGCTTCGCCGTCGTCGCCCTCGAAGAAGGTGACGGCGATCGTCTCCTCGCCCCGGAGCAGCGCGGCCCGCACCCGGTGCATGCCGTCGATCACCCGCATCGTGCTCCGCTGGACGAGAATCGGGGGCAGATCACGCGCCGCCGCCAGTAATTCCACGTGTTCGGGGTTCTCCCCGGTGAGCCGGGGGGAATCGGCGGGAAGCAGTGAGGAGATCGGTACTTTTTGCGCTGGAAATGCGTTGTCGGCGGAGTTGTTTTTCGTTGTCCGGGCCTCTACATTGCTCCACATGCGATCATTCACCTGTCGGAAGGTAGGTTTGAGCGCGTAGGCGGAAGGCCGTCCGTCTTCCCTCGGTATCATGGCCATCCGTCCTCCGCCGCAGCAACACCACCAGGACTCCAAGGTGGGTAGTGGCCACTGCTCGATCGAGTAGTGGACGGGCCGGAAGGCTCTCGACCTGCGTCGTCACCGAATTCAGGGGAATGCGCCGTCCCTGTATTGCGCGGGGCCGGCCGGCGCTCTTTCCGGTTGTTGCCCCGGGTTACGATGCCTTTTCAGGTGTCACGCCGACGGCCGGAAGCAGGGGGCGCACGCAGGATGCTGAGAGAGGTCACCGCGGCCCGCTACGTCGCACCCCTGACATCGGGCGGTTCCGTCCCCGCCGTCGTCGAGGCCGACGACCTCGGGACGTACGTCGTCAAGTTCACCGGGTCCGCGCAGGGGCGCAAGGCACTGGTCGCCGAGGTGATCGTGGGGGAGCTGGCGCGGGCGCTCGGGTTGCGGTTCCCGGAGCTGGTGCTGGTCCACTTCGATCCGGCGGTGGCGGCCGACGAGCCGCACCAGGAGGTGCGGGAGCTGCACGCCGCCAGCGCCGGCGTCAATCTCGGCATGGACCACCTGTCGGGCGCGCGGGACCTCACGCCGGAGGTCGCCCAGGACTTCGACGTCGATCCGCTGGAGGCCGGGCGGATCGTCTGGCTCGACGCCCTGACGGTGAACGTGGACCGGACGGTCCACAGTTCCAATCTGGTGGTCTGGCCGACGCGCGGTGTCGCACCGGCACGGCTGTGGCTCATCGACCACGGGGCGGCGCTCGTCTTCCACCACCGCTGGGAGGGCTCCGATCCGGCCAAGGCGTACGACTTCCGTCACCACGCCCTCGGGCACTACGGGCCCGATGTGCGGGCGGCGGACGCCGAGCTGGCGCCGAAGGTGACCGAGGAGCTGTTGCGGTCCGTCGCCGCGGAGGTTCCCGAGGACTGGCTGGCGGGCGACTCCCGGTTCGCCACGCCCGACGAGGCACGGGAGGCCTATGTGGCGTACCTGCACGCGCGCGTGCGGTCGTCGGGAGCCTGGCTGCCCACCGACTTCCCCTCCGCCAGGACACTCGCGGAGGAGAACGCCCGGCGGGCGGCCCGGACGCAGCGGGGGCGTCCGGACTGGCTGAAACGCGTTCCAAACCTGCACGGAAAGCCGGCGGCGGAACGGGACTGGTCGGCGCATCTGGGGTGACGGCCGGGCGGCTCCGGAGGGCCGCCCGGCCGTCACCCGGGGCTCAGCCCCGGAGCTGCTCGTACGCCGGCAGGGTGAGGAAGTCGGCGTAGTCCTCGTCGAGGGAGACCTTCAGCAGCAGGTCGTGGGCCTGCTGCCAGTTGCCCGCCGCGAACGCCTCCTCGCCGAGCTCCGCGCGGATGCCCGCCAGTTCCTCGGCGGCCACCTTGCGGGCCAGCTCGGCGGTGACCTGCGCGCCGTTGTCCAGCACGACCTCGGCGTTGATCCACTGCCAGATCTGGGAGCGGGAGATCTCGGCGGTGGCCGCGTCCTCCATCAGGTTGAAGATGGCGACCGCGCCGAGTCCGCGCAGCCAGGCCTCGATGTAGCGGATCCCGACCTGCACGGCGTTGACCAGGCCCGCGTACGTCGGCTTGGCGTCCAGGGAGTCGACGGCGATGAGGTCCTCCGCCTTGACGTCGACGTCCTCGCGGAGGCGGTCCTTCTGGTGGGGCCGGTCGCCGAGCACACGGTCGAAGGACTCCATGGCGATCGGGACCAGGTCGGGGTGGGCGACCCAGGAGCCGTCGAAGCCGTCGTTCGCCTCGCGGTCCTTGTCGGCGCGGACCTTCTCGAAGGCCACCTTGTTGACCTCCGCGTCCCGGCGGGAGGGGATGAAGGCCGCCATGCCGCCGATCGCGTGCGCGCCGCGCTTGTGACAGGTGCGCACGAGGAGTTCGGTGTAGGCACGCATGAACGGGGCGGTCATGGTGACCGCGTTGCGGTCCGGGAGCACGAACTTCGGCCCGCCGTCACGGAAGTTCTTGACGATGGAGAAGAGGTAGTCCCAGCGGCCGGCGTTCAGGCCGGAGGCGTGGTCGCGCAGTTCGTAGAGGATCTCCTCCATCTCGTACGCGGCCGTGATCGTCTCGATCAGGACGGTGGCGCGCACGGTGCCCTGGGGGACGCCCAGGTAGTCCTGTGCGAAGACGAACACCTCGTTCCACAGCCGGGCCTCCAGGTGGGACTCCGTCTTGGGGAGGTAGAAGTACGGGCCCTTGCCGAGGTCGATCAGCCGCTTGGCGTTGTGGAAGAAGTACAGACCGAAGTCGACGAGCGCGCCGGGGACGGGGGTGCCGTCGGCGTCGGTGAGGTGACGCTCGTTCAGGTGCCAGCCGCGCGGGCGCATCACGACCGTCGCCAGCTCCTCATCCGGGCGCAGGGCGTAGGACTTGCCGGACCCCGGGTCGGTGAAGTCGATGCTGCGCGTGTAGGCGTCGATCAGGTTGAGCTGGCCGGTGACCACGTTCTCCCAGGTGGGCGCCGAGGCGTCCTCGAAGTCCGCGAGCCAGACCCGCGCGCCGGAGTTGAGCGCGTTGATGGTCATCTTGCGGTCGGTGGGGCCGGTGATCTCGACCCGGCGGTCCTCGAGGGCCGCGGGTGCCGGTGCCACCTTCCAGGAGTCGTCCGCGCGGACCGCGGCCGTCTCCGGGAGGAAGTCGAGCGTGGAGGTGCGGGCGATCTCGGCGCGGCGCTGCGCGCGGCGGGCGAGGAGCTCGTCGCGCCGGGGCGTGAACCGCCGGTGCAGCGCGGCCACGAAGGCGAGCGCCGGCTCGGTGAGGACCTCCTCCTGCCGGGGCAGGACCTCGGCGTCGACGATGGCCAGCGGGGACGGCGCTGGTGCGGACATCAGCTGTCACTTCCTTCGGCGTGCATGGCACCGGGTGCCGGTCGGCCCGGGCAGGGCTGCGGACGCCCGTACGGACGTCGGGCGCTTCTGATCAGTGGATAGTAGTTTCCTCATGGTGGAAGTTCAATGTTTTGTTGATGTCGAGATTCTCCGGGTCGAGGGAACCTGACGCCCGGTGCCATCCCGGCTCATTCCAGGTGCGCCAGATCGGCTTCGGTGTCGATGTCGTACCCCTCGGCCACGTCACCGCACTCGACGAGAGCCACCCGGTCCGCGTGCTCCTTCAGATAGGCGCGTGCCCCTCGGTCGCCGGTCGCAGTCGCGGCGATCCCCGGCCAGTGGGCGGCACCGAACAGGACGGGATGGCCGCGCACGCCGTCGTAGGCGGCCGAGACCAGGGAATGGTCGGACTCGTACGCGCCGAGTACCCGCGCGACCGCCTCCGGGCCGATCCCCGGCTGGTCGACCAGGCAGACCAGCGCCGCCCGCGCGCCCGTGCCGGCCAGGGAGTCCAGCCCCGCCCGCAGGGACGTGCCCATGCCCTGCTCCCACGCCGGGTTGTCGACGAGCACGCAGTCCGGCAGGGCGGCGCGGGCGCGCACCTCGTCCGCCCGCGCGCCGAGCACCACGTGCACGCGCGCGCAGCCGCCCGCGCGCAGGACCGCCGCCGCGTGCTCCACCAGTGGACGCCCCCGGTGGGTGAGCAGGGCCTTGGGCCGCCCGCCGAGACGTCGCCCCCCGCCTGCCGCCAGCAGCACTCCCGCGACCTGAGCTTCGTCGTCCGTCATGCGTCCTGCATACCCCACCCGCCGGGCGATGAGGGGGCGGCGCGGGAATGGATGCCCCGGGCCACGGTGTCACGCTGCGGAACAAGTCGATGACGCAGCGGACTGGCGCAAAGGCCCCGGGGTGGCGTTTACTGGCGCGCACCGGCCGGCGGGGTGCTGAGGGGCCGGCCGTGGACGCGCACGACGACGTGCCAGGGGGAGGACTGTGTTGCGGAGCGTGGAGCAGAGGCGTGTGCCCGGCAGTCAGGTGGACCCGCGGGTGACGGAGCTGCGCTCCGCCGTGTCCCGCTTACGCCGCCAACTGGCCGCCCATCCGGCGGAGTTCCGGGACCGGAGCATTGCTGAGGAGGAACTCGCCGCGCTGGCCGCGTTGGCCGCCGAGGACCATCCCGACATTCCCCGGCTGCGCCGTTGCCTGCTGCTGGTCGCGGGGGCGATCGGCTCGGTCAGCGCTCTGGGGCCGGGCGTGCGCGAACTCCGCGAGGCCGTTGACCTGTTCGGCCGGTCATCGCGCGGTTGACGCACATCCGTACGGGTGAGGCGCCGGGCGGTCAGGCGCCGGGGGCCGTTCCGGGGGTGGTGAGCGCCTGGGAGAGTTCCACCGCGATCTGCTGGAGCACCGGGACGATCTTCTCCGTCGCCGACTCCGTGACCCGGCCCGCGGGGCCCGAGATCGAGATCGCCGCCGCCGTGGGGGAGTCCGGCACCGGGACCGCGAGACAGCGGACGCCGATCTCCTGCTCGTTGTCGTCGATCGCGTAGCCCTGGCGGCGCACGTCCTCCAGCGCCGCGAGGAAGCCCTCCGGCGTGGTGATGGTCTTGTCCGTCGCGGCCGGCATGCCCGTGCGGCCCAGCAGCGCCCGCACCTCCTCCGGCGGGAAGCCGGACAGCAGGGCCTTGCCCACGCCGGTGGAGTGCGGCAGGACACGCCGCCCGACCTCGGTGAACATCCGCATGGAGTGCTTCGACGGCACCTGTGCCACGTACACGATCTCGTCCCCGTCGAGCAGCGCCATGTTCGCCGTCTCGCCGGTCTCCTCCACCAGACGGGCCAGATAGGGCCGGGCCCAGGTGCCCAGCAGCCGGGAGGCGGACTCGCCGAGTCGGATCAGCCGGGGGCCGAGCGCGTACCGGCGGTTGGGCTGCTGGCGCACGTAGCCGCACGCGACGAGCGTGCGCATCAGACGGTGGATCGTCGGCAGCGGCAGCCCGCTGCTCGCGGACAGCTCGCTCAGGCCGACCTCGCCCCCCGCGTCCGCCATCCGTTCGAGCAGATCGAAGGCGCGCTCGAGGGACTGCACGCCGCCACTGGCGGCGGACCGGGCGGAGTCGGTGGTGCTGGCGCTGGACGTCGGCACGGGCGCGTTCCTTTCGGGGCGGGCAGGAAGGGCAGAAGCCTACCCGGCGGTCGGTTGACTCCCTGCTTGTGCGTAGCTACGTTCTGCTTGTCGAAAGTCTAATTCCGCTTTGTGGAATCGTCCAGGGTTGACCGTCGACCCCTCCCTGCGGGAAGTGTGCCCTTGACGGGCTGGGGGTCGAGGGGAAGACTCCTTCAACAGAACGTTGAATTTCGTCAGGTGGAAGTTCAGGAGGATTCGGGTGTCCGACGCCGAACTGGTGCTGCGCTCGACGCGCGTCATCACTCCCGAGGGAACGCGCGCCGCGTCCGTCGCGGTCACCGACGGCACGATCACGGCCGTACGGCCGTACGACGCACCCGTCCCCGGGGGCGCACGCCTGGAGGATTTCGGCGACGACGTCCTGCTGCCCGGCCTCGTCGACACCCACGTGCATGTCAACGACCCCGGCCGCACCGAGTGGGAGGGCTTCTGGACCGCCACCCGCGCGGCGGCGGCCGGCGGCATCACCACGCTGATCGACATGCCGCTCAACTCCCTCCCGCCCACCACCACCGTCTACCACCTGCGCACCAAGCAGCGCGTCGCCGCCGACAAGGCCCACATCGACGTCGGCTTCTGGGGCGGTGCCCTGCCGGACAACGTCAAGGACCTGCGCCCGCTGCACGAGGCCGGTGTCTTCGGCTTCAAGGCCTTCCTGTCGCCCTCCGGCGTGGACGAGTTCCCGCACCTCGGCCAGGAGCAACTGGCCCGCTCACTCGCGGAGATCGCCGCCTTCGACGGCCTGCTGATCGTGCACGCCGAGGACCCGCACCACCTCGCCGCCGCCCCGCAGCACGGCGGCCCGAGGTACGCCGACTTCCTCGCCTCCCGGCCCCGCGACGCCGAGGACACCGCGATCGCCCACCTCGTCGACCAGGCGAAACGACTGGGCGCGCGGGTGCACGTACTGCACCTCTCCTCCAGCGACGCGCTGCCCGTGATCGCCGCGGCCAAGGCCGACGGCGTCCGGGTCACGGTCGAGACCTGCCCCCACTACCTCACCCTCACCGCGGAGGAAGTCCCTGACGGAGCCAGCGAGTTCAAGTGCTGCCCGCCCATCCGCGAGGCCGCAAACCAGGACCTGCTCTGGCAGGCCCTGGCGGACGGCACCATCGACTGCGTCGTCACCGACCACTCCCCGTCCACCGCCGACCTCAAGACGGACGACTTCTCGACCGCCTGGGGCGGCATCTCCGGCCTCCAGCTCAGTCTGCCGGCCGTCTGGACCGAGGCCCGCAGACGCGGCCACGGCCTGGAGGACGTGGTGCGCTGGATGTCGACGCGAACGGCCCGGCTGGCCGGCCTCGAAGCGCGCAAGGGTGCCATCGCGCCCGGCCGCGACGCCGACTTCGCCGTCCTCGCCCCCGACGAGACCTTCACCGTCGACCCGGCGGCGCTCCAGCACCGCAACCGCGTGACGGCGTACGCGGGAAGGACCCTCCACGGCGTCGTCCGGTCCACCTGGCTGCGCGGGCGGCGCATCGTGGCCGACGGCGAGTTCACCGAACCGAAGGGCCGACTGCTCACCCGTACCCACTGACACCGACACCCGAAAGGCAGGACCGGATCACCGTGACGGCGATCGAGAGCTTCACCGGCGACGCACACCCCTACAGCGGAGGCGACCCGTACGCGGACTACCGCACCGCCGACTTCCCCTTCACCCACCACGCCGACCTCGCCGACCGCCGGCTCGGTGCCGGTGTCATCGCCGCCAACGACGAGTTCTTCGCCCAGCGTGAGAATCTCCTGCTGCCCGGTCGCGCCGAGTTCGACCCCGAGCACTTCGGGCACAAGGGCAAGATCATGGACGGCTGGGAGACCCGGCGGCGCCGCGGCACCTCCGCCCAGGACCCCTGGCCGACGGACGAGGACCACGACTGGGCGCTGATCCGGCTCGGCGCGCCCGGCGTCGTCCGCGGCATCGTCGTGGACACCGCCCACTTCCGCGGCAACTACCCCCAGGCCGTGTCCGTCGAGGGCACCTGTGTGGCGGGCGTCCCGTCACCGGAGGAGCTGCTCTCGGACGAGGTGAAGTGGACGACGCTGGTCCCGCGCACCCCGGTCGGCGGCCACGCGGCCAACGGCTTCGCCGTGACGTCCGAGGAGCGCTTCACCCACCTGCGCCTCAAGCAGCACCCCGACGGCGGCATCGCCCGGCTGCGCGTGTACGGCGAGGTCGTCCCGGACCCGGCGTGGCTGGCCGCGCTCGGCACGTTCGACGTCGTCGCCCTGGAGAACGGCGGCCGGGTCGAGGACGCCTCCGACCGCTTCTACTCACCGGCCACCCACACCATCGCGCCCGGCCGTTCCCGCAAGATGGACGACGGCTGGGAGACCCGGCGCCGCCGTGACCGCGGCCACGACTGGATCCGCTACCGGCTGGTGGGGCGGGCGCGGATCCGGGCGCTGGAGATCGACACGGCGTATCTGAAGGGCAACAGCGCCGGCTGGGCGTCGGTGTCGGTGAAGGACGGAGACGACGGCGACTGGCGGGAGATCCTGCCCCGCACCCGCCTCCAGCCCGACACCAACCACCGCTTCGTCCTCCCGGACCCCGCGCTCGCCACTCACGCACGCATCGACATCCACCCGGACGGCGGCATCTCCCGCCTGAGGCTCCACGGCACCCTGACCGACCAGCCGTAACCGCGGGCAACCGTGCCGCCGCAGATGCGGGCAGTCCATGCCGCGTAGCTGCGGGCTGTCGTGCCTCCCCCAGTGCCTCAAGGGCCTGGGAGGTGCCCCCAGGGCGATGGGGGTCCCCCCGCTCGAGCGAAGCCGAGAGCGGGGGAGGGTGGGCGGTGGGGGTACCTCCCGCTCATGGGGGTCCCCCCGCCCGAGCGCAGCCGAGGGTGGGGGAGAAGTCGAGAGTGGGGGAGGCACCCGGCAACGCCGGCGGAGCAACCCCGTACGGCGGCCACCACAACGGCCGCCGTACGTGGGGGGACCTGTAACGCGCCCCCCGTGGCGCCACTCACGCCGCATGCCCCCCGTCCACCGCAAACTCCGCCCCGGTCACATACCCCGCCCCCGCCAGATGGGCAATCGTCGACGCCACCTCCTCCACCGCCCCGAACCGCCCCAACGCCGTCATCGCCGCCTGCCCTGCCGCATACGGTCCGTCCGCCGGGTTCATGTCCGTGTCGATCGGCCCCGGGTGGACGATGTTCGCGGTGATCCCCCGCTCACCCAGCTCCCGCGCCAGCGCCTTCGTCAGCCCCACCAGCGCCGACTTGCTCATCGCGTACAGCGTCCCCCCGGGCCCCGGCACACGCTGGGTCATGCACGTACCGACGGTGATGATCCGCCCCCCGCGCGGCATGACGGCGGCCGCCGCGCGGGACGCCAGGAACACCCCGCGCACATTCACCGCGAGCACGCGGTCGACATCGGCGAGGGACAGCGTCTCCACCGGGCCGAGCACGCCCACGCCCGCGTTGTTCACCAGGATGTCGAGCCGGCCCAGCTCCCGCGCGGCGGCGGTCACCGCCCCGGCCGCGTCCTCCGGGTCACCGGCGTCCGCGCGCAGCGCCACCGCGCGGCGCCCCAGTGCCTCCACGGCCCGTACGAGCTCCTCGGCCGCCTCCTTGCCGTTCACATAGGTCACCGCGACATCCGCGCCCTCCCGCGCGAGCCGCAGCGCGGTCGCCGCCCCGATCCCCCGGCTGCCGCCGGTGACCAGGGCCGCCTTCCCGAGCAGGGTCTTCTCCGAAACGTTCACCAAGCTCTGATGCGTCATGCGTCCATCCCAGTGCCCCCGCGCCCCGGTTACCGGCGGCGAACGGACGTCGACCTCCCACCCCGCCCCGCCGCCCTTGCTGAGGGGCCGTTCGGCCCTCACCGCGCCCCAACGGCCCCAGGACAGCCAAGGGCGGCCGGGGGATTCTGGACGTGGCAAGAACACCCAGCCGCATGAGGAGGCATGGTGAACGGTCTCGTGGTCGTGGGCGTGGACGGTTCCGCGTCGGGGCTCGCCGCGGCGGAGGTCGCCGCGCGGGAGGCGGCGTCGCGAGGGGCGGGGCTGCGGGTGGTGCACGCATGCCTCTGGCCCGCGATGCACGTGCCCATGGGACCGTCGCCGATGGGGCCGCCGGAGGGCGGGCTGCGCACCATGGTCGACCGCTTCATGGCCGAGGCGGTCGAACGGGCCCGCGCGGCGGCTCCCGAGGTGGAGATCGACCAGGTCGTGCTGACCGGTGAGCCGTTGACGGTCCTGGAGGCACAGTCGCGCGGCGCCGAGCTGGTGGTGGTCGGCTCCCGGGGCATGGGCGGGTTCGTCGGCCTGCTGGTGGGGTCGACGGCGGTGCATCTGGCGGCCCACGGCCGCTGTCCCGTCCTGGTGGTGCGCGAGCAGCCGGCGGCCGACGGCCCGATCGTGCTGGGCGTCGACGGCTCGGACGCCGGACGCAAGGCGGTGGAGTTCGCCTTCGCCGAGGCCGCCCTGCGCAAGGCGCCGCTGGTGGCACTGCACACCTGGACCCCGTGGAACGCGCCGCTGCCCCCGCCGCAGGACGCGTCGGAGCCGTACGCCAACCCGCCGGGAGCGCTGGGCGAGGAGGAGGAACGTCTGCTCTCCGAGGCCCTGGCCGGCCACCGGGACCGCTACCCGGACGTGGTGGTCGAGCAGCGGACGGTGCGCGGCGGCGCGCGCGAGGCACTGATCGAGGCGAGCCGGTCCGCCCAGCTCGTCGTGGTCGGCGCGCGCGGACGGGGCGGCTTCGCCGGGCTCCTCCTGGGTTCGGTCAGCCAGGCCCTGCTGCACCACGCGCACTGCCCGGTCGCGGTGGTGCGGGGAGCGGGGGAGCGGGACTGAGGGCGGCGGACCCGGGGCAGGTCAGCGGGCGTTCCGGCTCTCCGCGGCCGCGATCAGGGCGCCGCCCAGCACCAGCAGGGCGATGCTCGCGAAGAGCTCGTTGCCGTCGAGGAACCCGAACCGGTGGACGATCCCCCAGTCCCAGCCCGCGAACTCGCTCACCAGACCCGCCACACCCTGCACCCCGGCGAGGAACCCCAGCACTTCCAGCGTCTGCTTCATGCCACCGACTCTCGCCCCGCGCACCGTCCGCCCGCATCGGCCGTGGGGCGCGGCGCGGCCCGACCAAGGACCGTGATCCGGTCCTGCCGGAGCGCCGAAAGTCTGCGGTGCCGCGACTTTGGTAGCCGATCCGTCCCGCGACGCGATGCGCCGGGCGACCTCTGCGTAGATTTGTCGACCGTGACTGGTGACAAGGCGGCGCAGACCGCCCCGGTGTTCACGGGGCCACGATGGTTCTTCCCGTCCGCCCTCATCCACGAACTCGACCCCGACGCGCACTGCTCCGGGCGGCGTCCCCGCCGTACCGCGCGCGACTGGGTCGTCGACTTCGCCTGCTTCGTGCTGGCCGTTCTGGTGGGTCTGGCGGGTGCCGAGAGCCTCGCCGGCAACGACTCCGTCCCGGAGCCGCTGGCCCTGACCGACCAGGTGATCGGGGCGCTGTCCTGCGCCGCGGTCTGGCTGCGCCGGCGGTGGCCGTTCGGTCTGGCCGCGGCCATGGTTCCGGTCAGCTTCGTCTCGGAGACCTCCGGCGGAGTCGCCCTGATCGCCCTCTTCACCCTCGCCGTGCACCGGCCCTTCCGGTACGTGGCCTGGGTGGCCGCTGCCCAGATGGTGTTGGTGCCGCTCTACCTCTGGTGGCGTCCCGACCCGGACCTGCCGTACCTCGCCGCGCTCGTTCTCTTCGTGGTGCTGACGGCCGCCGTCGTCGGCTGGGGCATGTTCGTCCGGTCCAAACGGCAGCTGATGCTGAGCCTCAGGGACCGGGCCCGGCGGGCCGAGACGGAGGCACGGCTGCGGGCCGACCAGGCTCAGCGGCTGGCGCGGGAGGCCATCGCACGGGAGATGCACGACGTGCTCGCGCACCGGCTGACGCTGCTGAGCGTGCACGCGGGCGCGCTGGAGTTCCGGCCCGACGCACCGCGCGAGGAGATCGCACGGGCGGCCGGGGTGATCCGGGAGAGCGCGCACGAGGCGCTGCAGGACCTGCGGGAGATCATCGGCGTGCTGCGGGTCGGCGACTCCGACGACGCGGGCCGGCCGCAGCCGACGCTCGCGGCCCTCGACACCCTGATCGCCGAATCACGGCAGGCCGGCATGAAGGTGACCCTCGACCAGCGGGTCACCGAGCCGGCCGCCGTCCCCGCCTCCGTCGGCCGCACCGCCTACCGGATCGCCCAGGAGTGCCTGACCAACGCCCGCAAGCACGCCCCCGGCACGGAGGTCACCGTGACGGTCACCGGAGGGCCCGGGGAGGGCCTCGCCGTGACCGTCCGCAATCCCGCTCCGGAGGGCGGCGTACCGCACGTTCCCGGCGCCGGGCAGGGCCTGATCGGGCTCACCGAGCGCGCCACCCTGGCGGGCGGCACCCTGGAGCACGGACCCACCCTCGCCGGCGGGTTCGAGGTACGGGCGCGGCTGCCGTGGGCGTGAACCGGTACCGGGGCCGGGACGGTGCGCCCCGGCCCCGGCGGGATCGGACCGCCCGTGTGTCGCCGCCCCGCCCGGCCGTGATTACGTACCGCCCATGACTGCCATCAGACTGCTCCTCGTCGACGACGACCCGCTGGTACGGGCCGGGCTGTCCTTCATGATGGGCGGCGCCGACGACATCGAGATCGTCGGCGAGGCGGCCGACGGCGGCGAGGTCGAGGCCCTCGTCGACCGGACCCGGCCGGACGTCGTCCTCATGGACATCCGGATGCCGACGGTCGACGGTCTCACCGCGACCGAGGCGCTGCGCCGCCGCGAGGACGCCCCGCAGGTCGTGGTGCTCACCACCTTCCACGCCGACGAGCAGGTGCTGCGGGCGCTCCGCGCGGGTGCCGCCGGCTTCGTGCTCAAGGACACCCCGCCCGCCGAGATCCTCGCCGCGGTGCGCCGGGTCGCGGCCGGTGACCCGGTGCTGTCGCCCACGGTCACCCGGCAGCTGATGGCCCACGCCGCCGGCACCGGAACCGACATGCGGCGCACGCGTGCGCGGGCGCGCATCGAGAACCTCAACGACCGCGAACGCGAGGTCGCCGTCGCCGTCGGCCGGGGCCTGGCCAACGCCGAGATCGCCGCGGAGCTCTACATGAGCGTGGCCACGGTGAAGACCCACGTCTCCCGGATCCTGGCCAAGCTCGACCTCAACAACCGCGTACAGATCGCCCTGCTCGCCCACGACGCCGGCCTGCTGGAGGAGACCGACAGGCCCTGACCCCCGCCCCGGTCACCCACCCACCGCCTCGAGGAGCCCACGTCCCATGTCCGCGTCCCCCGCACTCGACCTCGACACCGCCCGGCAGGCCCTGGACAGCCAGCCCTTCAGCAGACTCCTCGGCGCCCGGCTGACCGCCTTCGGGGACGGCGGGGCGACACTGGAGATCGACATCCGCGAGGAACTCCACCAGCAGAACGGGTTCCTGCACGGCGGCGTCCTCTCCTACGCCGCCGACAACGCCCTCACCTTCGCGGCCGGTGCCGTTCTCGGCCCGCACGTGCTGACCGGGGGCTTCTCCGTCCAGTACCTGCGCCCGGCCACCGGCCGTGCCCTGCGGGCCCGCGCGGAGGTCGTGCATGCCGGCCGGCGCCGGGCCGTCGTCCGTTGTGACCTGCTCACCCTTGACGCCGACGGCGTGGAGACGCTGTGCGCGGTCGCGCAGGGCACGGTCCTGCCGGCCCCCTCGCCCTGACCCGCGCCCGCACGTGCTGACCGGGGGCTTCTCCGTCCAGTACCTGCGCCCGGCCACCGGCCGTGCCCTGCGGGCCCGCGCGGAGGTCGTGCATGCCGGCTA